>JBOHSH010000075.1:0-20624 GCA_050733195.1 Gemmatimonadales bacterium
ACGGCGGCCTTCACCCCCGATGGGCCGAACGGCCCTCGCCGGGCGTTCAAGGGCGGGGCGCTGCTCGCCGCGCAGCGGGCCGGCGTCCCCGTCGTGCCGTTGCACGCCGACGCGAACCGGGCCTGGCGCCTCCGGTCGTGGGACCGGTTCCTCGTGCCCAAGCCGTTCGCCCGCGTGCGAGTCGTGTACGGCGCTCCGTTCGAAGTGCCCGAAGGCGCCGATGCCCTGGCGGCGGCGGAGCGCCGCGCGACGGACGAGCTGGATCGGGCGGTTCTGGAGGCGGCATGGCCCGCCGCGGCGACCGGCACCGCCTGATCCGCTGGCTCTGGACGAGCCGCCGCCTCGACGCGAGACTCGCGCGGGCGGCCCTGGTGCCGTTCTCCGGCCTCTGGCGCCTCGGCATCGGGCTCCGGAACCTCGGCTTCGACCGGGGCTGGTCCCGGGTGCACGATCTCCCGCTCCCCGCCGTCGCGGTCGGCAACCTCACCGTCGGGGGCTCGGGGAAAACGCCCCTCGCGAGCTGGATCGCGGACCACTATGCCCGGACCGGACTGGTGCCGGGCATCCTGCTGCGCGGCTACGGCGGCGACGAGGCCCTGGTGCACGAGCACCTGGTCCCGTCGGCGGTCGTGGTCGCCGATCCCGACCGCGTGGCCGGAGCCGAGCGGGCGCTGTCCCGCGGCGCGCAGGTGCTCGTCCTCGACGACGCCTATCAGCGCCGCGACGTCTGGCGGGACCTGAATCTCGCCGTGGTGAGCGCGGAGACGAGCCGGGCCGTGCGCTGGCTGCTTCCCGCCGGGCCGTGGCGTGAGAGCCTCGACGCGCTCCGGCGCGCGGGCGCGCTCGTGATCACGCGCAAGCGCGCCGGCGCCGACGCCGCGCTCGACCTGGCAAGGACGCTCACGCCTCGGGTCGACGGGCCGGTGGCGGTCGTCCACCTCGCGGTCGCGGCCTACGAGGGCCTGGTGAGCGGTCGCCGGCTTCCGCCCGAATCCCTGCGGGACCGCCGGGTGGTGGCGGCGTCGGCCATCGCCGATCCCGACGCCTTCGTCGCGCAGACCAAGGCGACGGGGGCGCAGGTGCAGGTCGCGACCTGGAAGGACCATCACGACTTCCGCGACGAGGACGTCGCCTGGCTGGCGAAAGCGGCGCGGAAGGCGGACCATGTGGTGCTCACCGGGAAGGACGCGGTGAAGCTCCGCCATCGCTGGCCCGCGAGCGTGCCGGAGCCGCTGGTGGCGCGGCAGGAGCTGGTGTGGGAAGAGGGGCGGGAGGCGATCGAGGCGGCCCTCGACGCCATCGTCACACCGATCGAACGACTGTAACCCACAGGGAGCCTCCCTTCGGGCTCGCGGAGAATTCATGACACACACGATGAGCCACCGAATCATCCGGCGGGACAAGGACACCTTCCTCGGCGGCGAGAATCCCTTCGAGGAGATGATGGCGCGCTTCGAGGTGGCGGCGGAGCATCTCAACCTCGAGCCCGGCCTGTTCAAGGTCCTCCGGCATCCGGAGAAGCAGATGATCGTGGCGTGCCCGATCCTCCGCGACAGCGGCGAGGTCGAGGTCTTCACCGGGTATCGTGTCATCCACAATTCGTCCCGTGGCCCGGGCAAGGGCGGCATCCGCTTCGACCTCAACGTGACCCTCGACGAGGTGAAGGCGCTCGCCGCCTGGATGACGTGGAAGTGCGCCGTCGTGAACGTGCCGTTCGGCGGGGCGAAGGGCGGGGTCGTCTGCGATCCATTCGCGATGTCCAACGGGGAGCTCGAGCGGCTCACCCGGCGCTACACCTCGGGGATCATCGAGTACCTCGGGCCCGACAAGGACGTCCCCGCGCCCGACGTGAACACCAACGAGCGGGTCATGGCCTGGGTGATGGACACCTACTCCATGCACCACCGCCATACCGTCACCGCGGTGGTGACCGGCAAGCCCGTCGAGATGGGCGGCTCGCTCGGCCGCCGCGAGGCCACCGGGCGGGGCTGCATGTTCGTCACCCGCGAGGCGCTCCTCCGGCTCAACCGGCCGGTGCAGGGTGCCCGCGTCGTCGTGCAGGGCTTCGGCAACGTGGGCTCGATCAGCGCGGAGCTCATGGCCGAGGCCGGGATGAAGATCCTGGCGGTGAGCGACAAGGAGGGGGGCGTCTTCAACCCGAAGGGGCTCGACATCCCCGCGGTGCTGGCGCACGTGAAGAAGAAGCAGCCCCTCAAGGCCTTCCCGAACGCCGAGCGAATCACCAACGACGAGCTGCTCGCCCTGGATTGCGACGTGCTGGTGCCGGCGGCGCTCGAGAACGTCATCACCGAGGACAACGCCGACAAGGTGCGGGCCGCGATCATCTGCGAGGGCGCCAACGGCCCCACGACCGCCGGCGCGGACGACATCCTGCAGTCGAAGGGGGTGTTCGTGATTCCCGACATCCTCGCCAACGCCGGCGGCGTGACGGTGAGCTACTTCGAGTGGGTGCAGGACCGGGGCGGGTATTTCTGGGACGAGGAGACGGTGAACAACCGTCTCGAGAAGATCATGGTGACGTCGTTCCGCGAGGTCGCCGAGCGGGCCGAGGCCTACAAGGTGAGCCTGCGCATCGCGGCCTACATGGTCGCGATCGACCGCGTGGCCAAGGTGCACCGCCTGCGCGGAATGTATGCGTAGGCAGACGGACGGACGCCCGGACGGCCGGACGGCCAGAGCGCGAGCGATGGCTGCCCTGAGCCCTCCCTGGCCGTCCCGTCCCTGGCCGTCTGGCCGTCTGCCCGTCCGGCCGTCCGTGTGACGACCCTAGTCCTTGCCGTGGGCAAACTCCGCCCCGCCTGCCGAACGCTCTGCGACGAGTATCTGGGGCGCATCCGGCGCTACGGCCCCCTCGTCGAGCGTGAGGTGCGCGCGGCCGGCAAGGCGCGCACGGCGGAGCTGGCCCGGCGCGAGGAGGGAGCGAGACTCGCGGCGGCGATCCCCGCGCGCACCCGGGTCGTCGCGCTCGAGCGTGACGGGACGCCGTGGTCGAGCGAAGATCTGGCGCGGCAGCTCGCGCGCTGGCTCGAGGGGGCCTCCGACCTCTGCCTCCTCATCGGCGGCGCGGCGGGTCTCGATCCCGGCGTCGTGCGACAGGCCGGCGCCCGGTGGAGTCTCGGTCCGCTCACGCTGCCGCACGAGCTGGCTCGCGTGGTCGTGGTGGAGCAGTGGTACCGGGCCTGGACGATCCTGCGCGGCGAGCCGTATCACCGGGGAGGGCAGGGCTGTCATCGAGAGACCGGCCGCGCGGGACGGACACCATGACGCTTCGCCTCGTCGACACCCCGATCCCGGCTCCCATGCCGGACCTCTCGCCGCGATCCGATTCCTGGCGCCGGGAGCTCGAGCCGGCCATCGTCGGGGCGAGCGGCGTGACCGCCACACTCGAGCGGCTGCGGGAGCCTGGTGCGCTGGTCGTGTCGACGGGGCAGCAGCCCGGGCTCTTCGTGGGGCCGGCCTACGTGCTGTACAAGGCGCTTTCGGCGCGCGCCCTCGCCCGGCTCCTCGAGACCCGCTGGAAGCGGCCGGTCGTCCCGGTGTACTGGGTGCCGGGCGACGATCACGACCTCGGGGAGGTCGCCACCGCGGCGTGGATCGGGGGAGACGGCGCGCTCGTGACCGCACGGCTCCCCGCGCGCGCGTCCGACGCTCCGCTCACCCCGCTCTGGCGTGAGCCCCTCGGCGAAGGCATCGCGGAGCTGCTGCAGCTCTTCGAGGCGAGCCTGCCCGCATCCGATGCCCGCGACGCGGTGACCTCGTGGCTGCGCCGGCACTATCGCGCCGGGGCCACGGTGGCGGGAGCCTTCGCGGGAGCGCTGGCCGAGCTGGTCGCGCCGCTCGGCATCCTCTGCCTCGACAGCACCCACGCGGCGGTCAAGGCGGCGGCGGCCCCGCTGCTCCTCCGCGCTCTGGAAGACGGGCGGACGCTCGACGCGGAGCTCGCGGCCGCGCATCGCGCGCTCGAGGCGCGCGGCGTGGTTCCCGGCGTCACCGTGGGCGACGGCGCCGCCCTCGTCTTCGTCGATGGGCCGCTGGGTCGCGACCGGCTCGTGCTCGACGGCGACGCGTTCCACCTGCGCCGCGCGAAGCAGCGCATCGACGCGGCCGAGCTCGGGCGGCTCGCGGAGCGCGATCCGCGAGCCCTCTCGCCGAACGTGCTGCTCCGGCCCGTCGTCGAGAGCGCGCTGCTCCCGACGGTCGCCTACGTCGCCGGGCCGGGTGAGCTCCGTTACCTCGAGCTCGCGCACCCGATCTACCGGCGCATGGGCGTGCCGATCCAGACGCCGGTTCCGCGCTGGTCGGGCCTCGTTGTGGAGCCGCGGGTGACCCGCCTGCTCGAGAAGCTGGGCGCGTCGATCGAGGATTTGCAGCGACCCGGCGCGGAGCTGGAAGAGCGGATCGCGCGGGCGGCGCTGCCGGAGGGCACCGAGCGGGCCTTCGTGACCCTGCGCGAGCTCATCGAGCGCGGCTACGGTTCCGTCTCGGAGATGGCCCGGGCGGTGGACCCCACGCTGGAGCGGCCCGCCGCGAGCGCGCGGGGCCAGGCGCTTCATGCGGCTGCGGAGCTCGAGAAGAAGCTGATCCAGCACGCCCGGAAGCGGGAAGCGACCGAGCTCGGCCAGGTCCAGCGCGCCCGCGCCTCGATCCGGCCCGATGGCCGTCCCCAGGAGCGGGTCCTCACGCCCGCGGGGTTCCTCGCGCGCTACGGAACCGGTCTCCTCGATGACCTCGCCCGGCACATCGATGCGTGGTATGCCCGGGCTCTTGAAGCGGCTCCGGTGACCGCCTAGACTCGATCATGCTCATCCTCGGCATCATCCTGCTGGTCGCGCTCATGATTCCGATCGTGGGAATCCTGGTCGATTCCCCGATCGGCCGGGCGGTGGCGCGCCGGCTGGAGGGGGGAGATCAGGTCCCCCCCCAGGTCGCCGACCTGGTGAAAAAGGTCGAGGTGCTGGAGAGCGAGGTTGAAGACCTGACCCGGGCCGTGGAAGGGCTCAAGGAGGAAAACCAGTTCTTCCAGCGGCTCCTCGAGGAAGGGGGTAACCGGCCTTCGCTGCCGCCCCGCTCGTCTCCCTGACACCCCCCTCCCGGCGCGGCCGCGGCGAGGCGGGCCTCGTCGCCGCGGGCATCTTCGTCAGTCGACTCGCAGGTCTCGTCCGGCAGCGCGTCCTCGCCCATTTCCTCGGCCTTTCCGACGCCGCCGACGCGTTCAGCCAGGCGTTCCGCATCCCGAACATCCTGCAGAATCTTCTGGGGGAAGGCGCGCTCTCCGCCTCGTTCATCCCGGTGTACGCGCGGCTGCTGGCCGAGGGCCGGCGCGAGGAGGCCCGCCGGGTGGCCGGGGGAGTGGCGGCGCTGCTCGGTGTGGTGGTGGCGGTGCTGGTCGCGATCGGCGTGACCATAGCCCCGCTCCTCGTCGACGTGTTCGCGCCCGGCTGGGACGAGCCGAAGCGTGCGCTCACCCGGAAGCTCGTGCGCATTCTCTTCCCGGGCACCGGCCTCCTCGTCTGGTCGGCGTGGTGCCTCGGCATCCTCAACAGTCATCGCCGGTTTCTCCTGTCCTACGCGGCGCCCGTGGTGTGGAACGCGGCCATCATCGCGGCCACTCTGCTGGCGCCGGCCGGCGCGCCCGCCGAGTCCATCGTGGTGTGGACCGCCTGGGGCGCGGTGGCGGGCGGACTCCTCCAGCTGCTCGTGCAATTGCCGGCCGCGCGCGCCGCGGCAGGAGGAGTCCTGACGCGGCCCTCACGGAGCGATCCGGGGATCCGCAGCGTGCTGTCCGGTCTCGGTCCCGCCCTCCTGAGCCGCGGAGTCGTCCAGGTCAGCGCCTACGTCGATGCCGTCCTGGTGAGCTTTCTCGGCACCAGCGCGGCGGCGGGCCTGGCGAGCGCCCAGCTCCTGTATACGCTGCCGGTGAGCCTCTTCGGCGTCTCCGTGGCGGCGGCGGAGCTTCCCTCGCTCGCCGCGGAGGCGGGATCGACCGGAGCCGGCCCGGCCGCGCTGCGGGAGCGACTCGAGCGCGGCCTCGTGCAGATCGCCTACTTCGTGATTCCGTCCGCCGTCGCGAGCCTCGCGCTCGGCCACGTGATCGCCGGCGCGGTCTTCGAGACCGGGGCCTTCACCCGCGCCGACTCCCGCTACGTCTGGGGGATTCTCGCGGGTTCCGCCGTCGGTCTCCTGGCCGGAACCTCGGCCCGCCTGTGCTCGTCTGCCTGGTTCGCGCTGCACGATACCCGTACGCCGTTTCGCTATGCTTCCGCCCGCGTGGGGACCACGATTCTGCTCGGCAGTCTCGGGGCGCTGGTGGTTCCCGGCCTGCTCGGTCTCGATCCCCGGTGGGGAGCGGTGGGCATCACCCTCGCCGGTGCGATCGCGGCCACGATCGAGTTCTTCCTGCTGCGGCGCGGACTCGACCGCCGGCTCGGTGCGGCGCGCCTTCCCGCGGGGCTCGCGGTCAGACTCTGGGGGGCCGCGATCGCGGGTGCCGCGGCGGGGTGGGGCGCCCTGCTGCTCACACGGGGGCGCCTGGGACCGGTCCTGACCGCGCTCCTCGTGCTGGCGCCGTTCGGCCTCGTGTACCTCGGGCTCACCTGGTGGCTTCGCGTGCCGTTCGCGCGTGAGCTGTTCGCGCGGCTCCGGACGGCGCGATGACCGGTGGCCCGCCGAGCGAGGCGCTCGCCCGCCGGATCGAATCGCTGCCGGACGGACCCGGCGTGTACCTCTGGAAGGACTCGGCCGGGAAGGTCCTCTACGTCGGCAAGGCGCGGAATCTCCGGGCGCGGGCCCGGAGCTACTACACCGCCGATCATGCGTCGAGCCCCAAGAACGGGCTGCTGGTCCGGCTCATCCGCGACATCGATACGATCGTTGTCCAGAACGAGGCGCAATCGCTGCTCCTCGAGAACAACCTCATCAAGGAGTACCAGCCCCGCTTCAACGTCCGTCTGAAGGACGACAAGAGCTACCCCTCGATCGCCATCACGCTCCGCGACCCCTTCCCGCGCATCCTCGTCACCCGGCGCCGCGACCTCCCGGGAGCCCGCTACTTCGGCCCGTACACCGACGTCGCCGAGATGCGGCGCGTGCTGCAGCTGGTGCGGCGCATCTTCACCGTGCGGAGCTGCAGTGACGACATCCCGCGGGAGCGGCGCGACCGCCCGTGCCTCGACTATCACATCGGCCGCTGTCACGGCCCCTGCGTCGGATGGGTGAACGAGGACGCGTACCGCACGATGATCGGGGAAGTCATCTCCTTCCTCGAGGGCAGGACGGCGGACGTTCGCGCCCGGATCCGCGACATGATGCGGGACGCGAGCGACCGGGAAGACTACGAGCGGGCCCGCGATCTGCGGGATGCGCTCAAGTGGCTCGACCAGGTCGAGACGCCGTCCTCGATCGAGGCCGTCGGGACGGGAGACGCCGACGCCATCGGCTACGCGCGTGACGGCGACGACGCCGTGGCCGTGCTTCTCCGGGTCCGGGAGGGCAGGGTGCTGGCCCCCGACCACCGCTTCCTGGAGAATCTCGAGGAGGAACCGGACGCCGCGATCCTCGAGGCGTTCCTGGTGCGCTACTACGTGCCGACCGAGGGCCGGTCGGCCCGGGTGCTCCTGCCGTTCGCGCCCGCCGAGCTGGCCACGCTCGAGGCGCTGCTGCCGCAGACGAGCTGGGTCGTCCCGGCCCGGGGGATGGGCCGCCGCTGGGTGGAGCTCGCCGAGCGCAACGCCCGGCACCTGCTCGAGGGTCTCCGGCTCGAGTCGTTCGAGGCGGACCAGCGGGCGGAGGACCCGGTCTATGCGCTGGGCCGCGACCTCGGTCTGGCGATCGTGCCACGGTTCATGGTCTGCGTCGACATCTCGACGAACCAGGGACGCGACACGGTGGGCTCGCTGGTCGCGTTCGAAGGCGGACGGCCCCGCAAGGCCGACTACCGGAAATTCAGGATCAAATCGTCCGAGGGACAGCAGGACGACTACGCGGCGATTCACGAGGTCGTGACCCGGTACCTGACCCGCAGGCGGGACGAGGGGAAGCCGATTCCGGACCTCTTCGTCATTGACGGCGGGAAGGGCCAGCTCGGCGCGGCGGTCGAGGCGGCGCGGGCGCTGGGCTTCGAGCGGACCCCGATGGTGGGACTCGCCAAGCGGGAGGAAGAGATCTTCTTCCCCAACCGGGCCGATTCGCTTCGGCTGCCGCGGCGCAGTCCATCGCTCCGCCTGCTGCAGCGGATCCGGGACGAGACCCACCGGTTCGGCGTCGCGTACAACCGGAAGCGTCGCACCGCGCGCACGATCACCTCCGCGCTGCTCGAGATCCAGGGCATCGGCGCGACGCGGCGCAGCCGTCTCCTCGAGCGCTTCGGCAGCCTGGCGGGCGTGCAGAGCGCGACCGCCGCCGAGATTGCCCAGCTTCCCGGATTCTCCCTCGCGCTCGCCGAGCGCATCCTCGCCCAGCTCAAGGATCGAGCCTAGGTGGACTGGTATCTCGTCTGTTCCGAGTGTGCGACCGAGCGCGGCGCCGAAGGGCTCCCGACCGTCTGCGCGTGCGGCCGGCCCTGGCTGGTCCGGTATCGGGGCCGGGTCATCGGGCGAACTCCGGGCGAGGGGCTTCGAAACCGGCGGGATATGTGGCGCTTCGCGCCCTTCCTTCCCGTCGAGAAGGGCGAGGACCCGATTTCACTGGGCGAAGGCGGCACGCCGCTGCTCGCGGTCAGGCGTCTCGGAGCACATCTGGGAGCCCCGGATCTCTACCTCAAGGACGAGGCAACCAACCCGACCGGCTCCTTCAAGGCACGCGGGGTGACCGCCGCGGTCACCCGCGCCGCCGCGGCCGGCGCCCCCGGCTTCACGCTGCCCACGGCGGGGAATGCCGGCGTCGCTGCGTCGGCCTACGGGGCCCGCGCGGGGATTCCGGTCCGGGTGTTCGCGCCCCGGGATACGCCGGCCACCATCCTCTTCCAGATCCGCGCCTTCGGCGCCGAGCTCACACTCCTCGACGGCCATATCGGCGACTGCGGGAAGGCGAGCCGCGCCTGGGCGGCCGAGAGCGGAGCCTTCGATCTCTCCACGCTGCGCGAGCCGTATCGCATCGAAGGGAAGAAGACCATGGGGCTCGAGCTGGCCGAGCAGCTGGGCTGGTCGCTTCCCGATGCGATCCTGTATCCGACCGGCGGAGGCACCGGGCTCATCGGCATGTGGAAGGCGTTTCAGGAGCTTCGCGACGCGGGCTGGATCGAGGGGCAGCTCCCGCGGATGTACACTGTCCAGTCGCAAGGGTGTGCCCCCGTCGTGAAGGCCTTCGAGGAGGGCCGCAAAGGCTGCGAGCCCTGGCCCGACCCCGAGACCGTCGCCAGCGGCTTGAGAGTGCCGGGTCCGCTTGGCGACCGGCTCATGCTCCGCGCTCTCAGGGAGAGTGAGGGCGGGGCAGTGGCCGTACCCGATCCGGAGCTGGTGTCCGCCGCCGAGACCGCGACGCGACTCGAGGGGATCGACGTCTGCCCCGAAGGGGGTGCCGCGATCGCCGGCGCCCGCCGGCTCCTCGAGCGCGGCGTGCTGTCCGCGAGGGAGAAGATCGTCCTCTTCAACACCGGAGCCGGATGGCTCTATCGTGAGCCATCGCAATTGCTTCGACCCTGATCCGGAGTGATATTTCCACTCTTATGCCGAGTGGGCTGGTCGCGATTCTCGACCCCGCAGCCGGGGTGAGCGGGGACATGCTCCTCGGGGCGCTGATCGATGCCGGTGTCCCCGTGGACTGGCTCCACGAGCTCCCCGGCCGGCTCGGCCTCGACGGCGTCACCGTCGAGACGACCACGGTCGACCGGTGCGGAATCCGGGCCACCAAGGTGACGGTCCGGTCGCCGGACGGCGCCGTCGAGGAGCCCGGCGACGTTCCCGAGGGCAGCCATGGGGTACACGCCACCGGCGAGCACACCGCCGCCCATCCGCATCGTCACGTCTCGACCCTGCTCAAGGTCGTGGATTCGGCTCCCCTGTCGGCCAGGACGCGAGAGCTCGCCCGCCGCGCCTTCGAGCTGATCGCCGATGCCGAAGCGCGAGTCCACGGCATTCCTGCCGAGCGCGTGGCCCTGCACGAGGTGGGCGCCACCGACGCTCTCGTGGACATCGTCGGCGCCGTCGAGGGGTTCGAGCGGCTGGGCGTGAGCGCGGTCTACTCGCGGCCCGTCGCGGTCGGGAACGGCTGGGTGCGGTCGGCTCACGGGCAGCTTCCGGTGCCGGCTCCGGCGACGGCGATCCTCCTCGAGGGGCTCGCGGTCGTCTCGGGCGGTCCGGTGCGGGGCGAGGCGACGACTCCGACCGGGGCGGCGTTGCTCCGCGTGCTCTCCGCCGGAGCGCCCCCGACCCGTTGGCGTCCGGTGCGCACAGCGTGGGGTGCCGGCACGAGGAATCCCGAGGGCTATCCCAACGCCCTCCGCCTGATGCTGGCCGAGCCCGCTCCGGAGGCGGCGGAAGTGACGCTCCTGGCGACCGACCTCGACGACCTGAGCCCGGAGTATCTGGAGCCGCTGCGGGAGGCCGTGGTGGCGGCGGGAGCACTGGACGTGCAGGTCTGGGCGACCCAGATGAAGAAGGGGCGCATCGGGTTTCGGCTCGAGGCGCAGGTCCCGCCCGACCGCGAGGACGAAGTGGCCGAGGCGATTTTCACCCACAGCACGACGCTCGGCATCCGCCGCTGGAGCGCCGAGCGCAGGACGCTGGAGCGGCGGGAGTGGACCCTCGAGCGGAACGCCGGTGGGCGAATTCGCGTAAAGACCGTGGAGGGGCCGAACGGCCCCCGTACCAAGCCGGAGTTCGACGACGTCCTGTCGGAAGCCCGCCGAACCGGGCGGCCGGCGCACGATGTGGCCCGGGAGCTCACCGCGCAGGCGGAGCGACGCACTCGCCCGCGGGAGGCCCCGGGCGTCACAGCCGCACCAAAGGAGTTGGAATGACCTCGCGCGTTCTCGCTGTTCTCATCCTGGGTTCCACCGCGGCCGCCGGCTCGCTCGGCGCCCAGAACACCCGTCTGGCGGAGACCCAGAAGGGCAAGTACGCCCCACCGCTCTGCCCGCTGAAGGCGCTTAACAAGAACGTGGAGCGCGGCGCGGACCAGCTGAAGAAGGCGTACGACGCCAAGACGCCCGCGGAGAAGGCGACGCTGCTCGCGGGGGCGCGGCAGAGCCTCACCACCGCCATCACGGCGGAGGCGCAGGACAAGAATCCCGCGGCGTGGTACTACCTCGGCCGGATGGCCCTCCTCGAGGGCAACGCCCGGGCCGTCGACTCGGCCTGGACGAAGGCGCAGGAGCTCCAGCCCGCCTGCGAGATCGACATCAACAGCTATCGCCAGAACACCTGGGCGGCGCTGGCCAACGTCGGGCTCGAGATGCAGCGGAACGGCCAGACCGACAGCGCCCTCGCGCTCTTCCGCGAGGCGAGCTGGCTTTTCCGCGGGCTGCCGCACGTGTTCGCCAACATGGGCGTCGTCTTCGCGAACGCCGATCAGCCGGACAGCTCGGTGGCCTACTTCACCAAGGCCCTCGAGATCGCGGAGAAGGACACCAGCCTGGTCGAGGATCGGAACTCCTCGGCGCTCAACCTCGCGATCATGCTCCAGCGGGTGAACCGGTTCCCGGACGCGATCGCGACCTACCGGAAGTATCTCGGCTGGAACCCCGGCGACACCGAGGCCCGCAAGGCCCTGGCCGGCTCGTTCCGGGCCGCGGGCATGGAGGACAGCGCCACGGCGATCGAGCTCGCCATGGTGGCCGAGTTCTCCAAGTCGAACCTCGACTCCCTCGACCTGTCGGACCTGATGGCCGTCGGAGTCGCGGCCTTCAACGCGGGCCGGTATCAGGAGGCCGAGAACGCGTTCAAGAAGGCGGTGCAGCGGAATCCCTGGAGCCGGGACGCCCGCTACAACCTGGCCAACAGCTATTTCGCCATGGCCAACGCGGCGCGCGCCAAGGGGGACTCGCTCCGCAAGGCGAAGCTCGTCGACAGCGCCACGAAAGTCGAAGCCGCCGCCGCCCCGTCGAACCAGATGCTCGTGGCCGAGGCGCAGAAGCTCCTCGAGATCGAGCCCCTCAACGAAGACGGCCTCCGGCTCCTGGCGCAGGGGCAGCGGGCGCTCAAGGAGGACGATGCGGTGCTCAAGACCGCCGAGCGGCTCATCGCGCTGCCGTTCTCGATCGAGGTGACGGGGTTCCAGATGGGGCAGTCCGGCGCAAAGTTCACCGGCGAAGCGACGGGGAGGAATCCGCTCGACCCCAAGGGGAATCCGCTCAAGACGGCCCCGATGGTCGTGGTGCTCGAGTTCATGAATACGAGCGGCGCCGTGGTCGACACCAAGGAGTTCACCATCCCGGTGCTCAAGGAAGGTGCCAAGCACCCGGTGCAGGTGGAAGGGAAGGGAGAAGGCATCGCCGGCTGGCGGTACCGCCAGAAGTCCGCCGGTTGACCACCCCCGGCGCCGCGCCCAGATTTCGCGGCGCCTTGCGGGCGTAGCTCAGTTGGTAGAGCGCCAGCTTCCCAAGCTGGATGTCGCCGGTTCGAACCCGGTCGCCCGCTCTCGATCACTACCGGAACGCCCCGCCGGAGCCACCGCCCGGCGGGGTTTTCTTTTCCGCCCGCAAACCCTTCGACATGAGGTGAAGTGAGAAGGCCTAACTCTTGATTTTTCAGGGATGTAGCGTACCTTCCCCGCCGTGATCAAGGTGACCGCTGTCCAGCCGGGGTCGATCGCCGAGGAGCTCGGGCTCGTTCCCGGCACCGAGCTCGTGTCCGTGAACGGTCGCGAGCTCGAAGACTTTCTCGACTGGGAATTCCTGACCGCCGACGAGGAGTTCACGCTCGTCATCCGGCAGGCGGACGGCACCGAGCTCGAGTTCGAGATCGAGCGGCCCCTGGAAGAGCCGCTGGGCGTCACCGTGGAGCCGCCGCGGATCCGCCGCTGTGCCAATCGCTGCGACTTCTGCTTCGTCGACGGCCTTCCCGTAGGGCTCCGCGAGGTGCTCTACATCCGGGACGACGACTACCGGCTCTCGTTTCAGTACGGCAATTTCGCGACGCTCACGAACCTCAAGCCGCACGACGTCGAGCGGATCATCGAGTACCGGCTCTCGCCGCTCTACGTCTCGGTGCACGCCACCGACCCCGTCATCCGGCGGTGGCTCCTCCGGAACCCGGCGGCCCCCGATGTCCTGGAGCAGCTCCGCCGGTTCGCGGGACACGGCCTGCAGTTCCACACGCAGATCGTGCTCTCGCCGGGAGTCAACGACGGTCCCGTGCTCACCGGGAGCATCGGCGACCTCTATGCGCTCGGCGACCCGGTCCTGAGCGTGTCGGTGGTCCCCGTCGGCCTCACCGAGTTCAGCAAGCATGCCCGGGTGCGCGAGCCAACGCTCGGAGAGTGCCGCCTGGCGGTGGAGGAAGTCGAGCGGTGGCAGTCGCGGGCGCGACGGGAGCGCGGCTCGCCCTGGATCTTCGGCGCCGACGAGCTCTACCTCCGGGCGGATCTCCCGCTGCCGGCCGCGGCGGCATACGGCGACTTCGAGCAGGTCGAGAACGGCGTCGGGTCGGTTCGTTTCCTCCAGGAGCGGATCCGCGCGGAGGCGGAGCGCTTCCGGGAGTGGGAAGGCCTCCGCATCGGCATCGTGACGGGAGCCTCGATGGGGCCGCTCATGCCCCAGGTCCTCGCGCCGCTCGCCGATGCGGCTCGCGCGCACTTCGAGCTGATCGTCGTGGAGAACGGACTCTTCGGCCCTCGGGTCACGACCGCCGGACTGCTTCCGGGGCGCTCGATCGGCTCGGCACTGGCGGAGCGTCAGGGGCTCGACCTCGTCCTCCTGCCCGGGGAATCGGTGAACGACGACGGGCTCTTCATCGACGATGTGAGCGCCGAGTCGCTCGCGGACGAGCTTCCGATGCCCATCCGGTTCAGCAAGGACTTCAGCGACGCCCTCGCGCTCGGAGCCGCGGCGTGAGCCGGCCCACCGTGGCGATTGTCGGTCGCCCCAACGTCGGGAAATCCACGCTCTTCAACCGCATCCTGGGGGGCCGCGATGCGATCGTGTCGCAGCACGCCGGGACCACCCGCGACCGGCACTTCGGCGACGCCGAATGGGCCGGCCGCCGGTTCTGGCTGGTGGATACCGGGGGACTCGTGCCGGATTCCGGGGAGCCGATGGACAAGGCGATCCGCGCCCAGGTGGAGATGGCCGTGGAGGAGGCCGACCTCCTGTTGCTCCTGGTCGACGCCCGCGAGGGGCTTCATCCGGTGGACGAGGCGATCGCCGAGAAGCTGCGCCGCGTCCGGCGCCCCGTGCTCGTCGTGGCGAACAAGCTGGACCGCCTCCCCGACGAGACCGGGCAGCACGAGTTCCACACGCTCGGGTTCGGCGAGCCCGTGCCGGTGTCGGCGGGGGTGGGGAAGGGCAGCGGCGACCTCCTCGACGCCATCGTGGAAAAGCTTCCTCCCGCGGCGGAGGACGAGGGAGAGAACGAGATCCAGGTGGCGATCGTCGGCCGGCCCAACGCGGGGAAGTCGTCGCTGGCCAACCGGGTGCTGGGGGAGGAGCGGTACGTGGTGCATCCCGAGGCCGGGACCACGCGCGACGCCGTGGACTCGGTCCTCCGGTATCACGGCCGCGTCCTCCGCTTCATCGACACCGCGGGCCTCCGGCGCCGGGCACGCGTCCAGGAAGACGTGGAGTTCTACTCGACGCTCCGGACCCAGCGCGCCATCGAGCGGGCTGACGTGTGCGTGCTGGTCGTCGACGCGACGCTCGGGCTGCACAACCAGGATCTTCGCATCGCCAGCGAAGCGTGGGAGCGCGGCGCCGGGCTGATCGCGGCGGTGAACAAGTGGGACCTGGTGCCGGAAAAGGACGCAAACACCGCGCGGCGGGGGCAGGAAATCCTCATCGAGAAGGCGCCGTTCCTCGCCTACGTGCCGTTTGTGTATCTGTCGGCGCTGAGCGGCCAGCGGGTGCAGAAGGTCCTGGAGCTCATCCTGGAGGTGGCCGAAGCCCGCGAGAAGCGCGTCGGGACCGCGGAGGTCAACCGGGTCCTCGAGGAGCTGGTGCAGAAGCAGCAGCCCCCGCAGAAGCCGGGTGAGGAGGTCAAGCTCCTCTACGCCTCCCAGATCGGCACCGCGCCGCCGGCCTTCGCGATCGTCTCGAACCGGCCCGACGACGTGCCCGAGTCGTACCAGCGCTACCTGGCCCACGGCTTCCGGAGCGCGTGGGCGTTCACCGGCGCCCCGGTCCGGATCAAGTTCAGCCGGAAGGGATCGCGCGGCCGATGACCGCGTGGCCCTGGTTCCTCGCCTCCTACCTGGTCGGCGCCATCCCGACGAGCTGGCTCCTCGTGCGCCTCGTGAAGGGCCAGGACCTCCGCGCGCTCGGGAGCGGGAACCTCGGCGCGACGAATCTCTATCGCGTCCTCGGCTGGCGCTACGCGGTTCCGGTGGGCCTCTTCGATCTCCTGAAGGGGACCGTGCCGGTCGCGGTCTTCGCCCCGCGCGCCGGCGACGGGGCGTTCCTCCCGCTCCTCCTGGGCGGCGCGGCCGTCGTGGGGCACGTGTACTCGATCTTCGTGCGGTTCCGCGGCGGGAAGGGCGTGGCGACCGGCGCCGGCGTGGTGCTGGGCCTCACGCCGTGGGCGTTTCTCGCCGCGCTCGGCGTCTGGCTGCTGGTCGTCAAGCTCACGGGCTACGTCTCCCTCGGGAGCGTGATCGCGGCGAGCGCGCTCGCCCCGGCGGTCTGGCTGCTGCACCCCGAGCGGCGGGATCTGGTGGGGCCGTTCCTCGTCTTCGCGATCCTGATCGTCGTGCTCCACCGCGCCAACATCCGCCGGCTGCTCGCCGGCACCGAGCACCGCTTCGGGCGGCACGCGCAGGAGAAGGCGTCGTGACCCCGGGTCCGGTGACGGTCCTGGGCGCGGGCAGCTGGGGCTCGGCGCTGGCCGACCTGCTGGCGCGGAAGGGCCTCGAGGTGCGTCTCTGGGCGCACGAGGCGGAAGTCGTCGCCGCCGTGAATCAGGGTCACGAGAACCCGCTCTTCCTTCCCGGCTCGCCGCTCGAGCCGTCGATCCGGGCCTTCGGCGACATCGCCACGGCCGTGGCCTCGTCCGCCGTCGTCCTCTGCGCGGCGCCCAGCCATGCGATGCGGAGCGTGCTCGCGGGAGCGGCCGGCAGCCTGGCCGCCGGCGCAATCCTGGTGAGCGCGACCAAGGGCTTGGAGACCCACACGCTGCGATTTCCCTCCGAGGTGGCCGCCGAGCTGCTGCCGGGGCGCCGGTTCGTCGCCCTCTCGGGGCCGAGCTTCGCGCGGGAGGTCTACGACCGGCAGCCCACCGCCGTCGTTGCGGCGTCGGCCGACGCCGAGGCGTCGGCGGCGATCCAGCGGCTCTTCGCGGCGCCGTACTTCCGGGTGTACCGGAACGCCGACGTGCTCGGCACCGAGATCGCCGGCGCGCTCAAGAACGTGATCGCGATCGCCGCGGGGGTCTTGGAGGGCCTCGGGCTGGGGCATAACCCGCGCGCCGCGCTCATCACCCGGGGGCTCGCCGAGATCACCCGGCTCGGGCTGGCCATGGGGGCGGACCCGCACACGTTCGCGGGACTCGCGGGGATGGGCGACCTCATCCTGACCGCCACCGGCGCGTTGAGCCGGAACCGCGCGCTGGGCGTGGCGCTGGCCGGCGGGGAATCCCTGGAGGAGTACACGGCGAGCCGCCGCTCCGTGGCCGAGGGCGTCAACACCGCCCGCGCCGCCATCCGGCTCGCCGCCCGGGCCGGCGTGGAGCTCCCCATCGCCGCCCAGGTGCATGCCCTCCTGTTCGAAGGGAAGGCCCCCGCCCAGGCCATCGCGGAGCTCATGGAACGGACCCTCAAGCCGGAGCAGTGGACGTGACTCTGCCCAGGCCCCAGCAGGAGTTCTTCTCGATCGGCGAGGTCTGCGCCCTCACCGATCTCAAGCCGCACGTGCTGCGCTACTGGGAGAGCCAGTTCCGCTTTCTCAGCCCGGCCAAGAACCGGTCGGGCAACCGGGTGTACAAGAGTCGCGAGGTCGAGCTGATCATGCTGGTGAAGCACCTGCTGTACGTCGAGAAGTACACCATCGAAGGCGCGCGGCAGCGGTTGGAGCAGTACCGGAAGAGCGGCGAGCTCAAGGCCCAGGCGTCGCGGGCCGCGTCGCACGGGACCCTCGCCGATGTGGGGACTCAGCTCGACCGGGTCCTCGCCATTCTCGACGGCCAGCCACCGCCGGAGGCGCCGTGAACATCCTGGTGAGCAACGACGACGGAATCCACGCACCGGGCATCGCCCTGCTGGCCGACGTCTGCCGGCAGGTGGCCACCGTCACGGTGGTCGCGCCCGACCGGGAGCAGAGCGGCACCTCCCACGCGCTGAGCCTCCACGGGCCACTGCGGCCCCGGCGCCGCCACGACGGCTCGTTCCAGGTCGACGGCACCCCCACCGACTGCGTGCTCCTCGCGGTGGGGGCGCTGATGCCCGATCCGCCCGCGTTCGTGTTCTCCGGGGTGAACAGCGGCCCGAACATGGGCGAGGACGTCTTCTACTCGGGCACCGTCTCGGCCGCGATGGAGGCGGTGACGCTGGGAATCCCGGGCGTGGCCATCTCGCTCGCGAGCCGCGACGAGGAGCTGCTCGAGACCTACCGCACCCGGCTGATCCGGCTGGTGCGAAGCATCACCGAGGTGAAGGAGTTCCCGAAGCACACCCTCATCAACATCAATCTCCCGGCCATTTCCAGCGACGAGGTCAAGGGCGTGCGCGTCTGCAAGCTCGGCAGCCGCTACTTCAGCGAGAGCCTGACCCGGATGAAGGACCCGTGGGGACGGGAGGTCTTCTGGATCGGCGGCGGCGAGATCACCTGGACCGGCGACGCCGAATCCGACCACCAGGCGGTCCACGACGGCTACATCGCGGTCACCCCGCTCCATCTCGACCTCACCAACTACTCCCTCCTCGAGACGGTGCGCGGATGGGCGCTGGAGGGATAGGCCCGCCGGACGGCTACAGCGGCTACCGGCAGCAGCTGGTCGAGGCCCTGCGGGAGAAGGGGATTCGCGACCTGGCGGTCCTGCACGCGGTGGCCACGGTGCCGCGGCACCGGTTCGTCCCGGAGAGCGTCCGGCACCGCGCTTACGAGGACGTGGCGCTGCCGATCGGGGCGGGGCAAACCATCTCCCAGCCCTACGTCCAGGCGCGCTCGATCGAGCTGTTGCGTCTCACGGGCCGTGACCGCGTGCTCGAAGTGGGCGCCGGATCCGGCTATCAGACGGCGCTCCTCGCGGCGGTGGCGAGCACCGTGCTCGCGGTGGAGCGCGTGCCGGCGCTCGCCGAATCGGCGCGCCACGCCCTCGAGGGGAGCGGCGTCCGCAACGCGACCGTCGTCGTGGGCGACGGCACCCTCGGCTGGAGGGCGTTCGCCCCCTACGATGCGATTCTCGTCGCGGCCGCATCCCCGATGATTCCGACGCCGCTCGTGGAGCAGCTGACCGATGGAGGCCGTCTCGTCCTGCCGCTGGGGGACGAGGCCGGCCAGACCCTCACGCTGGTCGAGAAGCAGGGCGACCGCATCCGGACCTTCACCGCGACCGACGTGCGCTTCGTGCCGCTCCTCGGCCGCTTCGGCTTCGACGCCGGCTGACCATGGACCTGCTCCGCGACGCCATCGATTTCATCCTCCACATCGACCGCCACCTCGCGGACATCATCTCGCGCTACGGCACGTGGACGTACGCGATTCTCGTCGCGATCGTGTTCTGCGAGACCGGTCTCGTGGTGACGCCGCTCCTGCCGGGCGACTCCCTCCTCTTCGCGGCCGGCACGTTCGCCGCGCTCGGCTCCCTCGATCCCGTGCTCCTGTGCCTGCTGCTCTTCGCCGCCGTCATCGCCGGCGACAACGTCAACTACTGGGTGGGACGGTGGGTCGGGCCCCGCGCGTTCACCGGCCAGGTCCGGTTCTTCCGGCGGGAGTATCTCGAGCGGACCCAGCGGTTCTTCGAGCGTCACGGGGGCAAGACGATCGTCCTCGCGCGGTTCGTCCCGATCGTGCGCACCTTCACGCCGTTCGTCGCCGGCATCGGCGCGATGCCGTATCTGCGGTTCCTCGCCTACAGCGTGGGCGGCGGCGCGCTCTGGGTCAACCTCTTCGTCTGGTCGGGGTACTGGTTCGGGACGCTCCCGGTTGTGCGGGACAACTTCAGCCTCGTCGTCCTCGTCATCATCGGGCTCTCGGTGCTGCCGATCGTGGTCGGCATCGCGAGGGAGCGTCGCCGCACGCCCGCATGACGCGCGGATTCCTCGTCTCCGGCGCGGTGCAGGGCGTCGGCTATCGCTTTTTCGCGCGCCGGACGGCGCTCCGGCTCGGCGTGACGGGCTGGGTGCGGAATCTTCCCGACGGCCGGGTAGAGTGTTTGGCTGTCGGCACCGCGGAGGCGGTCGCGGCTTTCGCCGCCGAACTGCGGCGGGGTCCGCCCTTCGCCCGGGTCGACCGCGTCGACGAGGTTGAGAAACAGGATTCAGTGGAAGCGCTCAAGGCATTTGATATCAGGTAGTTAGGGAGAATCCGGGTGGACGGCCTCAGGGGCTCGAATCCGGTCCCGGCGACTGCAATTCATTGCCTTCATTGGCTCCGGCTCCGCAATCCTCTAGTTTTGCTCAACTCGCGCATGTTTGCCCCCGTAGCTCAGGTGGATAGAGCAGCGGTTTCCTAAACCGTTGGCCGGGCGTTCGAGTCGCCCCGGGGGCATGGATTCAGTACATTCGTTTTCCTCGGGGCTCGGGGGACCCCGGGGCGAGGAGCTTCATGGGAATGGTCTGGCCTCGCGCCGTGGTAGTCGCCATCCAAGCCGTGCCGCCTGCGCGACCCGACGCGTCGGTGGGCGACGGTCTGGCCGCCGTTCTTGTGCTTGGCCTTCCGATCGTCGGCGCCATCGTCCTCATCACGCTCTACCTGAATGCGCGGCGCGAGGTCCGCCGCGGCGAGCTGCAGGCGCCGCTCTTTCTCCTTCCCTACATCGCGGGCACTGCCCCGTCCGGCGCGCTGGAGCGCTGGGAGCAGCGGGTGGACCCGGACGATCTCGAGGTCGAGCATCGCCGCCAGATGCAGCTCGAGAGCGCGCGCCGCAGGTCGCAGCGACTGCTCTATGCCGTCGGCGCGAACGTGCTGCTGCTCTGGGTCGCCGGCGCGTGGTTCGTGGGCCGTGATCGGCCCGATCAGAGGGGTCCAGAGCTCGCACCGGTCTTCGCAGTCCAGGAGGAACCCGTTCCCTCCACGCCGTCCGGGGAGTCGCCCGGCGAGTCGGCGCTCGACTCCGACACCGCGGCCGCGATCCTGGTTCGCCCGGAGCCGCGACTCCCTCCCGATCGCGCCGAGCGACCCCGGGCCGAGACGCCCTCGCGCTCAACGGTGTCGTCGCCGGCCCGGGAGCCGTCCCCAGCAGTGACGGAGCGGGCATTTGGGGCAGGAGTCAACGTGCGCGAGTCGGTTCCGCCCGCGCCCCGAGATTCCGTCCCGCCGCCGCCGCGTGTCGTGGCGCCGGCGCCGGAGCGCGTCGTCTCGGCAC
>JBOHSH010000076.1:0-11209 GCA_050733195.1 Gemmatimonadales bacterium
CCCGCGGTCGATCGTCACCACACCGTTCACCAGCACGTACTCGATCCCGGTCGGGAACTTCATCGGCTCGTCCCAGGTCGCGTTGTCCTCGAGTCGCTCGAAGTCGAAGATCGTGACGTCCGCCCAGTGGCCTTCCTTGATGAGCCCGCGGTTGGCGAGACGCATGCGCGTCGCGGGCCAGGACGTCATCTTCCGCACCGCCTCCTCGAGCGGGAGCACGCCGCGCTTCCGGACGTACTCGGCGATCACCCGCGCGGCGTTGCCGAACGACCGGGGGTGGGGCAGGCCGGTCTGATCGGGGCGGCCGGCCTCGAGCACCGCGCCGGCGTCGCTGCCGATGCTGGTCCAGCGGAACCGGAGCGCCGTCTCGATGTCGCGCTCCGACATCATGTGATAGATGGCCATGACCCGGCCGCTTCCCTCGAGCACCAGGTCGATGGCGGCGTCGGCCGGATCGGCCTGGCGCTCCCGCGCGATCTCGCTCAGGCTCTTCCGCTCGTACTTCGCGTTGCCCGGGTTCCGCGCGTTGACGAGCACGATCCCGTCCCAGCCGCCGGCGGCTTCCACGATGTTCCACCATCCGGGCGAGCCGGTCCGGTGCTCCGCCTTGATGCGCTCCCGCACCTCGGGACGCCCGAGCCTCGCGCGGGCCGAGTCGTTGCCGCCGTCGAAGACCCACGAGGGGATCGTGGCCTCGAGGCCGGTGCCGCCGGCCGTGTAGACGTAGAGGTCCGCGGCGACGTCCACCCCGCGGGCCCGCGCCGAGTCGATCACGATCCGCACCGAGTCCATCAGGACGCCCCACGACGGGCGGTGTGCGACCTTGAGGTGGAAGACCTCGCCCGGGAGACCCGCCCCCTCGCTGATGGCGATCAGCTCGCGCACCGACTGGACCACCTCCGCGCCCTCGCCGCGGATGTGGCTCGCGTAGATTCCGCCGTGGCGGGCCGCGACCTTCGCCATCTCGAGGAGCTCGCCGGTCGTCGCGAACGAGCTGGGCGGATAGATGAGCGCCGTCGTCATGCCCATCGCGCCGGCCCGCATCGCGGTGTCCATGATGGCCCGCATCCGGTCCAGCTCGCCCGCATCCGGGGCGCGCGAGGAGCTGCCCAGGACGGCGACGCGCGCCTGGGTCTCGCTGAAGTACGACCCGAAGTTGATGCTGATCCCCTGCCGCTCGAGGGTCGCGAAGTACTCCGGGATCCGCCCGGCGGAAACGGGAAAGCCGCCCTCGCCGCCGATCGCCGTGGTGACGCCCATCCGGAGCTTGTTCTCCGCGAGGCCGTTCCGGGGCAGCACGCCCCCGGACTGGTCCATCATGTCGATCCATCCCGGCGACACGAGGAGCCCCGTGGCATCGATCTCCCGGGCGCCGCGCTCCGGCACCCGGCCGATCTTCGCGAAGCGCCCGTCGTGGATCGCCACGTCCGCCAGGATCCAGGGATTCCCGGCGCCGTCGAGCACCCGTCCGTTCCGGATGACGACGTCGTAGGCGGCGCGGTCCTGGGCGGGAGAGGGAGCCCCGCTCGGTCGCGAGGCCGGCGCGCAGGCGACGAGGCCACACGCCAGCGCGTGGCCGAGGAGCCGACGCGTCACGGGAATCGCACCAGCATGTTCCCCATGGGCATCTCGCGCGAGCGCGTCTCCGTTGCGGGACGGGTGCAGCCCGACCCGAAGCTCCCACAGCGCCCGACCAGCTCGAACGAGTCGTGGAAGTACGGCAGCCCCTCGCTCTGGAGTGGCGACGGGGAGTCCGCGATATGGAAGTGTAGATGCGGCTCGGTGGAGTTGCCGCTGTTTCCCACGAGTCCCACCACCCGGCCGCGCGTCACCTGGTCGCCGACCTTCACGCGGAGCGATCCCGGCTGGAGGTGGGCGTAGAACGCAAAACGGCCGTCGCCCAGATCGAGGATCACATGGTTGCCGCCGACGGTCTCCAGGGTAATCGGGACGGCGCGGGAAGCGGGGCCGGGGACGTTCTCGGGGATGCCGTCCTTCACCGCGACCACGACGCCGTTAGCGACGGCGAGCGCCTCCTGCCCGTAGGCGTGATAGCTCGCGTTCCTGAGGCGGTCTCCCACGAAGGTCTGATGGTCCGGCCCCACCATGACGTAGTCGATCGCGAAGCGCTGGGCGATGCTCGGCACGCCGCCGACGGGAATCAGCGCGCGGCGGTGACCGGTTTCGGGCGCGGGGCCGTTGGCCGTGAGCCACACCCCTCCCCGCAACGGCGGCCCGACCGGAGCGGCTTCGCGGGTGACGGGAACCGGTGCACCGTCCAGCTCCAGAGTCCTCGCGCTGTCGCCGGATCCCTGCTCCACGATCACCCGATGCTCGAGCCGGGATGGGGGCGCGGCACGGTCGACCGGCACCCAGAGCCAGACCACCGCGCGCGCTCCGCCCGCGAGACGCGCGCGCTCGGCGGGAGGGGTGCTGGTGCCCGGGCGGGTCAGGCTCCTCGGCAGGGTGCTGTCGGTGAGGGAGAAGAGCACCGTCCATGCGTCGCCTGTGCCGCGGGTCGCGACCTCCACCCGCCGGAGCGTCATGGCCTGAGCGGCGAAGTTGGTCACGTGCAGCTCGTAGGCGAGAAAGGCCTGGGCCCCGCCCGCCGCCACGGTGGGAGGCTTCGGCACCCGGAGCTCGAGAAACGGCGGGAGCGCGGTCTGCGCCTCTGCCGGGATCGCCAGCGCCAGGCCGAGCGCCGTGACCGCCCGCCGTCCTGCCGGTGCCGCGCGCTGACCGAACCCGAGCGTCATGCGGACTCCTGTCGGTGAGGGGAACCGTGCGCACGGCCCCCGGGAACGACGGGGAGTGGAGCGAGGCGCCTAGTATACGAGCGGGTTGGGCATACCACAATGGTATACCAAAACGCTCGGCGCAGGTTGCCGCCCGCCCGTGCGCGGGGTATCGTTGGGCCCGTGTCGCCCACCGTTCGCCGGTCCCCTCCCCGCCGGCCCCGCTCGCGGCCTCCTCGGCCCGCCGCGCCTGAGGACCGCTCCGACAGCGTCTCCCGGGTCTACCAGGAGCTGCGCGGCCTCATCGTCTCCGGCCAGCTGCCCCCCGGCGCGCGGATCGCCGAGCGGGCGGTGGCTGAGCGGCTCGGCCTGAGCCGGACTCCCGCCCGGAGCGCCCTGCATCGCCTCCAGCAGGAAGGGTTCGTCGCCTCGTTCGGCCGCGGCTCCGACCAGCGCCTCGCGGTGACGCCGCTCACCCGGGACGACGGCCGCGAGATCATGGTGATCGTCGGGCACCTCGAAGGCCTCGCCGCCCGTATGGCGGCGGAGCTGCCGAAGGCGGAGCGCCTCCGGGTCGTCCGGCGGCTCCGGGCCATCAATCGCCGGCTCGCGCTCGAGTCCCGGCGGCGGGGTCCGCTGACGCGGATCTTCGAGCTCGACCAGGCCTTCCATCACGAGTACGTGGAGGACGTGAGCAGCCCCCGGCTCCGCGCCCTGCATCGGGCCATCAAGCCCCAGGTCGAGCGCTATGCCCGGCTCTACGTGAGCTCGCTCCTCGACGAGCTGCCGACCTCCGTCCGGGAGCACGAGGTCATCATCCGCGCGATCGCGAGAGGCGAGCCTGCGGCCGCCCAGCAGGCCGCGGAGACCAACTGGCGCAACGCCGCCGCGCGCCTGGCGAAAGTGATCGCGCAGATGGGGGAGCGCGGAGTCTGGCACGCCTGGGAGCCGGACGGAGACGGTCGCAACCGCCGGAGGAAGCGCACGCCATGACGCCGCGTCGTGCGGTCCGCCGCCGGGATCTGCTCGGCGCGGCGGGAACGGCAACGGCCGGCCTGGTCGCCGGGCCGATGATCAACCTCGGCCGATCTGGCGGTCAACTTCTTCGGCGCCGTCAATGCCCTCATCGCCGGGGCGGACCGCTTCTTCCTCCGGATCGACAGCCCCGGCGATCTCCGCCGCGTCAAGAGCTCGGGGAAGAACGTGACGTTCTTTCGGCCTCGGGCAGCGGGTCATGAGCTGATTCGCCGGGAACAGCTTATCCGCAAGGCATGGCTTCGAAAACAACCGACGCGGATGGCGCGGAGGACACGGATTCACGCGGAGGGCTACGGGAGCAGCGAGTCGGCCGGTTGCTGTACCGGAATACGACCGGTGCCATTCTGGGTGCTTTCTATTGTGTCCACTCCGAGCTCGGATTCGGGTTCCTGGAGGCGCTCCTCAATTTCGGAGAAGTGCCGGAGTTCAAGAGGGTCGTCCTGACGAGGAGGCCTCCGCGATAATCCGCGGCCTCCGCGTCATCCGCGTCTGATTGTTTCATCCGCGTTGCCGGGGCTCGGCATAGGCGCTCTCCACGTCTCTCGCCACCGCGCAATTACTCTTCGGCCATGACTGGGCGCGTCATCGGCCGGCTGCCGGCCACTACTCCCACCGGTTTTCGATCGGTCACCGAGACGGTGCACGACATCCCGGAGGATCTCCTCCGGGAGGCCGCCCACCGCCTCGGCATCATCTCGCTCCTCGGGGTGGTCCTCTGGACCCTGGGCGGCGGGCTCGCGCACGTCGCGATGCGCGCGATGGACGACCCGGCGTGGAGCCGGATGCTCACGACCGACTGGATCGTCGTCGTCGGCATCGTTGCCTCCTTCGGGCTCTACCTCTACAGCCGGCGGTCCCGCCGCTCCCCGCGCTTTCTCCTCGATCTCGGGCTCGTCTACCTGATCGCCACCGCGCTCGAGATCGGGCTCCTGTGGCACTGGTCCGATCTCCCGACCGTGCGCCGGGTGGAGCCGGTGTTCACCTGGGTCGGGCCGCTGCTCCTCATGTTCGCGGCGATCATTCCCAACTCGCCCAGGAAGACCCTGGTCGCGAGCTTCATCGCCGCCTCCATGAATCCGCTGGGGATGCTGATCGCGAAGTCGCGGGGCATCTGGGACTTCGGCGGCTTCGAGAACGTGCTGGTGATGCACTACCCCGACTACATCCTGGTGGGCGTGGCGGTCGTGATCTCCGCGGTGGTCACGCGCCTGGGCCAGCACGTCACCCGCGCCCGCGAGATGGGGAGCTACCACATCGGCGAGCTGCTGAGCCGGGGCGGCATGGGCGAGATCTACAGGGCGACCCACCGCATGCTGGCGCGGCCTGCGGCGATCAAGCTCATCCGCCCGGAGATCCTGAGCGGCGGGAACGCCGAGCTGGCCGAGCTCACGCTCAGGCGGTTCCGGCGCGAAGCGGAGGTGGCCGCGAGCCTGCGGTCGCCCCACACGGTGGAGCTCTACGACTTCGGCGTCACCGAGGATCAGTCCCTCTACTTCGTCATGGAGCTTCTCGAGGGGATGGACCTGCAGCAGCTGGTCGCGCGGCACGGCGCGCAGCCGGCGAACCGGGTGATCCACATTCTCCGGCAGGTCTGCGAGTCGCTGGAGGAGGCCCACGCGAGGGGCCTGGTCCACCGGGACATCAAGCCGCCCAACATCTTTCTCGGACGGCTCGGGCTCCGGCACGACTTCGTGAAGGTGCTCGACTTCGGGCTGGTGAAGCCGGTTGCGGGCAAGGGCGTCGAGCAGTCCCTCGGCACCGCCGCGGACGTGACGCCTGGAACGCCGGCCTACATGGCGCCCGAGATCGCCACGAGTGAGCAGATCGACGGGCGGGCGGATCTCTACGCGCTCGGCTGCGTGGCGTTCTTCCTCCTCACCGGGCGGGTGGTGTTCGAGTCTACCACCGTGCTGCAGGCCGTCGCCCGGCATCTCAGCGACACCCCGTCCCCGCCCTCCCAGCGCGCGGGGCATCCGGTGCCCGCGGCCCTCGACCGGATCGTGCTCACCCTGCTCGCCAAGCAGCCGGAGGATCGGCCCGCCGGCGCGGCGGAGCTCGACCGTGCCCTCGCGGCCGTCGACGTCGAGCCGTGGACCGAGGAGATGGCGGCGGCGTGGTGGGCAGGGAAGGCGTTTGACAGCGCCCGTCAGCCGGGCGCAGGAGCCGAAGCTGCTTCGGCGCGCTGAACCAGCCGCCCGTCGCCGAGCCGGCGACAGAGCTCCGCGAACGAGGCGCCAGGCCCTCGCCAGCACAGGGTGTCCACGTCGCCGTAGAGCGGGGCATCGGTCCTGAGCGTCGCCAGCTCCTTGAAGAGGAGTGCGTCCGCCTGGCTCGGGCCCAGCGCCTCGGACGGGAAATCCTCGATGCGCCTGTACCGGTTGAGCAGGCGGGCCGCGGCAACGGGGCCGATGCCGCGGATGCCCGGGTACCCGTCGGCGGCGTCGCCGACCAGCGCCAGGTAGTCGGGGATCTGTTCCGGCGCCACGCCGAATTTCTCGCGGACACCCTCGGCGTTCCTGATGGCCCCGGATCGCCGGTCCACCTGCACCACTCGGTCATCCCGCACACACTGGGCGAGATCCTTGTCGTTGGCCCAGATGCAGACCTTCTGCACGGCCGCGTCCCCGGCGGCGATCCGCGCCGCGGAGGCCAGCGCATCGTCGGCCTCTAGCTCGACCATGGGCCAGACGGCGACGCCCATCGCCGCCAGCGCGTCCTCGAGGGGGTGGAACTGCCTGAGCAGCGCCCGCTCGACTCCCGCCGACGTCTTGTAACCCGGCCAGAGATCGTTCCGGAACGACTCGATGACGTGGTCCGTCGCCACGCCCAGGTGCGTGGCGCCGGTTTCGATCATCCGCAGCACGGTGTGGAGCACTCCGGCGACGGCTCCGAAGGGCGGATCGTCCGTGCCCCTGGTCCGTCGCCGGATGCCGTAGAAGTGCCGGAACAGCTCGTAGGTGCCGTCGATGAGGTGAACGATCATGCGGCAGTATACCGCCGCACGGACTACCTGACGGGGAGGCCGCTCGGCACCCTCGCCGGAACCGCCTGTTGCAGGTTCCGGGCGGCGGGGTCGGTCAGCGATTTGAGAAACGCCACGAGGTCCGTGAAGTCGGCCTCGGTGAGGCCGAGCGGCCGGTGGAACCTTCCGTCGAGATTCTGCAGCACCGCGTTCACCGTCGCCGCGTCGCCGTGGTACTGGGCGCGGACGTCGGGATCGAGCTGGGAGGGGTCGTAGGTTCGGAGCGCCTCCCGGGGATCGTTGTAGTGGCGGACCACGGCATCGAGCGTCCGATAGGCGCCGCTGTGAAAGTACGGCGCGGTCAGCTCCACGTTGCGGAGCGGAGCCACCCGGAACGCGAAGCGGTAAAAGGGTGAAGAGTCGTGCTCGCCCCGGCCGAGATCGAGCGGCGGCTGGCGCGTCCCGCCCGGGCCGATCTGCGGCGCGCCGACGTTGGCGAAGCCCTGCGCGCCGAGGAACGGTCCGTTGTGGCAGGTGGAGCAGAGGGCCCGCCCGAAGAAGAGCAGCCCGCCCCGCTTCTGTTCGGTGGCCAGCGCGTTGTTGTCGCGGTCGAGGTACCGGTCGAACGGCGAGCCGGTCCGGCTGAACTGCTCCATCTGGAAGACGGCGATGGCCCGCGCGGCGTGCTCGTAGCGATGCCGGCCGATCCCGGGGAAGGCGGCGTTGAACATCGCGACGTACTCCTGCACCGCCAGCACGCGCACCATGATCGCGTCCCAGATCTCCGGAGCCTTTCCGTCGGCGACGAGGGCCAGCTCGTTGGGATTGCCCAGCACATCAGTGTCGCCCGCCTTGCCCCGCATCTCCACCCGGTTGAGCACCGGGAGCATCGCCTGGGCGGTGAGGATGTTCGGGAGTCCCGCCGGGAGGGCCACCGAAGAGTCGAGATTGAAGTGGCCCTGCGAGCCGGAGAGCCGGACGTCCCAGAAGAGCTGATAGAGCCCGAGCCCGGCGTTGAGCAGCGTGGGGGAGCTCCGCGGGGTGAACTGGCGTCCGGAGCCGAGCTGCCGTGCGCCCGCCGTGCCGGTGCCTCCCGTCCCGATCGCGAGGGATCGGCCGTCGGTCATCGCGGCCGAGACGTCGTGACAGGTCGCACAGGCGACGTCGCGATTCCCGCTCAGGATCCGGTCGAAGAAGAGCGCCTGGCCCAGCGCCACCTGCGCCGGGTTCTGCGCGGGCATCCCCCCGATGGGCACGACGCCCCAGTTGCCGATGCCCGCCCGGAGCTGCGCATCGAGGGTGGGGACGAAGGGCTCGGGCGGGGTCACGTCGTCCTCGCACCCCGTGAGCGAGGCCAGCCCCAGCAGCAGCGCCAGGACCAGCAGCAGCGTCAGCGCGCGTCGCATCGTGACGGCCTCTCCAGAAATCCGGCTCACCGGAAGGGGAAGGTGAAGGCCACCTGGTGCGTCATCACCGTCACGCCCGTGAGGGTGAGAGGGCCGCTCGGCGCGACCAGGATGTTCCGGTCGGCTTCGGCGACCGCGATGATGTCGCCGGATTGCACGCCCGGGCGTCCGGTTCCCTGTGTCACGCTGCCCCGGTAACGGATCTCCCAGGAAGGGAATCGGAAGCTCAAGCCCCAGGTGGGGGTCCATTCGACCCAGCTCTCGTCGAGCCGGCGCGTGGTGCCCTGCACGTTGTCGTCCTGCACCAGCGAGTAGTCGATGCGATGCAGACCCAGGCCGAACCGCAGTCCGAGGCTCTTCATCGTGCCGGTGAGGGGAATCTCCTGCGAGAATCCCATGCGGAAGAGGGCGTTGGAGAATCGGAAGCGGTTCTCGATCGTCTTGCCGCCCGCCGGGATGGTGCCGGCGGCGCCTTCGACCGGCTCCGCCGCGTCGGCCCAGGTATAGCTCCAGATCGGCTCGAAGATCAGGTCGAGCGCGAAGGTGTGCGTCGGCGTCGAGCGGGAGATGCCGAGCCCCAGGTTGAACGCCTCGGAGTTCCCGGGGTCCCGCGGAATGCTCTGGATCTCGTAGTTGGGGATCTTCGGGTGCGACATCAGATTGGTGGTGGCCACCCAGCCGAGCCGCCAGCCGGGTCCCGGCAGCGGATGGCTGAACTCGACGTGAGCACCCCAGGTATTGGTGTGATCGAGGTTGTCTTCCTGCCGCGTGCGCTGCGAGAAGCTCTGCCCGCCGGGATCCCAGAACGTGTCGAGGTAGTAGACCTCGTGAGACGCCGCGTAGCGGTTGTGGACCAGCACGGCGCTCAGCGTCCGGCCGTCCCGCCATTCCTGCAGGGCGCCGGCACGGAGGTCGAGCGCGTGGCCGCGCTGGCGCAGGCGGACGCTCCCAGGGTAAAGGAGGTCGGTGCCGTCGATGCCGTGCAGCCCGGACCAGAAGACACTGCCGCCGACGGAGAGGCCGGTACCGGTGAGCGTCCGTCCCAGCATCGCGTAGCCGAAGGTGTTGCCCGGCGACCGGTTCTCGGCGGGAAGCGGGATCGTCTCGAGTCGCTCGCAGGCGAGGCAGGGCGGAGGAAGAAACCGCGGCGCGTTGTCGCTCAGATCGATCTCCTGAAGCGCCACCGAGGCGCCGCCGAACCACGCTCCGCTCCGGAGCCAGGTGCCGAGCGGCAGGGTCCGGCCGGCGCCGGCGCCGCTCGTGACGCTGTACACTCCGGGCGAGCCGAAGAAGCGGCTCGTTCCCAGCCGGAGCCCTTTTGCGGGGTTGCCGAACGGATCGTAGAGGGAGTCGTGGACCGCGAGCGTGACGCCGCCCATGGCCATCCGGTCGGAGGGGAAGAAGTCGAACTGGTGCGCCTGCGAGATCGGGACCGTGCGGATCGGGATGAGCTGAGCCGGCGCGGGGCCGGCCCAGCACGCGAGGACGGCCGCCAGAGGGAGAGTCCGGGCACGCATGGACTACCTGTCGGGTGTCGGGTCTGACCGTGTATACCCGCCGGGCCGGCCCGGCGTCACCGAATCGGACGGCGGGGCCAGGTCGTGACGCCCGCCATCGACCCGGGGTATTCGAATTGTGAAGGACGCGAGCGACGGGATCCTGGTTGAGCGCGTGCTGGCAGGAGAGTCCCGGGTCTACGCCCGACTCGTGGAACGGTACCGGGCTCCGCTGGCGCGATACGCGCTCCGGATGCTCGGAAACGAGGAGGATGCCGAGGATGCGCTGCAGGACACGTTCGTTCGGGCGTACCGATCCCTCCCGAGGTGCCGGGGGCCGGACGGGTTCGGGCCGTGGGTCTTCGGCATCCTGGTGAACCGGTGCCGGACCTACGCGTCGAGGCGGGCGCGGACCCGCGATATCATGGTGAGGAGCGACGTGGCGCTCGCCGCCGCGTCGGTGCCTCCTCCGGACGAGGGCGAAGCGCTGCGGGACGCGCTGCACCGGGCGCTCTCGCGGCTGCCCGCCGAGCAGCGGGAGGCGTTCCTCCTGAGACACGTCGAGGATCTGACGTACGAGACGATGGAGACCGTGACCGGCGTGCGGCAGGCCACGCTCCGGATGAGAGTCTTCCGCGCCCGGGACGAGCTGCGCAAACTGCTGGCGGAGACCGTACGTGACTGAGCGCGAAGATCCCATAGAGCCGATGATCCGGCTCCTCAAGGAGCCGGCGGAGCTCGCGCCGGGATTCACCGAGCGGGTCATGGCCGAGGTCGAGCGGCTGCCGGCGCCCGGAATCACCGGGGCGGCTGGCCCGTGGTGGCGGCGCTCCTGGACCGTCCGCCTCTCTCCCCTCCGCGCGCTTTCGCTCGCGGCGGGAGTCGCCGCGCTGATGCTCGCCGCGCGTTTCCTCCGTCCCGGCACATCGGTGAGCCCGCCTCCGGTGCCGGTCGCGACGGCCGGGCAGCTCACCCAGTTCGTCCTCGTCGCGCCCGAGGCTTCGGCGGTGCATCTCGTCGGCGACTTCAACGACTGGAGCACCGCGGCGACCCCGCTGGTGCGGGCGGAGGGCGACGGAATGTGGCACGTGACCGTTCCGCTCGTGCCGGGCCGCTATCGCTACGCGTTCGTCGTGGACGGGCGGCTCTGGCGGCCCGATCCCGAAGCGCCGGCCCTCGAAGATGAGTTCGGGCGGGCCAATTCAGTCGTCACCGTGGGAGGGTCCTGATCGCATGCGTGCACCGGCCGTTGTCCTCCTGCTGACCGCCGTCGCGGTTTCCGGGGCCCGGGCGCAGGAGTCCCGACTGGTGGGCCGCCTGCCGGACGCCGCCCGGAGCCAGGTGGATGCGATCCTCGACGGGGCGCGAAGCCGCGGCCTTCCGCTCGAGCCGCTCGTGGACCGGGCCCTGGAAGGAGCGGCGAAGGGCGCGCCGCCGGCGATGATCGTCGCCGCGGTGACCCGCCTTCGGGACGAGATCGTCGCGGTGCGAGGGGCATTCGGCGAGACGGCATCGACCGCCGAGCTGAGCGCCGGCGCGAGCGCGCTGCGCGCCGGCGCCCGGGCCGACGAC
>JBOHSH010000077.1:0-6689 GCA_050733195.1 Gemmatimonadales bacterium
GGCGATCGCCGCGCGGGTGCGCGACGCGCTCTCCGGCGGACGGCCGATGCTCGAGAGCGAGCGGCGCCCGGCGCCGGGGGTGCCACCGTTCACGGCGATCCTCCCACTCCACGCCGCAGGGTCGGGCGCGCTGGCGTTCGTGGCGGTCGGGGAAATCGCCGCGCCCTTCGCGGCTCTGGACACCCGCATCCTGGTGGCCGTGGGAGAGCAGATCGGGGCCGTGCTCGACAACGCCGAGCTCGACCTCGCGCTGAAGCGGAGGACCGAAGACCTGGAGCGCCTGTCTCTCCGCATCTCGGAGCAGCACGAGGCCCAGCGCCGCCGGCTCGCGCGCGAGCTCCACGATGAGACCGCGCAGGTCTTCGCGGGGCTCAAGCTCCAGCTGGGCTCGCTGCGTGAAGCGGCGCCCGCGGAGTTCGCCCATCGCTTCGATCGGCTGCTCGAGCTGGTGAGCGCGGGCACGCGGAGCATCCGGAGCGTCGCCGAGGATTTGCGGCCCGCGCTGCTCGACGACCTCGGGCTCGTGCCGGCGGTGCGGGCCCTGGTGGCGGACTTCCGCGATTGGAGCGGCCTCGAGGTATCGCTGGAGGTGCCCGAGCCGCTGCCGGCGCTCGAGGCGGAGACGGAGCTGGCCCTGTTCCGCGCCGCGCAGGAAGCCCTGTCGAACGTGGCGCGGCATGCCGAGGCGGCGAGGGTCCGCGTGACGGTCGCGCGCCGCGACGCCGGCGTGCGGCTCGTGGTCGAGGATGACGGCCGTGGGCTCCCGGAGCAGGAGCTGTCGCGGATCGCCTCGGGGCCGGGGCGCTCCGGCCTCTTCGGGCTCCGGGAACGGATCGGTACCGTCGGGGGCACAGTGGAGCTGGCCAGCGCCAGCCCGCGCGGACTCCGCCTTTCCATCACTCTGCCGGGTCAGGACGATGCCTGAGGCGATTCGCGTCCTGATCGTCGACGACCACGCCCTGGTGCGCGAGGGCATCCGCCAGGCACTGGCGGCGCCGGGATACGACGTGGTCGGCGAGGCGGCGAACGGCGAGGAGGGGCTCGTGCTCGCCCGGCGGCTCACGCCCGATGTGATGGTGCTCGACATCTCCCTCCCGGGCGAGAGCGGAATCCGGATCGCGAGCCGGGTGCGCGCGGAGATGCCGGACGTGCGGGTGCTCATGCTCAGCGTCCACGATCACGCGGAGTACATCTTCGAGAGCGTGCGCGTCGGCGCGCACGGCTACCTGCGCAAGGACACGCTCCCCCAGGAGCTGCGCGACGCCATCCGGATGATCCACGAGGGACATACCGCGTTCGCCGCCATCGAGCCGGGCGACGCTCTGGATTCGCGCCGCTCCACGGCAGCGGAGCGGGTGGAGTTGCTCACCCGGCGGGAGCGGGAGGTGCTCATCGGCATTGCGGGCGGGCTCACCAACAAGGAGATCGCGCGGCGCGACGGACTCAGCGTCCGCACCGTCGAGTCCTACCGCGAGAGCCTGATGCAGAAGCTCGGCATCCGCACGGTGGCGGGACTCACCCGGCTCGCGATCGACGCCAGGCTGGTGTCCGGCGGGCCGTAGAGTACCGCACATCTACGGTCGCCCCGTTCCCGTAATCCTACGGTGCCGACCGCGCACCCTCCTGAACAGCTTCCCGGCGGCCGAAAACCGGCCCAACTCACCTCCGGGATGACAGGTCATGGAACGCGCGACGAAGTCGATCACCTCATGGAGTGCCGCAGTCTTCGGTCTCCTCACGCTCACGACGCCGGCGGCGGGACAGGCCCGCGATACCGCGGCCGCCGATTCCGCCAGGAAGATCGTGAAGCTCGCCCCGATCGCGGTAACGGCCACCCGGCTCGAGCGTGCGGTCTTCCGCACGGCCTCCCCGCTCCTCGTCACCGACGCGGTGGTGATTCGCGAGGAGTCGCCCAACGGCGTGCCGGACCTGTTCCGGAACCTCCCGGGCGTCGACGCCACCGGCGTGGGCCCGAACCAGGCCCGCCTGATCATCCGGGGTCAGCGAGGGCAGCGGATCCTGCTGCTCGAGGACGGGATCCGCCTCAACAATTCGCGGCGACAGCAGGATTTTGGCGAGCTCTCCGCGCTGACCGACATCAACAGTGTCGCGCAGGTCGAGATCATGCGCGGGCCCGCCTCCGTGCTCTACGGCACCGACGCGATCGGCGGCGTGGTGAATCAGCTCACCCGCCGGCCGCCGGGCAGGGAACAGGGGAACACGTTCGGAGGGCACCTCGGCTACCGGTATGGCTCGGCCGACGGGCAGGACCTGGTGCATGGCCGCGTGAGCGGGCGCTCGGGTCGCTTCAGCTTCGGGCTCGCCGGCACGGTGCGTGAGGCGGACCCATACGCGGCGCCGGATGGCTCGTTCGGCAACGTGAGCCTTGGCGGACGCACCCTGGTGCACGATACGGGCGTGCGGGACTGGAACGGGTCGTTCGATCTCGGGCTCGACGTGGGGCCGGATCAGGGCCTCGCGCTGCGGGTGAGCCGGTATGGAGCGCGGGATGCCGGCTTCGGCTTCGTGGCGCCCGGCGACCTCGGCGACCCGGACGGGGCCACGGTGCGCATTCTCTATCCGCGCCAGGACGTGACGCGGGTGTCCACCACCTACACCGCGCACGCGCTCGGCTCCGCGCTCGCCGACCGCCTGTCCGTGACCGCGTACACGAACCGCAACGATCGCGAGCTCAACTTCCTGCTCGACGCGCCGTTCGGTCCGCCGCTTCCGCCCGGGGCCGGCGTGCGCGCGTTCACGCGCAACACCACCGACATGACCACCTACGGGGCGCGTGTCGAAGCGGTGAAGGTGCTCGGCGGACGCCACGCCCTCACGTATGGCGCTGATTTCTTCCTCGACCGCTCCGACAACACCGATTCCACGCGCACGACCGTCACCGTGGCCGGGCCGCCGAGCGAGGACATCACGACGACGCCGTCGGTGCCGAACGCGGGCTACCGGAGTGCGGGCCTCTTCGGGCAGGCGGATGTTGCCGTGACCGAGCGTCTCACCCTGGGGCTCGGCGTGCGCGGCAACGTCCTCAGCGCATGGACGCGGCAAACGCCGGGACTGCCCGACACCGGCCGCATTTCCGAGACGGATGTGGCGCTCGTCGGCGCGGTGAGCGCGAGCTATGCGCTGCTCGAGGACCTTCGCCTCGTGGCCGTGGCGGGCCGGGCGTTCCGCGCCCCGAATCTGGTCGAGCGCTTTTTCGAGGGCCCAACGCCGGAAGGGTCGGGCTTCCAATTCGCCTCGCCGGGCCTCCGGCCCGAAACCAGCTTCAACGTCGATCTGGGCGTGAAACTCCGGCGCGCTCGCGTGTATGCGGAGGCGTTCTATTTCCGGAATACGATCTCCGATGGCATCCGCGCCGAGCCGACCGGCACTCAGGTCGGGCCGTTCGACGGGTTCCGCAACGTCAACGTGGCCCGGCTGCGCGACCAGGGCGTCGAGCTCCTCACCGAAGTGCAGGCCGGGCTCGGTTTCTCGGTGCTGGCCCACTACACCCGTCTCTCGTCGACGAACGCGGACGAGGACCGCCCCACCGGCGACAGCTACTCGAGCAAGGTCGGCGGCGAGCTGGGATGGCGCGCGCCCTCCAACCGGCTGTTCCTGACCTACGAGATCCGCCACCAGGGAGAGCGCAGCGATGTGGTGCTCGGCGACAGCCCGGTCGGGGCCACGATCCCCGCGTTCACGGTGCATAACGCGCGCGCGGGATTTCGTCTGCCGGGGTTCGGGGCGATGACTCCGTGGCTCGGTGTCTCGGTGCTCAACCTGACCAACCGCCTCTACTCCGAGGCTTCCAACACGTCGTTCTTCCGCCCGGAGCCGAGGCGGAGCGTCGTGGCGACGGCGCGCGTGGACTTCTGATGCGGAGCGCCGTGCACTACCTGCCCATCCTCACGACGGTCGTCGCGGCGTGGTTTGCGGCCGTAGTGCTCCGGCGGCATCGTCAGCGGGGCGGCACCCACTTGCTGTGGTGGGGCATCGGCATGATCTGCTACGGCGCGGGCACCACGACCGAAGCCCTGACGACGCTCCTCGGGTGGCAGGCGCCGGTGTTCCGTCTCTGGTACATCACCGGCGCGTTGCTCGGCGGCGCGCCCCTTGCCCAGGGCACGGCGTACCTGCTGCTCTCGCGGCGGACCGCCGGCCGGCTGGCCGTCGTCGTCGGCGCGATCGTCCTGGCCGGCGCGGTCGCCGTTGTCCTGGCGCCGATTCAGATGGAGCTGGTGGAGGCGCACCGCCTGTCCGGCCGCGTCTTCGGTTGGCAGTGGGTGCGGCTGTTCAGCCCGTTCATCAACCTCTACGCGGTGACGCTGCTGATCGGCGGAGCGATTCTCTCCGCGGTGCGGTACTGGAAGCGGGGTGACAAGAGCCGGCGCGCGGCGGGGAATGCCCTGATTGCGGTCGGTGCGATTCTGCCGGGGATCGGCGGCAGCTTCACGCGCTTCGGCCACGTCGAGGTGCTGTACGTGACCGAGCTCGTCGGGCTGCTCGTGATATACGCGGGCTATCGGATGATCGTCTCGGCCGTGCGGAGCGGTGCCGGGCGAGTGTCGGCCCCGCTGGCGATGGGACGAGCGGGATCGTAGGCCGGCCGCCCCTCAAGGAATCGTGTCCTCGAGCGCCCGTCGGGCTCGCGCGGTATCTCCGAGCTCGAGGGCCTTCCGCACGCCGCCGGCGCCCGGCAGCCTCGACTGGGCGATCGCGCTGTCCCACGCGCCGGCGGCCGGCCCTGGCCAGGTCTCGCTCGAGCTGGCCCCTCGTGATCCAGTGATACACGCTGCGGCGGCTCACCTCGAGCTGGCGGGCGATCGCTGCTTTCGAGAGACCTTGGTCCAGCAAGTGTTTGAGTAGCACCAGTCGCTCCCATCCGTACACCGGCGCCTCCACCAGCAGGGGGAGACGCAACGTGGGGGTGGGCGGAACCTGTCAACGTGGATGAGACACCGGGGTCTCGAGTGGGGGCCGCCACGTCGGCCAGTTGACAAACAAGGCCTTCTCATGGAAGCTGCAAGGCCGGGTTATGCCGCAGTCCGCCGGCTACTGCGGTGGAGAGCTGCCGCCACCGCCTTTGGGTTTTTTGCCGTGACCCGCAGCAACGCCAATGCGGGGCCCTCCGGCTTCCGGCGGCCCTGCTCCCAGTTCCGAAGCGTCGCCACACTGACGCCGATCATCAATGCGAACTCTTCCTGAGTCTGGCCGAGCTTGGCGCGAACTGCCTTCACAGCGTCCGGGGCGAAGCGCGTGACCCGGCTCGGCTTTAGCTCGCCCCGCCGAATCCGGCCGGCCTGCCTGACGCTCTTGAGTAGCTCCTGAAACGCGGCGTCCTTCATTTGAACTCCTCCCGAATGAGCCGGGCCAGCTGACCGATCTGCGCTGCTGACAGATCGCCCTGCTCGCTCTTAGCGTAGAGATAGAGCATGTAGATAAAGCATGTAGAAGGACATCTCCTTCGCCGCCCAGTAGTAGATGACCCCAGGCCGCCCCGTTTACCGCGCCCGGTCGCTTGCCAACGCAGCTTGCGAGCGCCGCCGCTGCCCTGGATCAGCGCCCCCTGTTCCGGGCGCAGGCCTAAGGAGACCTGAAGGGCTCGGTATTGCTGGTCATCGAGGTGCCGGTGCAAGGCCTTCGCAAAGACCGGCGTCTCGATGAAGCGCATCCTTCAAGGTAAGCCAGTGGCGTAGTAGACACAGCCTGGAGGACCTGTCAAGGACTTGGCGGCATAACGCTATGCGCCCCGCAACTGGCGGGTCGGGTGGGGCGATCGCATCTTACCTTCGCCTTCACTTCCAACGCCGATGCCCTTCAAAGCCTCGTCTCCTGAGGTGGCTCGCTATGACGACTGACAATCCTGCTGTCTGGCTGGCGCTGGCACTGCTCGGGCTCGGGTCCGCCGTCCGGCGCAGAAGCCCGCCGATGGCTGCGCGCTCCTTCAGGCGGCGGAGATTCAGGCGCTGGCCGGGACCGCCAAGCCCGGGACGGGCGGCGGGTGCCGACCCGCTCGGTTCGATCACGTGCCAGTATGAATGGGGAAACCGGTGGCAACGCGCAGTCGGGACGGTCGTATCTGAGCGTCACGGCCAGGCCGATCGCCAAGGCATTTCCCGGGATGGACCCCTCGCTCGTGCGGAAGGGATTCCTGGGAATCGCGAGCCCGGGCAAGCCCAACACCGCGGTGATCCCCGGCGTCGGCGATGCCGCCGTCTACGAATCCAGTGATCCGATCCGGGTGAAGACGAGCGCGCTGGCGAAAGGGCAGATGCTCATCGTCTCGTTCCAGTCGTCGGACGCACGAGCGAAGAAAGACCAGGTGATCGCACTGCTGAAGGCGGCGGTGGGGCGGCTCTAGACCGCGCCCGGCTGCGGCACCGCACGTATCCCTCGCTGAGCGATCGCGGACCGAATCATCGTCGTGGCCGCGTAGACCACCACGATCACCACCATCCAGCGCAGCACGCTCAGCGGCAGGGAGCGCACCAGCAGGCCCGCGACCAGCACGCCCGGAATTCCACCCACCGTCAGGCCGAGTGCGGCTCGCGAGTCGAAGCGACCCGCCTTCATGAATTGCAGCCCGCCGACCATGGCCATCATGGCGCCCGAGGTCATCATGATGGGGAATGCCGCCCGCGGGTCCATGCCGAGCAGGCTGAACAGGATCAGCGAAGGAGCGTAGGTGC
>JBOHSH010000078.1:0-9453 GCA_050733195.1 Gemmatimonadales bacterium
ATAACAGTGGCCCTTCACCCGAAGCTTGTTGGCGTAATCGAGGTAGACGGTGCTCATGCGCGGATACAGCGCGATCGCCGCCCGGTAATGCTGCTCCGCCTCTCCCTCGGCGCCGGCGAGAAACAGCATCTCGGCGAGGGCGTGCCGGGCCCGGTAGCTCAGCGGAGCGTCGCGAATGGCGGTCGAGTGCCAGAGGGTGAACTGGTCCTGCCAGACTGGATGCCGGAGGCCGCTGCGGTAGGTGCCGGCGATGAGCAGCACGCCTAACCCGGCGGCGAGGGCCACGCGCGCCCCGGCCTCCGCGCGGCCGACCAGCAGCGCCGCCGCCCCGCCCACCGCGAGAAGGAAGCCCACGCTCGGCAGAAAGAGCGTCCGCTCCGCCATGACGATCCCCGTCGTCACGAGGACGTTGCTCACCGGGAAGAGCGCGATGGCGGTCCACCCGAGCCCGAAGGTGATCACCGGCGCCCGGCGCCAGGACACGAGCGCGGTGAGGAGGAGGGCCAGGAGCAGCACCGCCCCCAGAGTCTGCTGCATCCCCCACCCGGTGGCGCCCACGATCTCGGAGGGCGAGTAATCCGCCTGGAGATGGGCGGGCCAGACCAGGAGCCGAACCCATTCCGGCACCACGGCCAGCATCGTGAGCCCGCGCTCGGTCATGTCGAGCCCGAAGAATCCCTCGGCGGCGAAGGTGCCCACCGCATCGCCGCGGAGCACGAGCGTCCGCACTCCGTAGAACGCCACCGCCACGAGGGCGAGCACCAGGAACGGCAGCCGGAGCACGCCCGCGCGCGCCCGCCACGGCTCGCCGGTCCGGATCAGGAGCGGCTCGGCCAGCAGGAGAAACCCCGGGATCATGAGGGCGTTCTCCTTGAAGAGACAGGCCGCGAGGTAGAGCGCCGCGAGCACGAGGATCTCGCGCCGGGTGAGCGGCCCGCCCCGGCTCCGCGCCCGCAGGTAGTAGAGGACGATGACGCACGCGAGCAGGCCGACCCAGATCTCCGCCTGGTTCACCGCGACGGCGACCGACTCGACGTGGACCGGGTGCACCGCGAAGAGCGCGGCGGCCGCGAACGCCGCGGCGACGGGGAGGAGGCGCCGCGCGAGGAAGAAGAGCGCGACGGCGGAGCCGGCGTAGAGGAGGTAGCTCGCGATCCGGAACAGCATCGGCGAGCCGCCGCTGATCGCCCACTGCAGCGCGAAGGAGACCGACGCAAACGGGCGATAGAGCGCCTGGATGAACGGCTCGGGCCAGTAGGGCTCGAGAAAGAACCGCCACGCGCCCGACAGATCGTGCATCGCGGGGTTCTTCCAGATGAGGGGAAAGTCATCCTGCGACCACTGATTCCCGAGCCCCGAGATCGAGGCCGCGAGCGCCAGGAACGCCACCCCCGCGACGGGGAGCCAGGGGCGCAACGGGGTGCGCCCGGGAACGCGCGAATCGGTCACCGGATCGCCTTTCGCCGGCCCCGGGGCCGGACGGGAGAATGGCCCGGGCTTGCAAAGTCCAAGGCCGGGAGCCGGAGCTGGCTCGTGGAGCTTATCCTATGCCGCAGGGAATCGCCTTACATGATAACGGGTTACGGATTCCACCGTCGGGTGGCACCATCGTTGCTTCTTCCCGACCCGAGATCACAGACCTAGATGACTCGGTGGAGAATCGCTGCTCGGGTGGACACTTCAAAACTTTGGGAGGGATGGATGTACAATCGCAAGGGTTTCACGCTCATCGAGCTGCTCATCGTGGTGGTAATCATCGGCATTCTTGCCGCGATCGCCATCCCGAAGTTCGCCGCGACGAAGGACAAGGCGAAGCTCGCGTCGGTGAAGACCGACCTCCGGAACCTGATGACGGCCCAGGAGGCGTACTTCTCCGATTACGCGACCTACGCCGCGGACTTCGCGACGCTGCAGTCGAAGACCAACTCGTCGCTGTCGGCCGGCAACTCCTCCACGGTGGCGGGCATCGCCAGCGGCTTCACGTCGACCGTCAACAACACCTCGATCAGCGGCGGCTTCACCACCTGTCAGGTCCAGGTTGGCGCCGGCGCGGGCACCGCGGTGGACGGCGTCATCGTCTGCACGTGACCTGAGCTCCTCTGGAGCGACGAGCCGGGGGGCGGTGGCGGTCTCGTCATCGCCCCCCGACTCGCACCCAGAACCCAAGAACCCAAGAGTCTCTCGCCATGACCGTCACCAGAACCCGATTCGAGCGGACCGTCCGACGCTCCCGCGCCGCCGGCTTCACGCTCATCGAGCTGCTGATCGTCGTGGTGATCATCGGGCTGCTGGCGGCCATCGCCGTCCCGAAGTTCTCCTACACGAAGCAGAAGGCGTACATCTCCACCATGCGCGGCGACCTCCGTAACCTGGCGACCGCCCAGGAAGCGTACTGGGCGGATTTCCAGGCCTATTACAGCGGGGCGATCCCGAGCCCGATCATGCTCTACACGCCCTCGCAGAACGTGAGCATCGTGATCACCGAGGGCACGTCCAACGGCTGGAGCGCCAAGTCCAGCCACATCAACACGACGACGGGGTGCTCGCTGTTCGCGGGCACCGCCGCTCCCCAGGCCCCGGCGGTGACCGAGGGTCTGATCGCCTGCAGCTGACGAAGACGAATCCCATGCGCCTGCTCGTCCTCGACCCCGACGATCTCTTCCAGCGGTCCATCTGCCCCGCGCTCGACGAGGCCGGGCACGAGGTGCTGCTGCGGCGGGATCCCGAGGCGGCGCTGGTCGAGGCCCAGGCGAGCGGCGTGGAAGGCCTGATCCTCGATCTCGAAGCGAACGAATCCGGCGTGCTCAACCTGCTGCGGCGCTATCGCGCCGGCGGGGGCGCGGGGATCGTGATCGTGCTCGGCGGCGCCATCACCGCGCCGCTCGCGACCCAGGCGCTCCGCGAGGGCGCCGACGGCTTCGTGCGCAAGCCGCCGCTGGCCGAGGAAGTTCTCCTGGCCCTGAGACAAGCCGAGGAGCGCGAACGCCTGAGGCAGGAAGTCGCCCGGCTCCGCGCCACCCTCGGCGCCAGGGGCCTCGAGCCCCTGGTGGTGGCGGAAGACCCGAAGATGCGCGGACTCCTCGAGCTGGCGGCCCGGGCGGCCGCCGCCGATTCCTCGGTGCTGATCTGCGGGGAGCGCGGGACCGGGAAGGCGCTGCTCGCGCAGGCCATGCACCGGTTCAGCCGTCGCGGCGACGGGGCCTTCGTGGCGGTGGACTGCGACGCGGCGCCGGACCTCTTCGCCCCCGCGGAACCGCGCAACGGCGAGGACAACGTCCCCGAGCCCGGCGATCCCCAGTCGCTCTGGCGATCGGCCAACCGGGGCACGCTCCTGCTGGAAGAGGTCGCGGCCCTGTCTCCCGCGAGCCAGACCCATCTGCTCTCGCGCCTCAAGGCGCGGAACGGCGGATCCTCGCACACCGTCGTCGAGACCGACGTCCGGCTCATGGCGACCACGCGCACCCCGCTCGACCACGCCGTCGGCGAGGGACGCTTCCGCCCCGAGCTGCTGCAGAAGCTCGAGGCCACCACCCTCGTGTTGCCGCCGCTCCGCGAGCGGCGCGAGGACATTCCGGCGCTCGTCACCCACTTCGCGCAGCACGTGGCCTCCCGGACCGGCCGTCCGGTGAGCCTCACGCCTCACGCGCTCGCCGGCCTCCAGGCGTACGAGTGGCCCGGCAACGTGCGCGAGCTCCGTCAGGTCGTGGAGCGGGCCGCGATGCTCTCGCCGACCGGCAAGCTCGACCGGGCGGACTTCCCCGTGCTCGCCGATCCCGCGAGCCCCGCCGCGCTGGCGTCGGGCGGCTTCGCGCTCAAGCCGCAGGTCGAGGCCATCGAGCGCGAGGCGATCGTCCGCGCCCTGCAGGCGACCCGCGGCACCCGCCGGGAAGCGGCCGAGCTGCTGCAGGTCTCGCTCAGGACTCTCTTCTACAAGCTGCGTCGGTACGGGCTGGCTTGACGGGCAGACGGGCGGACGGGCGGACGGGCAGTGTAATGGCGCCCGCGCTCGGCGGCTCGGAGTCGCGCGTTTAGGGTGACGCTGCCGCGCCACCTCTTCCGACCTTGCCGGCATGCGGTCGTCCCGCTCCGGCTTCACGCTCATCGAGGTGCTCATCGCCACTATCGTTTCGGCGATGGGCTGCCTCGCGCTCATCGGCGGGCTCGCCGCCGCGGCCGCGCTCGCCGGTGACGGACGCCGGCTCGGCCGTTCGGCGGAGATTCTCACCTCCAGGGCGGACCGCATGCGCGCCGACGTGGCCGCGGCGGGTCCGGTGTGCGCGGTCGCGGCCGGCGGGTCGGTCGTTCACCCGGACGGGCTGATCGAGAGCTGGACCGCCGCCCCGCGCGGACGGGTCATCGATCTGCTCATCGAGGTGCGCTACACCGACGCGCGGCACCGGGTGGTCGCGGAATCGCTGTTCACGGCGGTCGCCTGCCCGTGAAGCGCGGATTCACACTGGTCGAAGTCGTGACGGCGGTGACGGTGACCGCGGTGCTGGCGGTGCTGCTCTGGGGGGCCTTCGCGGCAGCGGCGCACCGTCTGCGCGACCGCTCGGAGCGGATGGGGCTCACCCACTCGCTCCGGGTCGGCTCCGAGGCGCTCCGATCGGCCCTCGAAGACCTGGGCGCGGACTCGACCACAGGCGCCGACCTCGTCGGCTTCGCGGGCGATCGCGTGCGCTACCGGGCGGTGCGCGTCGCCGGCATCGCCTGCCGGCTGACGGCGTCGCGGGTCGTGCTTCGCTCGGCGGCGACGACCGCGCGGCGCCTTCCCGTGGCGGGCCGAGACTCGGCGATGGTGCTGGCACTCGACTCGTCGTTCCGCTGGACGGTCGCCCCGGTCACCGGATCCCCGGCGCCGGCGACCTGCCCCGACGGCGGCGCCGGCCTCGCGATCCCGGTCGCGCTCGACTCCGTGCTCGCGCGCGCGGGTCCCGGCAGCCCGGTGCGGATCTTCGAGGTCGTCGAAGCGCGACGCTACGCGAGCAGCGGGCTCGAGTGGCTGGGTCTCCAGGGCGTGTCGGCGGGCGACGTCGTGCAGCCGCTCGCCGGACCCTTGAGCGGAAGCGGGCTCGTGGTCCTCCCGGCCGACTCGGCGGGGTCGCCGGCCGGATCGCCGGCTCTGGCGGCCGCGATCGCGTTTCTGGTCGCCGGAGCGAGCCATCGCGAGACAGGGGTCGGCATCGACCGGCGCGGAGCCAGGTCCGCCGACAGCGTGACGTCGTTCGTGTTCCTGCGCAACCGATGAGCCGTCGCGGCGTCGCGCTGTTCCTCGCCATGCTCGTGCTCGGCGTGATCAGCGCGACCGTGGCCACGGCCTTCGAGCTGGCGCTGGCCGAGCACCGAAGCGGAGCCGCGATGATCTCCGGGGCGGAGGCGCGTGGGGCAGCGGAGGCGGCCATGGCCGAAGCCGCCAACGGCTGGGCCACGAGTCTCCGCCCCGCCGGCACCGGCATAACGAATACCGTCTGGACCGGGCAGCTCTCGTCCGTCATCCGGGCCGATCTCCAGGTGGCCGGTACGGAGGGACCCTACCTGGTGCTGGTCGGGCGAGGGTACCGGACTGCCGCCGACGGGCGGGTGCTCGCGGAAGCGGAGCTGCGCGGTGTAGCGATTCCGGACACTCTCCCGGGCGATTCACTCGACTACCCGAGGTCACCGCCCCGGTTTCGCTGGCGCCGGCCGCCGTAAGTGACCGCCTCATAGGGGCTTCGCCTGCGCAAACTTTGACGCGAAGCGAGAGGATCATTGCGAAACGGCCGGTCCCGCCCCCCTTTCAGGGGAGTTCTGCAGGGTGCAATTGCGTACTTAAGGTGAGTGGCCGCAGCAGGTTGGGTGGGTTTCACCGAGGGCTGGCATAGCCGTTGCCCGCTCGGTAGACGGCTCCGTGCAACTCTAGTCGCGGCCGGAGTCTGGCGCGAGAAAATAGCGCCGCGCATCGCTGGTCTAAGTCAAAGCATGAGAAGTACTTGCTTGTACTGACCTCAAGCTGGTTCATGCTTGACAAATGTTTGCGCGACGTGTAGCGTAACCGACACTCCACTCGGAAAACCAGGCCTGTATGGGATTGTTCAGCCGGACTCGGACCTCGGTGGGTCTCGACATCGGCAGCGGGCTGATCAAGCTGGCCGTGATCAACCACGGCTCCGGCGAGCCGGTCTTGAGCCGGGTCGCCTTCGCTCCGCTCGTAGACGACGCCATCGTCGAAGGTGAAGTCATGGACCCGGGCATCGTGGCAGACGCGGTGCGCGGACTGTTCGCGTCGGCCGGCGTGAAGCCCAAGGGCGTGGTGACCGCCGTGGGCGGCCGGGACGTGATCATCAAGAAGATCCCGATGGACCGGATGAAGGAGACCGAGGCCCGGGAGGTGATCCGCTGGGAGGCCGAGCAGCACGTGCCGTTCGACATGGACAACGTGGAGCTCGACTTCCAGATCCTGGATCCCGAGGGCGAGGGGCTCCAGATGACGGTCCTCCTGGTCGCGGCCAAGCGCGAGCTCATCGAGAACAAGCTCGCCCTTCTTTCCGAGGTCGGCATCGAGCCGATCGTCATCGACGTCGACTCGTTCGCGCTCCACAACGCCTTCGAGGTGAACTACCCCGACGGCATGCGGGGCGTGGTCGGGCTCGTGAACATCGGCCACGAGATGACCAACGTGAACATTCTCGACGACGGCGTGCCGGTGCTCACCAGGGACCTCCCGGTCGGCACCCGCCGGTTCCGCGAGGATCTCCAGCGTGAGCGCGGCCTGTCGGCCGACGAGGCGGACAGGCTGCTGCAGGGATTCGAGACGAGCGACGTCCTCGCGCCCTTCCTGCAGACCCGGGGCGAGGAGCTGGCCGTCGGCATCGAGCGCGCGGCGGCGTTCCTCCAGACCGCGAGCCGCTCGGCTTCCGGGCTGGCGCGCCTCTACACCTCCGGCGGCGGAGCCCGGATTCCGGGGCTCTCGAAGACGCTCGCCGAGCGGCTGCGGCTGCCGGTCGAGATGGCGAACCCCATCAAGCGGATCCAGGTGGGCGAGGGCGTCTTCGCCGGCATCAACATCGACGAAGTGGCCCCCCTGCTGATGCTGCCGGTGGGTCTCGCACTGCGAACCGCGGCCTGAGCGCCGAAACCCTGCACCGAAGGCGCCCATGATCTCGATCAACCTGAAGCCAGGCACCCGACGCATGAAGGCCGGCGGCTCGCTGGCCGGCAGCCTGGCGCAGCTCAAGACACTCCCGGGGATGGTGAAGGACCCGTGGCCCCTGGCCGCCGTGGCGGCCTGGGTCGTCGCGGTGGGCTTCCTCGCCTGGGTCGGCATCGGCTCGTCCGTGCGCGTGAGCCGGCTCGAGCCCGAGCTCGACCAGGCCCGCGCCGAGAACCGGCGCTACCGCCAGTTCCTGGCGCAGAAGCGGAAGGCGGAAGCGGTCAAAGATTCGATCGTCATGCAGATCGCGACGATCCGTCAGGTCGACGGGGACCGCTACGTCTGGGCCCACATCCTCGACGAAGTGACCCGCGCGCTGCCGCCCTACACCTGGCTCACGAACTTCCAGCCGCTCACGCCCGCGCCGTCGGCCGACAGCACCGCGCCGCCGCCCACCGCGGGCTTCCAGCTGGTCGGCCGGACGATGGACATCGGCGGATTCACCCGGTTCCTGCGGCAGCTCGAGGATTCGCCGTTCCTGGATCAGGTGACGGCGCTGTCCACCGAGACCGTCGTCGATCGCGGCCGCGCCGTGACGGCGTTCACGATCAAGGCCTCGTTCAGCCGTCCCGGCCGGGAGCACCTTCGCACCTCCGGCCTCACGACCGGCCGGGAGGGTTAAGCGCATGGCCCTGCTCGATACTCCCAGGTCGAAGGCGGTGCTCGCGGTTCTGTTGGCGGGCCTGATCGCCTACATGGGTTACACCGGCGACGGCCTCTCGTTCATCGGTGTCGAGGGACTTCGCGTGAAGCAGGAGCGCGTGCGCTCGCTCCAGGACTCGATCGCGGCGATCACCGCGTCGACCGACAGCGTGAAGCGCGAGCTCGCGACCGGCTCCATCGAGGAGCTCCAGAAGCGGACCGAGGCGTACCGGGCCACGTTGGAGACGCTCCGCCAGCTCGTCCCGGACAGGAACGAGGTGCCGGGGCTGCTCGACGCGATCTCCGCCCGCGCCAAGATCCGCGGCGTCTACGTGGCGAGCTTCGTCCCGCAGCCGGTGGAAAACGGGCCGCCGCCCTTCGACACGCACCGCTACAGGTTCGCGGTCATCGGCCACTACGACGAGGTCGGCGAGTTCCTGACCGACGTCGCCGGCCTGCGCCGCATCTTCGTGCCCTACGACGTGGAGCTGGTGGCGGCGCAGCCCGCCGCGGCCCGCGCCCTCGGCGATACCTCGCGCGCCATGCTGGAGGCGCGCTTCCTGGTGAAGACGTACGTCAAGTCCGCGTCGGCGGAAGGAGGGTCGGGTGGCAACTAGAGCGCTCGGCTCCACGGTCCTGCTCCTCGTTCTCGCTGCCTGCGGGGGCGGGGGCGACCCCGCCGCCACCCCGGCGGCGCCGGCGGTGGACGACGAGTCCACGCCCGCGCCCGCGGTGCAGACCCAGGCGGCGCAGCAGGCGCCGGCGCCGAAGATCGACGAGTCCCAGGTTCCCGGTCCGGGCCAGCCGCTGGTGCGCGAGATCTACTCGTACTCCGGCGGGCCGCGCGATCCGTTCGAGTCGGTCCTGGCCAAGGCCACGATCGGCCCCGAGTTCGGGGACCTCACGCTGGTGGCGATCTACTACGACACGCGTTCGCCGGGCGCCTCGGTTGTGGTGCTCCGCGACCGGGTGTCCGGGAAGCGGTATACGGTCCGGATGGGCGAGCGGCTCGGCCGGATGCGGGTGATCGACGTCCGCCCCAAGGACGTGACCTTCGCGATCGACGACTACGGGACGGAGCGGCAGGAATCCCTGACGCTTCGCAAGCAGGAGGACACGCAATGAAACGTCGTTCCTCGCTCCTCGCGAGCGCCTTGCTTCTCCTGACGGCCGCGCCGGCTCTGGTCCGCGCGGACCGCGACGGCGAGGTGCGCGCCGTGAGCCTCGTGCCGGCCGCGGGCCGGGCCGAGCTGGTGATCCACGTGCGGGGCGCGGTGCAGGTCACCGACCGCACTCTCACGGATCCCAACCGGATCGTGCTCGACGTCGCCGGCGCCGTACTGGCCGCCGGAGCCGAGCGCCTCACCTACGACGGCGTGTCGCGTGCCGGCGTCCGCAACGTGCGGGTCCGCCAGTTCACGCCCGAGGTCGTCCGCATCGTGCTCGACGTCGAGCGGCTGGTGCCCTACCGGGTCGAGCGGACTCCCGACGCGATCCGCGTGTCCTTCGGGACCGACGCCACGTTCCTCGCCTGGTCGTCCGGCTCGCTCGAGCCGGCCCGCGTCGCCGCCGTCGCCGAAGTGGCGGCCGCCCCCGCCCCCGCCCCCGCCCCCGCCCCGGTG
>JBOHSH010000079.1:0-25087 GCA_050733195.1 Gemmatimonadales bacterium
GGTGATGCCGGGGGACAACATCCAGATGACGATCGAGCTGATCACCCCGATCGCGATGGACCAGGGGCTCCGGTTCGCGATCCGCGAGGGCGGCCGCACCGTGGGCGCCGGGGTAGTCACCAAGATCGTGAAGTAACCCAGAACAGGTTCCTAGATGCCGAGAGACAAGATCATTCTGGAATGCACCGACTGTAAGGAGCGCAACTACTTCTCCGACAAGAACCGGCGCAAGCATCCGGAGCGCGTCGAGTGGAAGAAGTACTGCCCCCGGTGCGACAAGCACGTCGTGCACAAAGAGACGAAGTGATGGAGCAGTCGCACGCCGTCGCCCAGCAACCGCCCGCGCCGGTCCGCTGGTTCCGGGTCGCGCGCGATTTCCTCGTCGCCGTGCGGGCCGAGCTCGGCAAGGTCACCTGGCCCAGCAGGGACGAGCTCGTCAAGGCGACGCGAATGGTCGTGATCCTCTCGGTGGTCGTCGGCGTGGTGCTCGGCATCCTCGATCTGCTGCTGACCAAGCTCCTGATCGAGGGCGTCGCCGCCCTCGGTCGGTAACCGGCGGACGCACCGAGATGGACTATCGCTGGTACGCCGTGCAGACCACGGCCGGGCACGAAAACAAGGTGCGGACCCTCCTCACGAAGCGGATCGAGGAAGACCCGCGCCCGGCGGAACAGAAGCTCGTGCGGCAGGTCCTCGTCCCGGTGCAGGAGGCCATCGAGATCAAGAACGGCAAGAAGGTCGTGGTCGAGCGGAAGCTCTACCCCGGCTACGTGCTGATCGAGACCACGATGAGCCAGGAAGCCCAGCACCTGGTGAACGGCGTGCAGGGCGTGATCAAGTTCGTCGGCACCGGCAAGCTGCCCCAGGCGCTCCGGAACGAGGAGGTCAACCGGCTCCTCGGCATCACCGAGGAGACCGCCGACACCGGGCCGAAGGAGGAGATCCCCTACCTGGTCGGCCAGGCGGTGGAGATCACCGAAGGACCCTTCGCCGATTTCAGCGGCACGGTGGAGGAGGTCCTGCCGGACAAGGGAAAGGTGAAGGTCTCCGTCTCGCTGTTCGGCCGGCCGACGACCGTCGAGCTCGACTATTTGCAGTTGCGAGGCCACTGACCGTCCGGGTGTCAGGCCGTCTGGAGACCCCCGCGACCGCGCGGGTTATCGCGGCAGGTGGAGTCAACCGTTAGAGGAGCGCCATGGCGAAGAAGGTCGTTGCAGTGATCAAGCTCCAGTGTCCCGCTGGGGCCGCCAACCCCGCTCCCCCCGTGGGAACGGCGCTGGGGCCTCAGGGCGTGAACATCATGGAGTTCTGTAAGCAGTTCAACGCGCGGACGCAGTCGCAGGCCGGGATGATCATCCCCGTCCTCGTGACGATCTACGCGGACCGCACCTTCACGTTCATCACCAAGACGCCGCCCGCGGCCAACCTCCTGCTCCGGGAGGCCGGCATCGAGAAGGGCAGCGCGCAGCCCAACCGCACCAAGGTCGGCAAGGTGACGCGGGCGCAGCTCAAGAAGATCGCCGAAATCAAGATGGCGGACCTGAACGCGTCCGACGTCGACTCGGCCATGCGGATGGTCGCCGGGACGGCGCGCTCGATGGGCCTGGAGGTGGCCGACTGATGCCGGTCCAGGGCAAGAAGTATCGGGCGGCGGCCGGGCTGGTGGACCGGACGCGGAACTACTCCCTCGCCGAAGCCGTCGGGCTCGTGAAGCGGGGCGCCTACGCGAAGTTCGACGAGACCGTCGACGTCGCGGTCCGCCTGGGCGTCGATCCGCGGCACGCGGATCAGATCGTGCGCGGGACGGTGGTGCTCCCCCACGGGACCGGCAAGTCGGTGCGCGTGCTGGTCATCACCCAGGGCGACCGGGTCAAGGAAGCGGAGGCGGCCGGCGCGGATTTCGTCGGCATCGAGTACGTCCAGAAGCTCAAGGACGGCTGGCTCGACTGCGACGTGATCGTCGCCACCCCCGACGTGATGGGCCAGCTCGGCCCCCTCGGCAAGATCCTGGGTCCCCGCGGGCTGATGCCGAACCCGAAGGCCGGCACGGTCGCGACGGACGTCGGGCGGGCCGTGCGGGAGATCAAGGCCGGCAAGATCGAGTTCCGCGTCGACAAGACCGGAAACGTCCACGCGCCCATCGGCCGCGCCTCGTTCACGCCGGCGCAGCTGGAGGAGAACCTCCACGCCTTCCTGGAGACGATCGTGAAGGCCAGGCCGGCCGCCGCGAAGGGCGTCTACCTCCGCACCGCGACCGTCTCGAGCACCATGGGGCCGGGCGTCCGGCTGGATCTGGCAGGGTACCGATGAGCAAGGCCGACCGACAGCAGTCGATCGAGGCCCTCGCCGAGCGGCTCGGCGGCGCCGGGAACATCTACGTCACCGACTTCAGCGGGCTCGACGTCCGGAAGATCACCGAGCTCAGGCGCCGCCTGCGGGCCGCCGGAGCACGGTACGTCGTCGTCAAGAACACGCTGGCGCGGCGCGCGCTCGCCACGAAGCGCATCGACGCGATCGCCGGCGACCTGACCGGTCCCACGGGGCTGGTGCTCGCGGGCGCCGATCCGCTGCCCGCAGCCAAGGTCCTCGGCGAGTTCGCCAAGGAGCACCAGAAGCCCACCGTCCGGATCGGGCTGGTGGACGGCAAGACCGTGGATCCGGCGTACGTCAAGCGGCTGGGTGAGCTCCCCTCGCGGGACGCGCTCCTTGGCCAGTTCGTCGGGTGCCTCAACGGCATCATGTATCAGATGGCCGGCGCCCTCGAGGCGCTTCGCGAACAGCGTCAGGCCGAAGCCTCTTAATTGCACGGGAAGGAACCCAGAGCGATGTCGACTCTCACGAATGATCAGATCCTCGAGGCCATCGGCGGCAAGACCGTGGTCGAGCTCGCGGAGCTGATCGAGGCGTTCAAGGCGAAGTTCAACGTCTCCGTCGTCGCGGCCGCCGGCCCGGCGGCCGGCGGCGCCGGCGGGGCCGCCGCTCCCGCGGTCGAGGAGCAGACCGAGTTCACGGTCGTCCTCAAGGAGGGCGGTGCCAAGAAGATCCAGGTCATCAAGGTGGTCCGCGAGATCACCTCCCTCGGCCTCAAGGAGGCCAAGGACCTGGTCGACGGTGCGCCGAAGGTCGTCAAGGAAGGCGCCTCCAAGGCCGAGGCGGAAGAGATCAAGAAGAAGCTCGAGGAGCAGGGCGCGACCGTCGAGCTGAAATAGGGCGGGCAGGCCGGGGGTGCGGGGGCCGGCAGTCGCTGCCGAGTCCGCCGCTCCGCCGCACTGACCACCCTATTCCAGTGAGACGGCATGGTGCGAGCTGCTCGCGAGCCATTGAATCCTGCAGTCGAGCGCCCCGCGGCGGGTCCCGCAATGAAGCGGGCCGTGCGCGGCGGGGCCCTTTTGTGTTTGCCGAGAGTGAGCGATGACTGACATTCGCCCGTCGATTTCGTTTTCCAAGCGCGAGGGCGGCATGCCCATGCCGCACCTCCTCGACATCCAGACCCGCGCCTTCCAGTCCCTGCTCGTCCCCGACGACGTGGGAGGGGAGCGCCAGGATGTCTCTCTCGAGCGCGTCTTCCGGGATCTGTTTCCGATCGCGGACGTGAACGGCAAGTACGAGCTCGACTTCAAGAGCTACAGCCTGGGCGAGCCCAAGTATGCCGTCGAGGAGTGCATCGAGCGGGACATGACCTATGCCACCCCGCTCAAGGCGACGCTCCTCCTCAACGTCTTCGAGGACGTGGACGGCCAGCGGCGGCTCAAGAACCAGATCGAGCGCGAGGTCTACCTGGGCGAGCTGCCCATCATGACTCCGCTGGGAACGTTCGTGATCAACGGGGCCGAGCGGGTCGTGGTGAGCCAGCTGCACCGCTCGCCGGGGGTGGTCTTCGAGGAGGAGACCCATCCCAACGGCCAGCTCCTGTACTCCGCCCGGATCATCCCGTTCCGGGGGTCGTGGGTCGAGTTCACGATCGACATCCACGACGTGATCTTCGTGCACATCGACAAGAAGAAGAAGTTCCCGGCCACGGCGCTCCTCCGCGCCTTCGGCTACGGGACGAACGCCGACATCCTCCGGCTCTTCTTCGCCACGAAGACGATCTCGATCGCGGGCAAGCTGGAGGGCCGGCAGGAGCGCCGCGAGGTGATCGGCGCGCTGCTCGCCGCGGACGTGAAGAATCCCGAGGACGCCGCCGGCGATCCCCTGGGCCTGGTGGGCGACGAGCTGACCCCCGACCGCATCAACGCGATGCGGCACGTGGGCGTGAAGCAGGTGCAGGTCTTCGCCGGCTACACCACGCTCGACCTCCGCGAGGAGGAGCAGCCGACCACCACCCGCGAGCGGCACACCTGGGTGCTCGCCTTCGCCGTGGCCGACCCGGAGACCGGCGAGGTCGTGGCCGAGGCCGGGGCGGAGCTCAGCGAGGCGCTGCGGGAGAAGCTGCTCGCGGCGCGGGTCACCAAGGCCGACGTGCTCCTGCCGCCGGGCCGAGCCGAGTCGCCCCTGGTCAAGAACACCCTGGCCAAGGATCCGACCAAGAGCGAGGCCGACGCGCTCCACCAGATCTACGGGCTGCTCCGTCCGGGCGACGCCCCGAACCTCGAGACCGCGCGGCAGCAGCTGCAGCGGCTCTTCTTCAACCCCAAGCGCTACGACCTCGGGCGGGTGGGGCGCTACAAGATCAACCAGCGCCTCGGCCTCAGGACCGATCCGAACCACACGGTCCTCACCGAGGAGGATTTCATCGCGATCATCAAGTACCTGATCGATCTGCGGGACGGCCGCGGCCACACCGACGACATCGACCATCTCGGCAACCGCCGCATCCGGTCGGTGGGCGAGCTCATCGCGAATCAGTTCTCGGTGGGCCTCTCGCGGATGGCGCGGCTCGTCAAGGAGCGGATGAGCATCAACTCCGACCCGGAGAAGATCTCGCTCGACGACCTGGTGAACGCCCGCACCGTCTCGGCGGTGATCCAGGCGTTCTTCGGGAGCTCGCAGCTCTCGCAGTTCATGGACCAGACCAATCCGCTGGCGGAGCTGACCAACAAGCGGCGGCTCAGCGCCCTGGGCCCGGGCGGCCTGACCCGGGAGCGCGCCGGCTTCGAGGTCCGCGACGTCCACTACTCGCAGTACGGGCGGATGTGCCCGATCGAGACGCCGGAAGGTCCGAACATCGGCCTGATCACGTCGCTCTCGACCTTCGCCCGGATCAACGACCTGGGCTTCATCGAGACGCCGTACCGGATCGTCCGCGACGGCCGGGTCACCGACGAGATCCGGTGGCTCTCCGCGAGCGAAGAGGAGGGCTACACCGTCGCGCAGGCCAACGCGGAGGTGGGTCCGGACGGCAGGTTCGCCGACCAGCTGGTGCTCTGCCGCAAGGGCGACGACTACCCGCTGCTGCCGCCGGCGAAGATCGACTTCATGGACGTGAGCCCGGAGCAGCTCGTCTCCATCGCCGCCGCCCTGATTCCGTTCCTGGAGCACGACGACGCGAACCGCGCCCTCATGGGCTCGAACATGCAGCGGCAGGCGGTGCCCCTGCTCTTCCCGGAGGCGCCGATCGTCGGCACCGGGCTCGAGGAGAAGGTCGCCCGCGACTCGGGCGCGGTGATCGCGGCCCGGCGCGGCGGCGTGGTCATCCGCGTGACCGCCGACGAGATCATCGTCGACTCGGGTGACGGGCTGCCGCCGGTGGGCGACCAGCCGCTCTCCCGGCTGGCCCAGGTGGACCGCTACCGGGTGAAGAAGTTCTGGCGCACCAATCAGGACACCGCCATCAACCAGCGGCCCCTGGTGCAGGTCGGCCAGCGGGTGGGCGAGGACCAGGTCATCGCCGACGGCTCCGCCACCGAAGCGGGCGAGCTGGCGCTCGGCAGCAACGTGACCGTCGCCTTCATGCCCTGGTACGGGCACAACTTCGAGGACGCCATCGTCCTCTCGGAGCGGCTCGTCAAGGACGACACCTACTCCTCGATCCACATCCAGGAGCTGGAGCTGCACGTCCGCGACACCAAGCGGGGCCAGGAGGAGATCACCCGCGAGATTCCGAACGTCTCCGACGAGGCGCTGGTGGACCTCGACGAGCGCGGGATCATCCGGATCGGCGCCCACGTGAGGCCGGGCGACATCCTGGTGGGCAAGATCACCCCGAAGGGCGAGACCGAGCTGTCGCCCGAGGAGAAGCTCCTCACCGCGATCTTCGGCGAGAAGGCCAAGGACGTTAAGGACTCCTCGCTCAAGGTGCCGCCCGGGATGAAGGGCACCGTGATCGACGTGAAGATCTTCAGCCGGATCGAGGACCAGGTCGTCGAGAAGGATCGCGGCGAGCGGATCGGGGAGGTCCGCCGGGTCGAGCACGAGGAGAAGACCCGGATCAACGAGGTGATGCTGGCCGAGCTCGCCTCCCTGCTCGAGGGCCAGACCACGGCGCTCATGCTGAAGGCCGGGACGGTGGAGGAGTTCCTCGCCGCCGGCACCACGCTCAGCGCCGAGCGGCTCGGCGGGATCGACCTCACCGAGGTCGACCTCAAGACGCTGCGCGTGCAGGATCGCGCCGCGAACGACCGCATCCGCGCCACCATCGACGCGGCCGCGCGGGAGCGCGCCAGGGTCGAGGAGAAAGCCGAGGATCAGATCGACAAGATCCTCCAGCCCGACGAGCTCCCTCCCGGCGTGATCCAGCTGGTGAAGGTGTATCTGGGCGAGAAGCGCAAGATCTCGGTCGGCGACAAGATGGCCGGCCGGCACGGCAACAAGGGCATCGTCGCCCGGATCGTGCCGGAGGAGGACATGCCCTTCCTCCCCGACGGCGTTCCGGTGGACATCGTTCTCAATCCGCTCGGCGTGCCGAGCCGGATGAACGTGGGCCAGATCCTGGAGACCCACCTCGGCTGGTGCGCCCAGATCCTCGGCTTCAAGGCCAAGACGCCCGTCTTCCGCGGGGCGGACGAGGGAGAGATCGGGCTTCTGCTCCGGTTGGCGGGCCTCAAGCGGGCCGAGGAGTCGCTCGAGCTCGAGGCGGAGGCCCCGGCGCCCGACGACGCCGCGGTCGCCACGCTCGTGGCGGACCTCAAGCGGCTCGAGGTCGCCGCCGCGTCTCTCACCGAGGCCGGCGTCGCGGCGCTCGGCAGTGAGGGCGTCTCGGCCGGGACCCGCGCGCTCTACGACGCGATCCGCGCCTTCGTGGTCGCGGCCGCCCGCGAGCTCGTGGAGCGGCACCTGGCGCAGCGCCGCCGGGAGCTCGAATTCCATCGCGAGCGGGTCGGCGCGGGGGAGAAGAGCCTCGACGCGGCCCGGAAGGAGCTCGAGAAGCTCGCGGGGCTCGATTCCGCCGCCGCGCTCGCCGACGCGGGCCGTCCCGCGCTCGCCGCGGTGCTCAAGGGGTCGCCGTCGCCGGACAAGGTGTCCTCGGCGGTCGACGAGCTGATCCTCGCCGCGGGGCTCACCCCCGCCGGCAAGGTCCGGCTCCGCGACGGCCGCACCGGCCAGCCGTTCTCGAGCGACGTCACCGTGGGCGCGATCTACATGCTCAAGCTCTCCCACCTGGTCGACGACAAGATCCACGCCCGCTCGATCGGGCCCTACTCGCTGGTCACCCAGCAGCCGCTCGCCGGCAAGGCGCAGTTCGGCGGCCAGCGCTTCGGAGAGATGGAGGTCTGGGCGCTCGAGGCCTACGGCGCCGCGCACCTCCTGCAGGAGATGCTCACGGTCAAGTCCGACGACGTCAACGGCCGGAGCAAGGTCTACGAGGCCATCGTGAAGGGACAGAACCTTCCCGAGCCCGGCATCCCCGAGTCGTTCAACGTGCTCGTCAAGGAGCTGCAGGCGCTCGGCCTCAAGGTCACGCTCGGCGCTACCGCCGAGGGCGAGGAGTAGCATGATCGATTTTCGCAGCGGGCGCGAGCCCAAGAGCTCGTCCTTCGACTACATCGCCATCCGGCTCGCCAGCCCCGAGGAGGTCCGGGGGCCGCGCGACCCCAAGGAGCGCGAGCGCCTGGAGCTCCAGGGCCTCCGCGCCTGGTGGTCGTGGGGCGAGGTCACCAAGCCGGAGACCATCAACTACCGCTCCTTCAAGCCGGAGCGGGACGGCCTCTTCTGCGAGCGGATCTTCGGTCCGGTCAAGGACTGGGAGTGCCACTGCGGCAAGTACAAGCGGATCCGCTATCGCGGCGTGATCTGCGACCGCTGCGGCGTCGAGGTCACGCTCTCGAAGGTCCGGCGCGAGCGGATGGGCCACATCGAGCTGTCCGTCCCGGTGGCGCACATCTGGTTCTTCAAGACGCTGCCGAGCCCGATGGGCAATATGCTCAACATGACGCTCCGCGATCTCGAGCGCGTCATCTACTACTCGAGCTACGCGGTCATCGACCCGGGCAAGCAGGACGTCGAGGCCCAGCAGCTGCTGGACGAGGAGGACTACCTCACCCTGCGCCAGAAGGCGCGGGAGGAGGGTGACACCGGCTTCCGCGCCGAGATCGGCGCGCCCGCGGTGCGGGCGCTGCTCGAGCGCATCGACGTGAAGCGGCTGGCCGACGAGCTCCGATCCTCGGTCGCGACCGAGACGAGCCAGCACCGCAAGAAGCAGATGCTCAAGCGGCTCAAGATCGTCGACGCGTTCCTCTACTCCGGCGAGTACCAGGACCTGGCCAATCATCCCGCCTGGATGATCATGGACGTGGTCCCGGTGCTGCCGCCGGACCTTCGTCCCCTGGTGCCGCTCGATGGCGGGCGGTTCGCCACCAGCGATCTGAACGATCTCTACCGGCGGGTGATCAACCGGAACAACCGGCTCCAGAAGCTGATCCAGCACCGGGCGCCCGAGGTCATCCTGCGCAACGAGAAGCGGATGCTCCAGGAGGCCGTGGACGCGCTGTTCGACAACGGGCGGCGGTCCAAGGCCATCCGCGGGCGGGGCAAGCGGCCGCTCAAGTCGCTCTCGGACATGCTCAAGGGCAAGCAGGGCCGGTTCCGCCAGAACCTGCTCGGCAAGCGCGTGGACTACTCGGGCCGCTCGGTCATCGTCGTCGGCCCCGAGCTGCGGCTGCACCAGTGCGGCCTGCCCAAGGCGATGGCGGTGGAGCTCTTCAAGCCCTTCATCATCCACAAGCTCGTGGAGAAGGGCATCGCCGAGACGGTGAAGCGCGCCAAGAAGATCGTCGAGCGCGAGGGACCCGAGGTGTACGAAATCCTGGAGGAGATCATCCAGGATCACCCGGTGCTGCTCAACCGCGCGCCGACCCTGCACCGGCTGGGCATCCAGGCGTTCGAGCCCAAGCTCGTCGAGGGCAAGGCCATCCGGATCCACCCGCTGGTCTGCGCCGCGTTCAACGCCGATTTCGACGGCGACCAGATGGCCGTGCACGTGCCCCTGAGCTTCGAGTCCCAGCTCGAGGCCCGGCTCCTCATGGTGTCGTCGAACAACATTCTCAAGCCCTCCGACGGCCGCCCGGTGGCGGAGCCGTCGCAGGACATGGTGCTGGGCAGCTACTGGCTCACCAAGCTGCCGGCCGGCGTCGACGAGGCGCTGCGCCGGGGCAAGAGCGACGAGGTCAAGTCCCGGTTCTGGAAGGACGCCCGGCACTACGGGAGCATCGCCGAGCTCGAGATGGCGCTGCTCACCGAAAAGGCGGACTACCACACGCCGATCCACTTCTGGTACGTCCCGCCGCCCGAGTCGCACGACCGGGAGCCGCGCTGGATCCGCACCACCGTGGGCCGGGTGCTCTTCAACAACATCCTGCCCCGGCGGGTGGTGGCGGAGCTGGGCTTCCGCGACGACCTGATGAAGAAGAAGACGCTCTCGGAGCTCGTGCTCCAGAGCTATCGCCGCGCCGGGCTCCGGGAGACGGTCGAGTTCCTCGATCGCCTCAAGCGGTTCGGCTTCGACTTCGCCACGCTGGGCGGCGTCTCGATCGGCGTCGAGGACCTGGAGATTCCGGCGGAGAAGGCGCAGCTGCTCGAGGAAGCGCAGAAGCGCGTCGAGCGCTTCCAGCGGGCGTACAACACCGGCCAGATCACCTTCGGTGAGCGCTACAACAAGGTGATCGACGCCTGGACCCACGCCAACAACGACGTGGCCGAGGCGATGGTGAACCACATGCGGCAGAGCCGCGGCGGGTTCAACCCGGTGTTCATGATGTTCGACTCCGGGTCACGGGGCAGCCGGGACCAGATCCGCCAGCTGGCCGGCATGCGGGGGCTGATGGCCAAGCCGCAGAAGAAGCTGACCGGCGGCATCGGCGAGATCATCGAGAGCCCGATCAAGTCGAACTTCCGCGAGGGGCTTTCGGTGCTCGAGTACTTCATCTCGACGCACGGCGCCCGGAAGGGTCTGGCCGACACGGCGCTCAAAACCGCCGACGCCGGCTACCTGACCCGCCGCCTCGTGGACGTGGCGCAGGACGTCACGATCACCGAGGAGGACTGCGGGACGATCCTGGGCCTCGAGATGTCGGCGCTCAAGGAGGGCGAGGACGTCATCGAGTCGCTCAAGGAGCGCATCGTCGGGAACGTCGCGGCCGAGGACGTCTTCGATCCGCACGAGCTCGACGAGCACGGGGATCCGAAGCTCCTGGTCCAGGCGGGCCAGCTCGTGGACGAGGAGACCGGCGACGCCATCGAGGACGCCGGCATCGAGAAGGTGAAGATCCGCTCCGTCCTCACCTGCGAGGCCCGGCGCGGCATCTGCCGGATGTGCTACGGCCGCAACCTGGCCACCATGGACATGGTGGACATGGGCGAGGCCGTCGGCATCCTCGCCGCGCAGTCGATCGGCGAGCCCGGTACCCAGCTCACCCTCCGGACCTTCCACATCGGCGGCACCTCGAGCCGCATCGCGGAGGAAGCGGAGCGGCGCGCCCGGTCGGACGGCCTGGTCCGGTACACCAGGGAGCTCGAGCTCGCGGACGTGCCCGTCGAGTACGAGGACGGCACTCGCGCCACCATCCGCGTGGTCACCACCCGCGAGGACGAGTCGGCGGCCGAGGAGGCCAAGGAGGGCATCCTCGTCATCGACCCGAAGGACGCCTCGCACGTCCTCTCGCGCTACCCCGTGCCGGAGGGGGCCATCCTGCATGTGCGCGAGGGCGACCCCGTCATCAAGGGCGACAGCGAGAGGCGCGCGACGATCCTGTACACCTGGGACCCGTACAACGATCCGAGCATCATCAAGGTCGATGGCGAGCTCCGGTGGAAGGACCTGGTGAAGGACGTCACGCTCCGCGAGGAGCTCGACGAGGGCACCGGCCTCCGGTCGCTCGTGGTCACGGCCGACCCCGATCGCGAGCTGCATCCGTCGGTGCTGGTGTACGTCGGGAATCGCCGCGATCCCCAGGAATACACCCTGGCCGAAGGGTCGCGCATCATCTTCGGCTCGCCCACCGATCCGGTGAGCCGGGCCATGGAGATCCCCGACGAGGCGAACCCCTGGTCGTCCCGCTATCACGTCGAGGAGCGGCCGGTGGCCGAGGCGTGGCCGTCGAAGTCGAAGAAGGAGGCGCGCGACAAGACCGTGTACCTCTCGGCCCCCGTCAAGGTCGCGCAGGGGCTCACGGTCACCAAGATGCCCCGGCAGGCGTACAAGACCCGCGACATCACCGGCGGCCTGCCGCGGGTGGCCGAGCTCTTCGAGGCCCGGCGCCCGAAGGATCCGGCCACCATGTCGGAGATCGACGGCATCGTGAAGTTCGGCGAGATCAAGCGCGGCAAGCGCGAGATCTTCGTCTACCCGATGACCAAGGAGGGCGCGATCGCCGATGGCGAGCCGGCGCAAGTCTACGAGGTGCCGGCCGGCAAGCACCTCCGGGTGCACGAGGGCGACCGGGTCCGCGCCGGCGATCGGCTCACCGAGGGCCCGGTCAACCCGCACGAGATCCTGCTCATCAAGGGACCGCGCGCGGTGCAGGAGTACCTGCTGAACGAGGTCCAGGAGGTCTACCGGCTGCAGGGCGTGCGGATCGCCGACAAGCACATCGGCGTGATCGTGCGGCAGATGCTGCAGAAGGTCCGGGTCACCGATCCCGGGGATACGAGCTTCCTCGAGGCGGAAGCCGCCGACAAGCTCAGCTTCCGCGAGGAGAACGAGCGGATCCTCAAGCGGAAGTCGAAGCCGGCCACCGCCGAGCCGCTCCTTCTGGGCATCACCAAGGCGAGCCTGACGACGCAGTCGTTCATCTCGGCCGCGTCGTTCCAGGAGACGACGCGGGTCCTCACCGACGCGGCGATCCGCGGGGCCAAGGACGATCTCCGGGGCCTCAAGGAGAACATCATCATCGGCCACCTGATCCCCGCGGGCACCGGTCACTACCGGTACGTCGATCTCGAGATCGACGCGCCTCCGGGCTTCGAGCCGCCGCCCCCGCCGCCGCCGGAGGAGCAGCCGACGACGCCCCCGCTGCCGGTGGGCGAGGAGGTGGAGGCGCTGTAGCGGTGAACGGTTGACAGTCGACCGTTGACGGTTGATTCGACTCCTCAGCGAGCGCCCGGGAACTTCCCCGGGCGTTCTGCTTACCGGTCAACCGTCAACCGTCCACCGCAATGGCGTTGCCCTTCTTGTTGAGTGCCGTGGCCTGCAGCTGGACCGTCTCGCCCACGAGGAGGGAGTCCTGATCGGGGTGACGGGGGTGATCTGAACCACAGATTTCACAGATTACACAGATAGGAAATGCACGTCATGCGAGGATGAGTCAACTCAATTTGGTCTTCTATCTATCTGTTTCCCTCTCTATCTGTGCAATCTGCGTAATCTGTGGTTGTCTGTTCCTCGGCCGAGATTCAGACTGGTCACTGGTCACCGGTCGATCGCCACCGCGATCTCCCGCCACCGCCCCTGGCGGAACCGCACGACGCTGAGCGCCGCACGGGTCATGTGTCCCACCAGAATCGCGAGCCAGATGTCGCCCGGGCGGAGGCCGCGGGAGGCCTGGAAGGCGGCGCACAGCCCGAGGGGGACGATGATCTGCGAGATGACCGAGATGAAGAAGGGACTCCGCGTGTCGCCTGTTCCCTGAAGGCCGCCGGTGTACGCGAGCGCCACCGTGATGAAGAGCCCCGAGACGCTGAGGACGCTCAGGAGCTGGACCCCGATGCGGACGACCTCCGGGTCGTCCATGCCGAACCCGGCCAGGAGGAGCCGCGGAATGGTCAGGAACAACAGGCCGATACTGCCCGCCATGACGACGCCGATGCGCGACGCGACGTTCACGGCCTGGATCGACCGGTCCGGATGGCCGGCCCCGAGATTCTGCCCCGCCACCGCGGCGGTGGCCCCCATCAGGCCCACCGAGGTCCAGGTGATGAGCGAGAAGAGCTCGGTGTAGCTCACCGCATAGGCCGCCTGGGCTTCCGCGCTCCGGTCCAGCGATCCGATGAAGGCGAGCAGGAACACGCCCCCGATGTTCATCGCCACACCCTGGAGCCCGCTCGGAAGCCCGAAGCGGAACAACGCGCGAATGATCGGCCAGTCCGGCTTGAGGCTGATCCCACGCTCGAAATGCACGACCCATCCGCCTCGCCAGAGCCGCCGCATCGCGTACACGCTCACGGCGGTCCCGGCGAGCACCGTTCCCAGCGCGGCCCCCGCGGTGCCCAGGGCGGGGATCGGTCCCAGGCCCGGGATCAGAATCACATTCAGCGCGATGTTGAGCACGGTCAGGGCGACGCCCAGCCGGAGCGGCGTCCGCGCGTCCCCCGCCGACCGGAGCGCGCCTCCCAGCATGAAGAAGAGCATCATGCCGATGGAGAACGCCATCATGATCCGCAGGTACGGGAGCGCTTGGGCCCGCACTCCCGGCGCGGCGTTCACCAGCTCGAGCAGGGTCGGTGAGAGCACCCAGCCGATCGGCGCCAGCACCAGGAGCGCGAGCGCCAGGGCGGTGAGGAAGGCCTGGTAGACGGTGCGGTTGACCTTCTCGTGGTCGTTCTGCCCGGTGAACCGCGCCACCAGCACCGCCATCCCCGTGAACAGGGAGCTGATGAACACCATCACCACGAGGAAGATCTGCCAGGCGACCCCGATGGCGGCGTTCGCCTCATAGCCCACGAAGTGGCCCACCATGGCATGGTCGACGATGCCCTGGAGTCCGCCGATCATGTTCTGCAGGATGGTGGGCCAGGCGAGCTTCCACACCGCCCGGGTGATGGGGCCTTCGACGATGGACCGGTCGAAGGACTTGCCCGGGCGAGGGGAGGGAGCGGCGGCCATGAGCCGCCAATACTAGAGGGTTGGACGGCCGGTTTACAGTCTCGGAATCCTGCCGACTTCCCTCCCGTACCGGTCGACCAGAAGAATCGGACCCGGAATCGGCGCTTCGTTGAGCCGGTACTCCCCGCCGAAGCCGCCGAGAAGCCGGGCCTGGAACGTGTAGAGATCGGCAACGGCGTCGTTGACGACGTAGCCCATGTCGCGGAGCGAAGCGAGGCTGAACGCGCTCAGCGGATTCGTGCCCGAGTTGAGGAACCCCGTCATCAGCTCGTTCACCAGCACGCTCTCGCGCCAATGGGAGTTGCGGGTGCCCGGGCCGCCGGTTCCCTCCACGGGCACCGGGGTCCCGGTGAAGGTCGTGCCGATCGCGGCCGCCGCGTTGAACGCCCCGCGCGCCGACGGGCCCGAGAAGAACGGGTCGGTGCTGGAGGATCCCTGAAGGAGGTCGAACTCGTCCCAGAGCGTCCCGAACCCGATGACGTGTCCCATCTCGTGCAGGATGACATCGTTGAGCCGCCCGTTCGCCTCGAGCGTCGCCAGGTCGGCGACGTCGAACTGCATGACCCCGACCACCGTCAGCCGGCTTTCGGACCGGATGAAGCAGGGGCCCGCACGACCGAGCACTCCCCCCGCGCCGTCGATGTTTGCGAGATCGGCGAAGATGATGAGATCGTCGATCGACTCCGGCACCGCCGGCGTGTTGCAAAAGGACGATGCCGGCACTCCGCCCGGCACCTCGGCGGCATCCCCGATGATCACGGATTGCCAGCGCGCCACCGCCGCGTCGAACGCCGCCTGCTGACCCGGTGTGGGCTGGCCGCTCAGGTACCGGATCTCGATCCGGTACTCGCTGACCGGCACCCCCGACGCGGTGGAGGTGAAGGTGACCGGAGGAAGTCCCGGGGCCGACGCGGTCACCGCGTGACTCGCATTCTGTCCGAGCCTCCAGCTGCCGAGCGCAGCCTGCCCGAGGAAGTCGCTCTGCGGGGTGTTGCCGCTGATCGCGCCGTCGCCCTGGCTGACCTGATAGGTCACGCCCGCGCCGGCGACCGGGTTCCCCTGGGCATCGGTCGCGGTGACGGTGGGGACGACGCCGACGAAGTTTCCGTAGAACCCGTTCTGCTGACCGACCGAGGCCGACGCGAGCGAGACCGCCGTGGCCTGAACGCCGGTGGCCTGGAAGACCGAGGTGGGCGCGCCCAGCACCTGCGCCTCGAGCCGGTTGGCGCCGGCCGTGAGTCCGAGGATCCAGCGGCCGACCGTGGCAACGCCGTTGATGCCGGTGAGCACCGCGGTGCCCGTCGCGAGTCCACCGCCCTGGGTCACCAGGAAATTCACGGGCACGTTGGCGAGAGGCGAGCCGTCTTCGCGGCGCGCGATCACCGCGGGCGCCACGGGGACCTGGGTGCCGGCGTTGACGGTCTGGCCCGCGCCCGCGAACACCTGGACGGAAGCGGGAACGCCGAACGCGCTGAAAATGGCGAACGCACCGCTCGAGACCTCCGCCTTCACGGTGTAGTTCGCCGCTTCGTTGCCGATCTGCCAGGCGTCGACCGCGGCGCGTCCCGTCTGGTCGGTGACCCGTGCGCCTCCCCCCGTCAGCGTGCCGCCCGTGGGCCCGACGCTGAAGATGACGGTGACCCCCGAAATGACGTTGCCGAACGCGTCGGTCACCCGAACCGCCGGAGCGATCCCGACCGTTCGCCCGACGACCACGAACTGGGTCGTCTCCGTGAGCGCGGCGACGAGGGACGCGGGGCCCGCCGCGGCCGTCGCCCGGGCCGTGCCGGTGACGCTGCCGGCCGTGGCCGTCAGCGTTTGTGGTCCGAGGGTGCCGCCGAGAGTCCAGACGACCAGGGCATCACCGTTGGCGTCGGTGGTGGCGGTGGTCGGCGCAACCGTCCCGCTCGAGGGCGAGAACGTGATGCTGACGTCGGGGATACCCCCGCGCGAGTCGGTCGCGCGGAACTGGATCGCGGTGGACAGGGGGATGCCCACCTGACCGGCCTGCTGGTCACCGGCGATGACCGTGACGGCCGTCGGAACGCGGGTGCCGCCGGTCTGATCTTCTTTTCCGCAGCCCGCGACAACGAGGAGCAGCCCGGCAAGGGCGCTTCCGGCCAGGCGAGCGCACTGCACGTGGCGCATCGGGAACCTGCTCGAAAACGTTGACTGAAAACGACGTAGAAACCTATTGGGCGATGCAGAACCGGGGAAGTGCTATCCTTGGTGCCGGCCCGTTTCGGCCCGCCGACCCGACGCCCCGGAGCCTTCAGTGAGCCCGACCCAGGCCGCGACGCGTTTCCTCCCGCTGCTGTATGTCGCGGGTGCCCTGCTGCTCCTCGATCAGTTCGCCGACCTCGTCGCGACGCTCACGGCGGGCGAGGTCGAGCTGTCCTCGCCGCGGTGGCGCTTCGGGGCCGTGGGACTCGTCGTCACCCGCGCCAGCGTCCTCCTCCTCGGCGACCTCTTCCTCTATCTCGCGGCCGTGTCGCTCGCCCATTACCGGACGCTCCGCGTCCTCGGCGTCCTGCATCTGCTCGTGGCCGCCATGCTCCTCGCGACGCTCGTCGTCTTCGGGCTCGATGCCGTCCAGGTCCGACGGCTCGTGCGCGAGGGCGGGGAAGGGGTCTTCGACGTCGCCGCGGCGCGCGGGGCGATGCTGCTCCTCGCCGGAAGCGCGCTGGCGGCCTGGGCGGGCCTCGTTTCCTGGCGTGCCGGCTCCTGGTCCACCGTCCGCCGGGATTCCGGCGGTGGCTCCATCGTCGTGGGCCAGTCGGAGGGGAAGCGGTGAGGAAGCGCGCGGCTCGGAAGACTGAGCGGGGACTCGTCACCCGGTTTCTGCCGCTCCTGGCCGGAGCCGGCGGACTCATTGGACTTCACCAGCTGGTGGACCTCCACGGTGCCCTCGCCGGAAGCGATCTCGCCACCGCGGCCGGGCGTATGCGGCTCGCCAACGCCCTGGCCGGCCGGTTTCCCGCGATCCTGGCGGCCGACGTCATGCTCCTCGTTGCGACGATTGGGCTCCGCTGGACACGGGTGGGCCGACTTCTTACGGTCGCGCACTTCGGGGTCGGGGCAGCCGCCCTGGTGACGGTACCGGAGTACCTGGCGGACGCCACGGCCATGGTCCCGACACTCAGCCTGGACGAAGAGGGCACCTACAGGTTGCTGGTGCTCCGCGCCACGATGCTGCTCGCCGCGACCGGCGCCTGCTGCCTGCTGGCCGGACTTCGGTTGCGGGCCTTCTCTCAGGATCTCGGACCGGCCGGGTCTGCTGGTTGACCGAGCCCGCAAGTGCCGATATTTTAAGAGTCTGTGCCAAAAACCAGACCCCTACAGTAGGAACGCCAAAGCCGGATGCCGACGATCAACCAGCTGGTGCGCAAGGGCCGCAAGACCCCGGAGTACAAGGGGAAGACGCCGGCGCTCCGGATGAACCCCTTCAAGCGCGGCGTGTGCACGCGCGTGTACACCACCACGCCGAAGAAGCCCAACTCGGCCCTCCGGAAGGTCGCGAAGGTCCGGCTGACCAACGGCTTCGAGGTGATCGCCTACATCCCGGGCGAGGGCCACAACCTGCAGGAGCACTCGATCGTCCTCATTCGCGGGGGCCGGGTCAAGGACCTCCCGGGCGTGCGCTACCACATCGTGCGGGGCACTCTCGATGCGGCAGGCGTCAACGGCCGCAAGCAGAGCCGCTCCAAGTACGGCGCGAAGGCTCCGAAGGCGGGTGCGAAGTGAGCCGCCGCTCGAAGGCCGTGAAGCGGCCGGTTCCCCCGGATCCGCGCTACGACAGCCAGACCGTCTCGAAGTTCATCAACAACCTGATGTTCGAGGGCAAGAAATCGGTCGGTGAGGGTCTCTTCTATCGGGCCATGGACCTGATCGAAGAGCGCACCGGCCAGCCGGGCGTCACCGTGTTCAAGCAGGCGGTGGCCAATGTGAAGCCCTCCCTCGAGGTCAAGAGCCGCCGGGTCGGCGGCGCGTCCCTTCAAGTGCCGGTCGAGGTGCGTCCCGAGCGGCGAACCGCGCTCGCCATGCGGTGGCTGATCCAGTTCGCTCGCGCGCGGAACGAGAAGACGATGGCCGACCGCCTCGCGGCGGAGCTCATCCTCGCCTCGAAGGGCGAGGGAAACGCGATCAAGAAGAAGGAAGACACCCACCGGATGGCCGAGGCCAACCGGGCGTTCGCGCACTATCGCTGGTAGGGCAGGCCGGAGAGCGGTCGAACCGGATGTATCAGATCACGGCCGGGGGAGCTCCTCCGGCCGTTGTTCATTCGCGGCCTTGCCGCCCCCGCCCGCCGACGGACCGGCAGACCGGCCGCCGTCCGACTGTTTCAGCATCGCGATCACCATCGCGATCAGGTTGATCGCGGCGAGGGCCGCCCCCGCGATGATGAGGTCGCGTGCGGTGCGCCGGAGAATGCTCAGGCGCTTGATGCCCACCAGCACGAGCATCGCTTTGGTCGTGAGGAAGGTGGCGGCGGTGGAGAAGAGCAGGAGCTGCAGGAGGAGGAGCGAGCGGTAGCCCAGCCCGGCGTACATCCAGTACAGAACGATCAGGACCAGGAGCCAGGCCAGGAGGCCGGTCCGGGTCGTCTGTCCGAGGGGGAGCCCGCGCAGCAGCGGAACCAGCACGAGCGCCAGGATGAGGAGCATGACCAGAAGCCGGACGCTCGCCCAGAAGATCTCGTGGCGGCTGGCCTCTTCCGGGCTCTCCATGCTCACGATCCTTCCCTGCAGGGGGCCCCTAATGTAGCGGGCGGTCGGCGCCAGGGCGGAATCGCCCGGTGGACGGCCCGCCTGGCCGACTTCCCAACTCTCCGTCTGCCTTGACTTTGCGGCCCTCACAGGCCATTCTTGGTGGCTCCCGGAACATCGGGTCGGCAAGACATCAAGGACGATGTGCCCCACCGGCACCTCTCGGCCTTTCGAGCGACAACGCGTGGCGCTCCCGACGGGAGCCCACATTCCGGTCCGACCGGTCCGGGATGCGCGCGGAGCGAGACCTCCGGAACGTCCGGGACGGTCGCCCCGCTTTTGTGTTGGTGGAACAGGGACTCATGGCTCGCGATACCTCACTCGATCGCTATCGGAACATCGGCATCATGGCCCACATCGATGCCGGGAAGACGACGACGACCGAGCGCATCCTCTACTACACCGGCAAGAACTACAAGATCGGTGAAGTCCACGATGGCGCCGCCACCATGGACTGGATGGAGCAGGAGCAGGAGCGAGGCATCACCATCACGTCGGCCGCCACGACCTGTTTCTGGAACCGGAACGGCGCCCAGTTCCGCATCAACATCATCGATACCCCGGGGCACGTGGACTTCACGGTCGAGGTGGAGCGCTCGCTCCGGGTGCTCGACGGCGCGGTGACGCTGCTCGATTCGGTCGCCGGCGTGGAGCCGCAGACCGAGACGGTCTGGCGCCAGGCCGATCGGTACGGCGTGCCCCGGATCATCTTCGCCAACAAGATGGACCGCGTGGGCGCGAGCTTCGAGCGTTGCCTCGAGATGATCCGCGACCGGCTCACCAAGCGGGCCTTTCCGCTCCAACTGCCCCTCGGCTCGGGCGAGCTCTTCACGGGCCACATCGACCTGATCCGCCGCGTCGAGGTCGTCTTCGACGAGTCCACGATGGGCAAGACGTTCACCGAGATGCCGGTGGCCGACGCGCTGAAGGAGCGGGTCGAGCAGGTGCGCCACGATCTGGTGGAGGCCGTGGTCGAGGCGGACGAGCACCTGATGGAGAAGTACCTGGGCGGGGCGGAGCTCACCGAGGACGAGATTCACCGGGCCATCCGCAAGGCGACGATCGAGCACGGCTTCGTGCCGGTGCTCTGCGGGGCGTCCTTCAAGAACAAGGGCGTGCAGGCGCTGCTGGATGCCGTGGTCGACTACCTGCCCAGCCCGGTGGACATCAAGCCGGTGCAGGGCCACCTCCCGCAGCACGACGACACGCACGTGGAGCGGAAGGCCAGCGACGAGGAGCCGTTCGCGGCCCTCGCCTTCAAGGTCGCCACCGATCCGTTCGTCGGCCGGCTCACCTTCTTCCGCGTCTACTCGGGATCGATCAAGTCGGGCAGCTACGTCTACAACAGCACCAAGGACAAGCGCGAGCGCATCGGCCGCCTGCTGCAGATGCACGCGAACAAGCGGGACGAGATCGAGGAAGTGCTGGCCGGCGACATCGCCGCGGCCATCGGCCTCAAGGAGACCCGCACCGGCGACACCCTCGCCGACGAGGCGGATCCCGTCATCCTCGAGGCGATGAAGTTCCCGAACCCCGTCATCGACGTCGCGATCGAGCCCAAGACCAAGGCGGACCAGGACAAGCTGGGCATCGCCCTGCAGAAGCTCGCGGAAGAGGATCCGACCTTCCGGGTGCGCACCGATCCCGAGACCGGCCAGACCATCATCGCCGGCATGGGCGAGCTCCACCTCGAGATCATCGTCGAACGGATGAAGCGGGAGTTCAAGGTCGAAGCCAACGTCGGCAAGCCGCAGGTCGCCTACCGCGAGACGGTGACGAAGAAGGTCTCGAAGATCGAGGGCAAGTTCATCCGGCAGTCGGGCGGCAAGGGCCAGTACGGCCACGTCGTGATCGACCTGGAGCCGGCGCAGCAGGGCACCGGATTCCATTTCGAGGACGCCATCGTGGGCGGGGTGGTCCCCCGCGAGTACATCCGCCCCGTGGAGGCCGGCATCAAGGAAGCGCTGGAGACCGGCGTCCTCGCCGGGTATCCGGTGGTCGACGTGAAGGTCTCGCTGGTCTTCGGCAGCTACCACGAGGTGGACAGCTCCGAGATGGCCTTCAAGATCGCGGGCTCGATGGCGTTCAAGGAGGCCGCCCGGCAGGCGTCGCCGATCCTGCTCGAGCCCGTCATGGAGGTCGAGGTGGTCACCCCCTCCGACTTCCTCGGGGACGTCATCGGCGACCTCTCGAGCCGGCGCGGCAAGATCGGCGGCATGACCCAGCGCGGCGACGCGCAGGTGGTCGCGGCCGACGTTCCGCTCGGCGAGATGTTCGGGTACTCCACCGTCCTGCGGAGCCTGACGCAGGGACGGGCGGTGTACTCGATGCAGTTCGACCATTACGCGGAAGTGCCGAAGTCGGTGGCGGAGCAGATCGTCGCGAAAGTGAAAGGGTAGACAGCCATGGCCAAGGCGAAATTCGAGCGGACCAAGCCCCACGTGAACGTCGGGACGATCGGGCACGTCGATCACGGGAAGACCACCCTGACGGCGGCGCTGACGAAGGTGTCGGCGGAGAAGGGGTGGGGGACGAAGTACGTGAGCTACGACGAGGTGGCGAAGGCCTCGGCGTCGCAGGGGCGGCGGGACGCGACCAAGATCCTGACCATCGCGACCAGCCACGTGGAGTACGAGACGCCGGTGCGGCACTACGCCCACGTGGACTGCCCGGGGCACGCCGACTATGTGAAGAACATGATCACCGGGGCGGCCCAGATGGACGGGGCGATCCTGGTGGTGAGCGCGGTGGACGGGCCGATGCCGCAGACCCGGGAGCACATCCTGCTGGCGCGGCAGGTGAACGTGCCGTCGATCGTGGTGTTTTTGAACAAGTGCGATCTGGTGGACGATCCGGAGCTGTTGGACCTGGTGGAGCTGGAGGTGCGGGAGCTGTTGAGCGCCTACAAGTTCCCGGGGGACGACGCCCCGGTGATCCGGGGGAGCGCGAGCAAGGCGATCCAGGGGGAGGGGGAGTGGGTGGGGAAGGTGGAGGAGCTGTTCCAGGCGCTGGACAGCTTCATCCCGGAGCCGGTGCGGGACCTGGACAAGCCGTTCCTGATGCCGGTGGAGGATGTGTTCTCGATCACCGGGCGGGGGACGGTGGCGACGGGGCGGATCGAGCGGGGGAAGGTGAAGACGGGGGACGAGGTGGCGCTGGTGGGGTTCGGGAGCGAGAAGAAGTCGGTGGTGACGGGGGTGGAGGCGTTCCGCAAGCTGCTGGATGACGGGCGGGCGGGGGACAACGTGGGGCTGTTGCTGCGGGGGGTGGAGAAGCAGGAGATCGAGCGGGGGATGGTGCTGGCGAAGCCGGGGTCGATCCCGCCGCACACCCAGTTCGAGGCGGAAGTGTACGTGCTGACCAAGGAGGAGGGGGGCCGGCACACCCCGTTCTTCAAGGGGTACCGGCCGCAGTTCTACTTCCGGACCACGGACGTGACCGGGAGCGTGGAGCTGCCGGCGGGGGTGGAGATGGTGATGCCGGGGGACAACGTGCAGATGACGATCGAGCTGATCACGCCGATCGCGATGGACGAGGGGCTGCGGTTCGCCATCCGGGAGGGTGGGCGGACGGTGGGCGCGGGTGTGGTGACGAAGATCGTGAAGTAGTGAGGAGCTATCAGCTATCAGCTATCCGCTATCAGGTAAACTGATCGCAGAGATCTGGGAGCTGGCAGACCTGATAGCCGATAACTGATAGCTGATAGCTGCGAGGAACGAGCAAGTGCCGAGAGACAAAATCACTCTTGAATGCACCGAGTGCAAAAGCCGCAACTTCTTCACCGATAAGAACAAGCGGAAGCACCCGGAGCGGGTGGAGCGGCGCAAGTACTGCCCCCGGTGCGACACCCACCGGGCGCACAAGGAATCGAAGTAGCCCATGGACCGGGCGCAGGTAGCGGAGCGGCCCAACCGGGTCGTCGGCTGGTTCGGCCAGGGCCGGGACTTCCTGGCCGCCGTGCGCGAGGAGATGCGCAAGGTCACCTGGCCGACCCGCGACGAGCTGGTCAAGGCGACCCGCATGATCGTGGTGCTCTCGATCCTGCTCGGGGTCGTCATCGGGCTCATGGACTGGCTGCTCCAGCTCATCTTCGTCGAGGGGATCGCGCAGCTCGCGCGGTAATGCCATGGAATACCGCTGGTACGCGATCCAGACCACGGCCGGGCACGAGAACAAGGTGCGCAATCTCCTACAGAAGCGGATTGCGGACGATCCCCGCCCGGCGGAGACGAAGCTGATCCGGCAGGCCCTGGTCCCGGTGCAGGAAGTGATCGAGATCAAGAACGGCAAGAAGGTCAACGTCGAGCGGAAGCTGTACCCCGGCTACGTCCTGGTCGAGATGGGCATGAGCCAGGAGGCGCTGCACGTGGTCAACAGCATCCAGGGCGTGATCAAGTTCGTCGGCACCGGCAAGATGCCGCAGCCGCTGCGGCAGGACGAGGTCAACCGCCTGCTCGGCATCGCCGAGGCGGTCACCGAGGCTGAGCCGAAGGAGGAGATCCCCTTCATGGTCGGCCAGGTGGTGGAGATCACCGAAGGGCCGTTCTCCGATTTCAGCGGCACCGTCGAAGAGGTGCTGGCGGACAAGGGGAAGGTGCGGGTGACGGTGAGCCTGTTCGGGCGGCCCACCGCGGTGGAGATGGACTATCTGCAGCTGCGAGGGCACTGAGAAGGCGATCGGCTATCAGCCATCAGCTATCGGCTATCAGGTCAGCCGATCGCGGCGGCCGATAGCCCAGACCTGATAGCCGATAGCTGATAGCTGATAACTGTTTACCCCGCGACCGCGCGGTTACGCGGCAGTAGGCCCGCTGCACGGGCCCACGCTACGAGGAGATACATGGCGAAGAAGATCCAGGCACTGGTGAAGCTCCAATGCCCGGCCGGTGCGGCGACGCCCGCACCGCCGGTGGGCACCGCCCTGGGTCCGCACGGCGTGAACATCATGGAGTTCGTGAAGCAGTTCAACGCCCGGACCCAGAGCCAGAGCGGAATGGTGATCCCCTGCGTGGTCACCATCTACGCCGACCGGACCTTCACCTTCATTACCAAGACCCCGCCGGCGCCCAACCTCCTGCTCAAGGAGGCGGGCATCGAGAAGGGGAGCGGCCAGCCCAACCGGACCAAGGTGGGCAAGGTCAGCCGGGCGCAGGTCAAGAAGATCGCCGAGATCAAGATGGCCGACCTCAACGCGTCCGATCTCGACAGCGCCATGAAGATGATCGCCGGCACCGCCCGGTCCATGGGACTGGAGGTGGTGGACTGATGCCGGTTCAGGGCAAGAAGTTCAAGGCCGCGGTTGCCAGGGTGGACCGCGCCCGGGAGTACGCCATTCCGGAGGCCGTCTCGCTGGTCACGGGCGCGGCGTTCGCCAAGTTCGACGAGACGGTGGACGTCGCCGTCCGGCTCGGGGTGGACCCGCGGCACGCGGACCAGGTGGTGCGCGGCACGGTGGTCCTGCCGCACGGAACCGGCAAGTCGGTCCGGGTGTTGGTCATCACTCAGGGTGAGCGGGTGCGTGACGCCGAGGCGGCGGGCGCCGACTTCGTCGGCATCGAATACGTCCAGAAGATCAAGGACGGCTGGCTGGAGTGCGACGTCATCGTCGCCACGCCCGACGTCATGGGTCAGCTGGGCCAGCTGGGCAAGGTGCTCGGGCCCCGGGGCCTGATGCCGAACCCCAAGGCCGGCACCGTCACCATGGACGTCGCCAAGGCGGTCAAGGAGATCAAGGCCGGCAAGATCGAGTTCCGGGTGGACAAGACCGGGAACGTCCACGCGCCGGTGGGCAAGGTGTCGTTCTCGCCCGCCCAGCTGGCCGACAACGTCCAGGCGTTCATGGACACCATCGTCCGCGCCAAGCCGTCGGCGGCCAAGGGCACCTACATCCGCTCGGCCACGCTGTCGAGCACCATGGGGCCGGGTGTCCGGCTGGAGACGGCGGTGTACCGATGAGCAAGACCGAGCGGCAATCCACGGTGGACGCCCTGACCGAGCAGTTGAAGGGCTCCCCCAACGTGTTCGTCACCGACTTCACCGGGCTGAACGTGCTCCGGATGACGGAGCTGCGCCGGCGCCTCCGGGGCGCGGGCGTGGATTACGTGGTGGTGAAGAACACCCTGGC
>JBOHSH010000080.1:0-31508 GCA_050733195.1 Gemmatimonadales bacterium
GCCACCAGGAGCCACGCCGCGAGCACCCACGCCGGGGAGCGCCATCCGCCCAGCCGGGCGAGCCACGTCACGCCGCCCAGCAGCACGGCCGCGGCCCCCAGCGCGGCCGCGAGGCCCGCCAGCACCACGCGCACCCGAAGCGGCGAGGCCAGACCGGTCAGCGCCCGCGAGGTCAAAGGACCGCTCATGGCGCTCCCGTCACCGCATACACGAACAGGTTCACCCCCATGCGCAGCGCCGCTTCCCGCTTGTCGGGAGGATCCCGATGGACCTCGGGGTCCTCCCAGCCGTCGCCAAGATCCGTTTGATAGGAATAAAAGACGGCCAGACGCCCATCGAGGAAGATCCCGAACCCCTGCGCCGGCTTGCCGTCGTGCTCGTGGATCTTCGGAATCCCCTGCGGGAACTCGTACACCAGGTGGTAGATCGGGTGCTCGAGCGGCACCTCGACCAGCGGCCGATCCGGGAAGAGCCGCGCCAGCTCCCGCCGCAGCGACTCGTCCATCCCATAATTGTCGTCCGCATGCAGGAATCCGCCCTGCTGGAGATACCGCCGGAGGGTCACCAGCTCAACGTCGGACCACCGGACGTTGCCGTGACCCGTCATATACAAATACGGCGTATGCCAGAGATCGGCGTCACGCAGCGTCACGACGCGCTCCCGCTGGCTCACCGGCAACGTGGTCCGCTCGCCGATGGCCCGCAGCAGGTTGGGCAGGCTCGACGGATTCGCGTACCAGTCCCCCCCGCCGTCGTAGTGCAGCCGTCCGACGGTGAGGGGAGCCTGCGCGGCCGCCGACGTCCCGGCCAGGGACGCCAGCAGAAGCATCCCGGCCCGGCTCATCCGGCCGGCGCCTTGGTGGCGACCCGGTAGGCGGTGTTGCGGGGAAGGGCGTAGAGCTCCGCGAGCACGCCGGCCACGGCCTTTCTGGAGAGTCCCTCGGCGAGGAGCCTCGTTGCCGCTCGCTGCGCGTCGGCCGAGCGGTCGGCCGGAGGGGCGGGCGGCCCGCCGGCCACGACCACCGTGCATTCGCCGCGGGTATCCTCCCCGCGCCCGAGCTCCTGGGCGAGCGAGCCCAGCGTGCCGCTTCGAAGCTCCTCGTGCACCTTCGTCAGCTCCCGCGCCACCACCGCCCGCCGATCCTCTCCGCAGGCCCGCGCCAGATCGCGCAGCAGCTCCCCGAGACGCCCGGGGGCCTCGAAGAGTACCGTCGTCCACTCCTCATGACCCAGATGCGCGAGCAGCCGCTCCCGTTCCGCGCCCTTCCGCGGAAGGAAACCCAGGAAGAGGTACCGGTCCGCGGGAAGTCCCGCAGCGGAGAGCGCCGTCGCCACCGCCGAAGGTCCGGGGATGGGGACGACCCGGAATCCGGCCTCCCGCACCCTGCCGACCAGCTCCGAACCGGGATCGCTGATGGCCGGAGTGCCCGCATCCGTCACCAGCGCGACGTCCTGGCTCTGAGACAGGAATTCGAGGATCGCGGCGTCGGCCCGGGGCCCGGAGTGCGCGTGGTAGGAGACGAGCCGGGGATGCGCGTCGAGGTGCGAGAGGAGCGCACGGGTTCGGCGGGTATCCTCCGCCGCGACCACCGCGACGCTCCGAAGCACTTCGGTGGCCCGGGCGCTGAGGTCGCCCAGGTGGCCGAGCGGCGTCGCGACCACGAAGAAGGTTCCGCCGCTCACGGAGTCGGCTCCTGCCGTCCGTACCCGGGAGGTCGATCCCCTCCGAGCGGGATCGTTGCCCCGGGCCGGCGCGGCTCAGGCGGCGAGCAGCTTGTCGATGCGCGCTTCGAGGGCCGCTCGCTGGGTGAGTCCCACGACCGTGTCCACGTGCTTGCCGTCCTTGAAGAACAGCAGCGTGGGAATGGACCGGACGTTGAAGCGCATCGTCGTCTTCTGATTCGCGTCGACGTCCAGCTTCGTCACGCGGACCCGGCCCACGTACGCCGCCGCGAGCTGTTCGAGGATGGGCGCAATGGCGCGGCAGGGACCGCACCACTCGGCCCAGAAATCCACGAGCACGACTCCCTTGGCCTGCTCCACCTCGCTGCCGAAGGTCTGGTCGTCGAGGTGAGTGATCTGCGTCGTGGATTCCATCGTGTCCTCGCTGGTGCCCTGCCCCGGCGGCAGGCGCGCCCGGTTACTTTCCTGTCGAGCCCGCGCGGCCGTCCGACGCGCGCGCGGGCGTTCAATCCCCATGTGACGGAGCCTCGTGTCCGACGCGTCTGCTCCCCGCATCGCCCACGTGGGCATCGCCGTGCCGGACCTCGAGGCCGCGCTCGCCTTCTATCGCGACGTCCTCGGGATCGCGCCGCGCCCGCCGGAAACCGCCGACGGCGCCACCATCGTCTCCCTCCCGTTCGGCGAGAGCGAGATCGAGCTGCTCACGCCGGCTCCGTCACGCACCGACGGTCCGATCGCCCGGTTTCTCGAGCGCCGCGGGCCCGGCATCCATCATATCTGCTACCGCGTCCCCGATCTCGAGGCCGCCCTCGCGGCGTGCCGGCGTGCCGGCTACGAGCTGGTCGACCAGGTTCCGCGCCGCGGCGCCGGCGGGCGGCGGATCGCCTTCCTGCATCCCCGGGCGACCGCCGGCATTCTCCTCGAGCTGACCGAGTGAGCGGCGCGCCTCAGCCTCGCGGAGGCTCCGTCGGCTCGCAGGGACGAGCCGGATTGCCCAGCAGCGTCAGGTTGAACTCGTTGACCAGCCAGCCGCCGTCCCGCGCGCGCACCATCGTGAACGGCAGCTGCTTCATGCAGCCGGACCGCCAGAGCGAGACGGTCACGACCCGCCGGGTGTCGTCTCCGGGCATCGGGACCTCGGACAGAATCCGGCTGCTGTCGGCGCGGAGATAGGTCTGCATGACCACGATGCGCCGGGTGTAATCCGCCGGGGAGTTGGTCCGCGCGGCCGACCCGTTCGCGGTCCCCCACAGCTCGGCCATGCGGGTCAGATTGCTGTCCGCGGCCGCGCGCAGGAAGGTCTGCGCCGCAGTACCCGCCGACGCCTGCGGCGCCGGGCCGGGCCCGGCGCTGGACGCACCACCGCCGCCGCCGCAGGCCGCCAGCAGGCACATCGCTGCGAACACAGTTGCCCGCATCACGCCTCCGTGGTCGGGCCGATTGTGCGAAACTAATCGGACGCCGGTTCCCGGAGCAACGCGAGCATGCGACTCTACGTGAACATCGACCACGTCGCGACGGTGCGAGAGGCGCGGCGCACCGACGAGCCCGATCCCGTCGCGGCAGCCCGTCTCGCCGAGGAGGCGGGGGCCGACGGCATCACCGCCCACCTCCGCGAGGATCGCCGCCACATCCAGGACGCCGACCTGCAGGGCCTGAGCGCCTCGGTTCGCACGGTCCTCAACGCGGAGCTCGGCGCGGCGCCGGCCGTGGTGGCGGTCGTCGCCGGCCTGCGTCCGTACCAGGCGACTCTGGTGCCCGAGCGGCGGGAGGAGATCACGACGGAGGGGGGACTCGACCTTTCCCGCGACGATCCGCGCGTCGCCGAGGCGATCGCGCGGCTGCGCGAGGCCGGGTGCCGGGTCAGTCTCTTCATCGATCCCGACCCCGACGCGATCGCCCGCGCGGTGCGCCTCGGCGCGCCCGCCGTGGAGTTCCATACCGGCCGCTACGCCCATACCTGGAAAGCGAGCCCGGCCGCCCTCGAGGAGCTCGCCGCCGCCGCGCGCGACGCCCGCGACCGGGGCCTCGCCGTGCACGCCGGGCACGGCCTCACCTATCTCAACGTGCAGCCCGTGGCCGCGATCCCCGAGATCGAGGAGCTGAACATCGGGCACAGCATCGTCAGCCGTGCGCTGTTCACCGGAATGGGCGAGGCCGTCCGCACGATGCGCCGGCTCGTCGACGAAGCGCGCGCGTGAGACCCCAGGGCGGTGGACGCGGCGCGTTGACCGTCTCCGGCACCCACCGTACACTTAGCGCGCCCCTCGCCACTCCGACACTCTCGCCCGAGGTCCCGTGAGCGCTCCGCTGGGCCGCCGCGATTTCTTCGCCCTCGAAGCCGGCGAATACCTGGAGCGCCTTTCCGTGCTGGTCGCGTCGCCCGGTCAGCCCGACGGCGATCAGTTCGTCCGCTATGCCCGCGCGCTCCGCGGCGCCGCGCTCATGGCGGGCCCACCAGGGTATGCGCAGGCCGCCGCCGCCGTCGAGAACCTCGCCAAGGTCGCCCGCGAGGGCACGCTGGCCTGGACCCCCATTCTCGCGGATCGCCTCGCCGATGCGCTGGAGGACTGCAAGGCCCTCCTCCGCCAGGTGCGCGAATGGGGAGACAGCGAGGCCTCCCGCTGCGAGCGCATCGCGCGCTCCATCGACACCCTCGCCGGCGGCGAATCCCGGCCGCTGCGGCCGGTCGGCGCAGGCACCGGAGCCGCCGCGCTCACCGCCGGGGTCCGCGCCTTCGTGGCTCGCGAGTCCGCCGGCGTCGCCGCGGCGCTCGATCAGATCGCCGACGACGTCGATCGGAGACCGGGACCGAACAGTGCGGTGCCGGTCATGCACCGGCTCCAGCCCCTGCGCGGTCTCGGCGCTCTGCCGGGACTCTCGCCCCTTCCCGAGCTGCTCGAAGCGCTTGACCTGACCTTGGCCACCGGAGGCCGCGGCGGCGCGTGGCCGCCGCGAGCCGGCCAGGCGCTCCGGGCGGTCGGCGTCGCGCTGGCCCGGATGGCCCGGGACATCGCCGAGCTCGGCATGCCTCAGGCGGACTCCCACGAGGTGGTCCAGGCCACCGAGCTGCTGCGCGAGAGCTTCGCCTCGACCGGCGACGTCGTCCCCATCGGATCCCTCGCCGCGGCCGGCGACCCCGATCCGGTCGTGTTCCGCGGTTCGCCGCCGGCCGCTCCGGCCCCGCCTGCCGATCCGACGGTGGAGCTCGTGAGCCTCGCCGACCGGCTCCGCATGAGCGGCGGACAGTTGACGGAGCAGAGCGGCGGAACGACCCGCGCGCTGCAGCTCCACTCGCTCGTGTTCGCGCTCCGCGGCCTCGTCATGAGCCTCGGGCTGCGCGCCGCGGCGGGCCCGTTCCTCGATCGCTTCGACCGTGAAGTCATGGCCGGCCGTGCTGCCCGCGCACCCGAGCGCATGGCGGCCATGTTGCGCCAGGCCGCCGACGCGATGGTGGAGACCGCAGGGACCGGCGACTTCGAGACGCTGACGTCCGCGCTGGCTCCGCTGCTCGTCGAGCTCGACGCGATGGCCCCGTCGCCGGAGCCGGAGCCCGTCCCCATTGCGGCTCTGGCTCCGGACGAGGGCGAGGTCGTGCCCATCGAATCGCTCCTCTACGACGCCGCGGTCGAGCCGTCGCGCCCGCCCACCATGTTCGAGCGGAGCTTCTCGACCTACTTCCGGCTCCTCCGGGGTGAGGCCGCGGCGCAGCCCCAGGACCTCGACGTCGTGCCGATCGACACGCTGCTCTATCGCGGTCGGCGCGCGCTCGAGCGCGCGGAGGTCGTTCGCGGCGAGCTTAGCCGGGCCCTGCAGGTGCGCCGGGACCTGAACGGCGTCGAGACCCTCCTCGCCGAGCTGTTGGACCTCGTTCCGCTCGCCCTTGCCGACGAGCGCTGACGCGTCTCCCGCTCCGGGGCGCGGCCGGCGGCGACTGATCGCCTCGCTCGCGGGCGTCGCCGTCTCGGTCGCGCTGCTTTACCTCACGCTCCGCGGCGTCTCCTTCAGCTCCGTCCTCGACCATCTCGGCAGGGCCCGGCCGCTCCCGCTCGTCCTCGCGGTCATCGTCGCGACGCTCACCTTCGGGCTCCGCGCGATCCGCTGGCGGTACCTCATCCGCACCGAGCAGGGCGATCCCGTTCCCCTGGGGGCGCTCTGGCACGCGACCGCCATGGGATTCATGGCCAACAACACCCTTCCCCTCCGGCTGGGCGAGCTGCTCCGTGCCTACGCCGCGAGCCGGCTCGGCCGGGTGCCCTTCAGCGCGGCGCTGTCTTCCGTCGCGGTCGAGCGCGCGCTCGACGCGCTCACCATCGGGGCGATGCTCACCTTCGCCCTCTTCCGGAGCGGACTGCCGCCCGAGACACAGATCGCCGGCGTCGGGCGGCTCGATGCGGTCGCGGTCCGGGCCGGCGTCATCTGCGCGGTGATCTTCGGCGCCGCCCTCGCCGTGGTGCTGTTTCCCAGGCTCGCCGAGGCCGTCGTCCGAAGGCTCGTGCCCTGGCGGCGGCTCGCCGATCGCCTGGTCGACTTCATCGAAGGCCTTCGCCTCGGATTCGGCGCGCTCCGATCGCCCGGGCGGGGATTCGCGGCCGTGGCCTGGTCGATCGCGCACTGGGTGCTCAACGCCGCATCCTACTGGCTCGCCTTCGGCGCCTTCGGGATCGAGGTCGGGTACATCGGCGCCGTGCTGGTGATGGGGCTCCTCGCCATCGGCATCGCGGCGCCTTCGAGCCCCGGGTACTTCGGCGTCTTCGAGCTGGTGGTCGCCGCCGCCCTCTCCCTCTTCGGCGTGCCGAGGGAGATCGGCGTCGCCTACGGGCTCACCTATCACGTCGCGACGTTCCTGCCCATCACCCTGCTCGGCCTCTGGTCGCTGGCGGTCACGCCGGTCAGCCTGCGCGACGTGCGGCGCGTCGGATCGTGAGCAACCCGCCCGCGGAGCCCGTCGTCGTCCCGGCTGCCGCCAAAGTCAACCTCTTTCTCCGGGTCCTCTCCCGCGAGGCCGACGGCTGGCACGGCATCGAGACCCTCTTCTGCAGGCTGGCCCTGGCGGACGAGCTCGTCGCCGAGCCGGTCCCCGGCGACGAGGTGACGCTCACCGTCGAGGGACCCGACACCGGCCCCGTCGAAGACAACCTCGCGGTGCGCGCCGCGCGGGAAGCGCTGCGGGCGACCGGCCGCCGGTTCGGCGTCCGGCTCACCCTGCGCAAGCGGATCCCGATCGCCGCGGGTCTCGGCGGCGGCTCGGCGGATGCCGCCGCCGCGCTCGAGGCGGTGAACCGGCTCGCCGGCGACGCCATTCCCCGTTCCGAGCTCATGCACGCCGCGGCCCGTCTCGGCGCGGATGTGCCCTTCTGCCTGAGCGGCGCACCGCTCGCCCTCGGCTGGGGCCATGGGGAACGCCTGCTGCGGCTGCCCGCGCTCCCGCAGGCACCGGTGTTGCTGCTCTCGCCGGACGTCAGCGTGCGCACCGCCGAGGCGTATGCCTGGGTCGCCGAAGCCCGGGCCTCGGCGGGCCGGCGCGGCGCCCTGGTGCTCGATACCGCCGTCCTGTCGAGCTGGAGCGACGTGGCCCGCATGGCCGGCAACGACTTCGAGTCCGCCGTGTTCGGACGCTTCCCGGCGGTGCGCGGGGCCTTCGAGGCCCTCGCGGAGACGCGCCCGCTTCTTTGCCGCATGAGCGGCTCCGGCTCGACCATCTTCGCCGTCTACCGTAACCCGCGCGACCGCGAGGACGCGCGCGCGCGACTGGGCCGGAAGCACGGGACGATCATCCTCACCGAGACCGCCTGAGCCCGTTGCGTCCCGGCCACAGGGCGTGCCGGAGGCGATGTGGCCGCTCATCCCCAGCCCGCCGGACACGCCCGTGACGGCGGACGGCATCTTCCGCCCCCGGAAGGGGTTGGCACCGGAAGCGGGAACTCCGCGAGGCTGGCATGCATTGTGACCGTGAAGGTGGGTGCGGTCTCCCCAAACTCCCCCCGGAGAGGCCATCGCGCCGTCGCGGCAGAGTCACGCGGTGACGCGGAACGCCCCGGCCCTCTGCCGGGGCGTTCGCTTTTTCGTTGCCCGCGACGGTCTTAGCTTTCCACTGCTGGCCCTTCGTCCAACGGCAGGACACCAGACTTTGGATCTGGGAATGGTGGTTCGAGTCCACCAGGGCCAATTGAACTCAGCTCCGGCTGGGTCAATTTCGTGGGATAATTCGGGGCGGATATCGTTGCTTTTTGGAGATTGGGAACGATCGATGAGCTCGAGTCTACCATGGAGTCGCCCAAGACTTCATCGACGCTGCCGGGCGAGGAGGGCATCACTCGCAAAATCTTGAATAGCGATCTCTGTGTCCCTACAGAACTTGCCAGGTGTCAGGAAGAATTAATGTCAACGGTGCGAGCAGGGTGAACTCTGCGTTTCTGGCTTGAATGTCGTGGTGGCTGTAGTCTCTTCCCGAACCGAGCGCCGGGAGATCCGGATGAATCGAACGAGAAGCTACCCCATAGCCCGGGCCTCGTCGCCATCGTCGTACTGAGCGTCGGCGCGATCACCTCGCTCACGGCCCGGCAGGGCCAAGAAGCAGGGGATCCTGACGAGTCGCCCGGCCCCATCTACTGTCCGATGTACCTTCCATCGGGGAAGATGACGTGGACGCCCCTGCCGCACAGTATCCCGCGCCTGGATATCGAAGGCACCATCGACTTTACACCGCTTTCCTTCACCAGGGTTACACCGCTGTCCCAGTCGAGGGGGTTGTCAAACTACCATCCTGATCAGCGCGAAACGACAGTTGATGGGCAGTAGTGGCTGTGGGATGGAGCGCGGGCAGAGTTCGAGTGCGAGCAAGTGCGGGTGGGCACCAGTCTCGTGAGAACCTACATGCCGACTACAACGACGACGGCGTGGCAATCCCGATCAACGACGGGACGCGCAGCGGAGGCAGTACTGGGGAGCAGAACTGTTACGAAGCCTATGAGTGGTGGTTCGATGCTTCGGGCGTTTACAACGAGCGCTTCCTGTTCAGGTGGTGCGAGGACGAGGAATGGGAGACATGATAGCGACAACCCTCATCCGTAAGGGGGCAGGCATGATGCTTACCTTACCGACGAACGCCAGGCGCTGCATCTTGATCACCGCGGTAGCGGTGCTGGCTAGTGCATGCATCGACGCGGGGAGATCGATGACACCGGACAAGGATAATGCAACATTCCGTCAACCTCACTTCGCCGTACAGGTCGACACTGCTGTTCCAGCTGACTACGTGGCGGGAAGCCGGAGACAGGAGGAGCAAGCTGCCATCGCTGCACTCATCGAGCGAACGCCAGCTGTGCACAGGCAGGCACTGCAGCTCCTGCTCGACAAGCCTAATTCGGACTGGATAGGATCGGACGACGCTGAGTCAGCGAGGCTCCTGGGGATCATTGCGTCTATTCGCTATGCGGACTCGCTCGCCCTACGTGCAACGCGCGCGACCCAGCCGGATCTCGCTTCAGCGATAAACCTTGTGCGAGTCACCGTAATTCTGGTACCGACGCTCGGATCGACTGAGGCACGCGCGACCGTCATCCGCAGCCCTAACGATAGTGGCCGACCGTTGCTGCTTTTGCGAGAGTCAGACGCTACTCCTGCCGACTTGGCCGCCGGTCTCCGTGCAGCGGCGACATATGCTGCGCATGGGACAGCCCCGAGTCGCGAGGTTCGGGTGGACGTCCGGCAGACGACTAGCGGCCAGGCGACGGGTGCGCGAGCAGAAGCCAATGTTCGGCAGCTGGCCATGGTGCGCGCAGCCCGAGTGCGCGACATACCGGGATTCGGCAAGGTTCGATCAATGGACTTTATGACCGAGGTGAGGTCGAGATAGGGAGATGCTCAAGAGTGCAGCTCGTGTCTCTGTCCGCTCTGGGATGAGGCCGTTTGGCCTCCGAGACCTGCAGCACTGACCCGTAATTGCCATGCTGTTAACCCGCTATTAACCCGCGCTTAACCCGCCGCTAACCCGCCTCTGCGATCGCGCTCAGAAGGGCATGCCCAGGGTAAACCAGAACCGCCCCCGCTCCGGGCTCCGGGCCAGGCCGAGCGACAGCCCCTGCGACCGCTCGAGGGCGCTGAACCAGAGCCCCGCCCCGAGGTCCGTGTGCCAGCCGCCGGGCGACTCGCCGTCGAACCACACCCGCCCCGCGTCGGCCAGGCCCAGCAGCCCGATCTCGACCGGCACGAGCCAGCGGTTCTCGAGGACCCGGAGCCGCAGCTCGGCGTTGCCGAACACCGAGCGGTCGCCGGCGAAGCGGCCGCTCGGAAAGCCGCGCAGCGACCGGTTGCCGCCCAGATACGCCGCCTCGAAGTAGGGGAAGTCTCCCCAGACCTGCCGGCCTCCCACCCGGAGCGCGAGCGTCACCGGCGACACCGGCGTCAGGTAGGTCGAGACGGAGCCTTCCAGGCTCCCGAACGGTCCCTCCCCGTTCGACCAGTCCACGGGGTTGTACTCGGCGTCGAACCGCGCGTGGATGCCAGACCGTGGCGCCATTCGCGTGTCCCGTGAGTCGTACTCGAAGCGGGCCGCGGGACCGAGCTTGCCGGCGTCCCCCGTCCCGGCCGGCGGGCTCCGCCCGAGGGCGATCGAGGCGAGGTTCACCGAGTCGCGGAGATCGGTGATCGTGTGCCGCGCGCGGAGCATCAGCCAGAGCCGGGTCCGGGACTCCAGCCCGAATCCGATGTAGGGGCTCACCTCGTACGCCTTCCGCAGCACGATGAACCGGTCCGAGTCGCCGGGGTTCACCGTCTCGTTGCCGAAACCGAAGAACCGCCCGCCCTCGATCGCGGACGCCAGCACGGTGAAGCCGAAGTAGACCGGGCTGTTCTCCCGCCGCCAGCGCGTGCTCCCGCGGAACCGGAAGGAGTTCCGGCGGAGCGAGTAGTCCACCGAGACCGTGTGCAGGGTCGCGTACGGGTGGCTCCGGAAGCCGTAGCCCATGAGGCGGAGCTCCACCCCGAGCGCGAGGCCCGAGTGCGAGGACGTCTGCAGCCGCGGCGACGGCGAGAGGCTCCCGCCCCAGTCCTGGAACTGGGGGATGTCAGTGGTGTCGGGAGGCACGTAGGGTCTCGCGTCCAGGCGCCCATCCGGAGCGCTCGTCTCCCGATCCTCGTCGTAGAAGCGCACCCGGGACCCGTTCGATTCGTCGACCAGCGAGTCCGGGCCTTCGCCGCCGACCAGCCGGACCCGGGGCCCGGCCCCGGTGCCGGTCACCGTCGCGTGGTCGGCCCCGTTCCGGAGATAGATCCGCACTTCCTTCGTCTCCGCTTGCCGGAACGTCCGGTCGAAGTACGGAGTCGCGACTCCGGCCTCGGAGATCCGCACCCGGGTGCGGCCGTCGCCGAGGTGGTCGATCGCGATACGGTCATGCACGTCCCCGCCGTCGATGATCACGACGTCCGCGAGGTAGGCGTAGAACCGACGTGCCATCTCGGGGAGCCCGTCGCGGCGGGCGCGAAGGACACGCCGAAGCGTGGCGCCGTTCCGGCGCTCGTATTCCGGTGGCAGGCGCTTCACGGCCTTGTCGATGACGGCGTCGGTGATCCGGCTCTGGACCGCGCGGGCCACCGAGTCCCAGACCGGGGCCTCGAGATCCGTGAGCATCCGGCGGTCGAAGAAGCGCCCGTTCCGCGTCGCGCGCGACGGCGAATCGTAGGTCTCGTCGTAGGTCACGAGCGTCGGCGCCATCATCCGGCCGACCCGGAGCGCGGCGCCGTCGTAGTGCACGAACGCGTAGTCGCGGTCACGCGAGATCGGCTTCCAGCGGGCCCGGCGGCCCTCGCCGAGGAGCGCCCAGTAATACTGGTCGTGGTGACGGTCGAAGTCGCCGACCATCAGATCGACCAGCCGCACCGCCAGCAGGGCGCGCGTGTCCACGCGCACCGAGGGCCGCTCGCGGATCGCCTGCAGCAGCCCCTCGGTGTCCTCCACGCGGGCGGCGTCGGCGAACTGCATCTCGTCGCGTTCTCCATCGGGCCGCTCTTCGATCGTCCCGAGGGCATGAGCGAACTCCTCCCGGAACTCCCCGAGCCTCGGGTCGTCGGGCATCACGCGGAGCACCGGTGCCGCGTGCAGCGCGCCGATCGCCTCGAGGAACACGGGGACGACCAGCACGCCCGCGGGGTGCAGCGCGCTCAGCTGATCCCGGGCGAGCTTCTCCGCCAGGCTCCCCTCGTACCCCTTCCAGATCGTCGGATTGAGATCCTTGCGGACGAGCCGGAACTGGTACAGCCGGCCGTTCGCTCCGCGGAAGCGCAGGGACCGCGTCTGCAGGCGGCCGCTGCGCTCCGGTTCGCTGAGGCCGCCCGCGAAGCGATCGAGATCGAGCACCTCCACCCGCACCGGGGCCGTCCAGAGCTCCCGGTAGGTCGCGCCCAGCAGCCACCGCGACAGCCCGCTCCGCGCGAAGCTGGAATCCGCCACGATCGTGACCGAGTCGGGGGTGAACACCGGGCGTGGCCGTTGTGCGGTAAGCGGCATCGCCAGCGAGACCAGGGCCGTCAACGTCAGCCAGCGCCTCTGCATGCCCTCGCTCCGGTCGAAAGGTGCGTCGCAAGCTCTCCTGTATGAAATGACGGCGGACGGGGCCTCTGCCCCACGCTCGGTGCCGCGTTCTCGTGCAGGGACGCGAACCGCCCCGATGTGGCGTCCTGTCGCGGCGCCGCGTCATCAGAGAGAAGGAGGGACGTGACCCCATGACCGAAGCGCCGCGACCATCGATTCGGGCTTCGGGGCTTCGGCTGTCGGCACTGGTGGCGGTCGTGGTTCCCGCCCTGCTGCTCGCCGCCGGGGTGCGATCGTCGGACGAGCCGGAGACGCAGCCGGTTCCCGTCCGCTGGGCCGAGGGCGTGACCCATGGCTTTCTGACGCTCAAGGGTGCGAACGGCGCCCTGCTCGCCCAGGGCGATCTGCTGCAGACCCCGAAGGACGGCCGGATCGAGAGCCGGATGGTGTTCCGCTTCCGCGACGGCTCACGGTTCGACGAGCGGGTGGTCTTCAGTCAGCGGGAGGTCTTTACGGTGCACAGCTACCGGCTCGAACAGCACGGGCCCTCCTTCGCCGAGAACGCGGAGGCGTCGTTCGACCGTGCCTCGGGGCGCTACCGGATCCGGACCTTCACGCCGGGGGACGACGACGAGCCGGACCTCGAGGAAGGCACGATCGAGATTCCGGCCGACGTGTACAACGGCATGGCCATCGTGCTCGCGAAGAACCTGATCCCGCGCCGGAGCGCCACCGTGCGGCACGTGGCCTTCACACCCACGCCCCGGATCATCAAGTTCGCCTTCGAGCCGGTCGCCACCGAGCAATCCTCCTTCGGCCACGAGACCAAGTCCACCACGCGGTTCGCGCTCAGGCCGAAGCTGGGGTTCTTCCTCCGGATCGGCGCCAGGCTCATGGGGAAGAAGCCCGACACGGGTCACGCCTGGATCGTGACCGAGGACGTGCCGGCCTTCGTGAAGTACGTGGGACCGCTGTCGCTGAGCGGGCAGGGAGCGGCCTGGACGATCGAGCTCGCGTCCCCGAGATGGGAACGCCGACGATGACCAACCTTCCGCGGGAGGACCATGTGCCACGTGCACACCGTTGGAATCCCCTGACGTATCTGGCGGTCCTCGCCGGAATGACGGCAGCGTCGGCCGCCTGTCAGGATCGCGAACGGGTGGACATCACCGCGGAGCCCGTGGCCGAGTTCAGCAAGCGCGTGGACGAATACGTCGCCCTCCGCAACAGCCTGGCCGACAGCATCGGCCACATCGACGAGACCAAGAGCCAGGAGGAGATCGCCGCCCGGGCCACCGGCCTCGCGGCGGCCATTCTCTCGGCACGCCCGGCGGCCAAGCAGGGCGACATCTTCACGCCCGAGGTAGCGTCGGTCTTAGCGACCCTCATCCGGGAGGAGTACCGCCGCCGGCCGCCGGCGGTACAGGAGACCCGCGGCGATACGCAGGAGGAGCTCCCGGACTTCGTCCCCGAGGTGAACCAGATCTACCCGACCACCTACCCCCTGGCGACCTTCCCCGCCTCCCTGCTGCCGCTCCTGCCCAAGCTGCCCGAGCAGGTGGAGTACCGGATGGTGGGTCGCTATCTGATCCTCCGGGACATCGAGGCCAACCTCATCGTCGACGTCATGCCCAACGCCCTGCCGGCCAGCGTGCCCACGTAGGAGGCTGCCGTGCGTGTTCTCCGCATCTCCGCCGGAATCCTGCTCGCCCTCGCGCCGTCCCTGTCGGCGCAGGAGCTCACCCTGCCCAGGAAGGACGGCTCGGTGCGCTTCGCCGTGATCGGCGACGCCGGCACCGGCGAGCGGGAGCAGTACCAGGTCGCCGACCAGATCGCCCGGTACCACAAGGTCTTTTCCTTCACCTTCGCGATCATGCTCGGCGACAACCTCTACGGGAGGGAGCGCCCCCAGGACTTCGCCAGGAAGTTCGAGCGCCCCTACAAGGCCCTCCTCGACGCGAAGGTCGAGTTCCACGCGGCGCTCGGCAATCACGACGACCCCAATCAGCGCTACTACAAGCCGTTCAACCTCGGAGGGAACCGCTACCGCACCTTCAAGAAGGGCAACGTCCGCTTCTACGTGCTCGACAGCAACTACCTCGACCCCGACCAGGTGAAGTGGCTGGAGAAGGAGCTCTCGGGGGCGGGAGCCGACTGGAAGATCCCGTACTTCCATCACCCGCTCTACACCACGGCGCGGCGCGGGCCGGAGGTCGAGCTCCGCGGCATCCTCGAGCCGCTGTTCGTGAAGCACGGGGTCGAAGTGGTGTTCGCGGGTCACGAGCACATCTACGAGCGGTTCAGGCCCCAGAAGGGGATCCATCACTTCGTCGCGGGCGGGTCCGCGAAGCTCCGGAGCGGCGACGTGCGGCCCGGAGAGTTCACCGCCTCGTCCTTCGCGCGCGACCGGAGCTTCATGCTCGTCGAAATCGCCGGCGACGAGCTGCATTTCCAGACCATCAGCCGGAGCGGCGCCACCGTCGACAAGGGCGTCATCCTGCGGAAGGCCGCCAAGCCGAAGGCCGCCTCCCGCTGACCGCTGGGACCGGGCGCCGGCAGGACCGGCGTCCGGCCCACCCGGAATACCCCGAGAATTGACCGGAAGCTGGCTCCAGCGTTACGTTTAGGGGCTATGGCCCTGCCGAACGAGTCGCTGGCGCGGAACCCGATGCTTCTGCTCAGCGGGACGGCCAATCGGCCGCTCGCCGAGGAGGTCGCGGCCGCGCTCGACCAGCCGCTCTGCAAGGCCACGATCCGGCGCTTCGCCGACGGGGAGATCTTCGTCAAGATCGACGAGAACGTGCGCGGGCGGGACGTCTACATCATCCAGCCCACCAACCCCCCGGCCGAGAACCTGATCGAGCTGATGCTGCTGATGGACGCGGCGAAGCGCGCGAGCGCGATGCGCATCACCGCGGTGATCCCGTACTTCGGATACGCGCGGCAGGACCGCAAGGACCAGCCTCGGGTGGCGATCAGCGCCAAGCTGATGGCCAACGTCATCTCGATGGCCGGAGCGGACCGGGTGCTGGCGATCGACTTCCACCAGCACCAGCTGCAGGGCTTCTTCGACCTGCCGGTCGACCATCTGTACGCGGCGCCCGTCTTCGTGGCCCACTACCGCCAGAAGACGTTCACCGAATTAGTGGTGGTGGCGTCGGACGTGGGGGGCGCCAAGATGGCCCGGGGGTTCGCCAAGCGGCTCAACGCCGGGCTCGCGATCATCGACAAGCGCCGCACCGCCGCCAACGTGGCGGAGGCGGTCAACGTGGTGGGCGACGTGGAGGGCCGGGACTGCATGATCCCGGACGACATGATCGACACCGGCGGCACCATGGCGGAGGCGGCGCACGCGCTCAAGCGGCTCGGCGCCCGCGACATCTACATCTGCGCCACCCACCCGCTGCTCTCGGGGCCGGCGGTGACCCGGCTGATGGAAGCACCGGTCAAGGAAGTCGCGGTGACCAACTCGATCTTCCTGCCCGACGCGAAGCTGTTCGAGAAGCTCAAAGTCCTGTCCATCGCCGGGCTCGTCGCCAAGGCGATCGGCTACACCCACAGCGATCAGTCGGTCAGCTCGCTGTTCGATTGACGGAAGGATTGGAACCATGAAGCAGCAGGCGACGATTCAGGCGGCACCCCGCGACGGCCGGGGCAAAGGGCCCGCGCGCGCGCTCCGCCGTTCCGGACACATCCCCGCGGTCATCTACGGGCGCGGCCGCAACCCCGAGCCGGTGGTGGTCGACACGGCGGCCCTCACCCGTCTGCTGACGCAGATCGCCGCCGCGACGACGGTCGTCGACGTCGCGGTCGAGGGCCGTTCGCCGGTCAAGGCGCTCATCCGGGAGATCCAGCGCGATCCGGTGCGCCCGGCGAACATCCTTCACCTCGACCTCTACGAGGTCCATGCGGACGAGAAGATCACGGTGGAGGTGCCGCTCCGGTTCGCCGGCATCCCCGAGGGGGTGCGCAACTTCGGCGGCGTGCTCGACCAGATCATGCACAGCCTCGAGGTGCGGGTCTTCCCCACCGACATCCCCGACCACATCGACGTCGACGTGACGGCGCTGAACATCGGGCAGTCGATCCACGTCGGCGAGGTGACCGTCGAAAAGGCCGAGATCATGAACGACGCGGGCCAGACGGTCTGCACCGTCGTGGCGCCGCGCACCGAGGAAGTCGCCGCCCCGGTGGCCGAGGAAGCGGTGGCCCCCGCCGAGCCCGAGCTCATCCGCAAGCCCAAGGCGGAGGAGGAAGGCGAGGGCGAAGGCGCGGCGGAGGAGTAGGCGCTGCGCGCGATCCTGGGGCTCGGGAACCCGGGCCCCGAGTACGAGAACACGCGCCACAACGCGGGCTTCCTGCTGGCCGACCGGCTGGTCGAGCGGTGGCGGCTGGGCGCCTGGCGCCGCGACGGAACAGCCCGCGTGGCGCGTGGAGAGATGGACGGGGAGCCGGTGCTCGTCCTGAAGCCCCAGACCTACATGAATCGAAGCGGCGCCGTGCTCGCGCCGCTTCGCGCTATCGAGGGCTTCGATCCGGCGCGGGACCTGCTCGTCCTGGTCGACGACGTCGCGCTGCCGGTCGGGCGGTTCCGGCTCCGGGGCGCGGGATCGGCCGGCGGGCACAACGGGCTCAGGAGCGTGGAGGGCGCGCTCCGCCGCCAGGACTACGCCCGGCTCCGGATCGGCGTCGGTCCCCGGCCGATGGACGTCGACGACCTCGCGGACTGGGTCCTCGACGTGTTCACGGCGGACGAGCGCGCCGCGCTCGACGCCCTGCTGGACGAGATGGTGCAGGCGGTGGAATGCTGGCTTGGTGAAGGCATCGACGCGGCGATGAACCGTTTCAATCGCACCCCACGGGAATCCTCCGGATGATCGAGAACCTCTCGCTGTACTCGCTGGTGATCGGCGTGGCTGGGCTCGCGGCGACGTTCCTGACCTACTTCGGCATCCAGAAGCACGCCGACGGCACCGAGTCGATGCGGGAGCTCGCGGCCCAGATTCACACCGGGGCGCTCGCCTTCCTCCGCCGCGAGTACATGGTGCTGCTCCCCTTCCTGGTGATCGTCGCGACGCTGCTCGGGCTCGCGATCAGCACCAAGACGGGGCTGGCCTACGTCGTAGGCGGGCTCTGCTCGATCGCCACCGGGTGGATCGGCATGCAGGGCGCGACCCGGGCCAATGTCCGCACCACCGAAGCCGCCCGGACCAGCGGCCAGGCCCAGGCACTCCGGATCGCCTTCTCCGGCGGCGCGGTCATGGGCCTTGCGGTGGCCTCGATCGGACTCGCCGGGCTCGCGCTGGTCTTCCTGGTCCTTGGCCGGACCGAGCTCGGGGCCGATGCCCGGGCTTTCTCCGAGATCATCACCGGCTTCAGCATGGGCGCCTCGTCGATCGCCCTCTTCGCCCGGGTAGGGGGCGGGATCTTCACGAAGGCCGCCGACGTGGGCGCCGACCTGGTGGGCAAGGTCGAGGCCGGCATCCCGGAAGACGACCCGCGGAACCCCGCGACCATCGCCGACAACGTGGGGGACAACGTCGGCGACGTCGCGGGCCTCGGCGCCGACATCTTCGAGAGCTACGTCGGCGCCGTCGTCGCCACCGTCGCGCTCGCGGCCACCTCCGCCCTCGTGGCGGAGGGCGACCGCCTCACCGCCATGCTGCTGCCGCTCGCGTACGCGGGAGCCGGGCTGATCGCCTCGCTGATCGGGATCGCGATGATGCGGGTGCTGGCCCGGGGGAACCCCGCGACCGCGCTCCGGCAGGTCACCTTCCTCGCGGCCGGCCTGTTCCTCGTCTTCGCGTACTTGCTGAGCCGCTGGGTGCCGGTCACGTTCACGACCGCGGCAGGGGGCACGACCAGCGCGCTCGGACCCTTCTGGTGCGTGGTGGCCGGCACGGTCGCGGGGATCGCGATCGGGCTGGTGACCGAGTACTACACGTCGGCCAAGCCGGTTCGGCGGATCGCGGAGGCGTCGACCACCGGGCCCGCCACCAACATCATCGCGGGCCTCGCCGTGGGCATGGAGTCGTGCATCATCCCGGTGCTCCTCCTCTGCGCGGCGACGTTCGTGTCCTTCGCGGCCGCGGGCCTCTACGGCGTCTCCATCGCCGCGGTCGGGATGCTCGCGACCGTCGGTGTCGTGATGACGGTCGACGCCTACGGCCCCATCTCCGACAATGCCGGCGGCATCGCCCAGATGAGCCACCTCGGGGGGGACGTCCGGAAGATCACCGACGGCCTCGATGCGCTCGGCAACACCACCGCGGCGATCGGCAAGGGGTTCGCGATCGGATCGGCCGCGCTCACGGCGCTGGCGCTCTTCTCCGCCTATACCTCCGCGGTGGGAATGCAGCGCCTCGACTTGCTCGATCCCAAGGTCGTGATCGGGCTCTTTCTCGGCGGCGTCATGCCCTTCTTCGTGGCCGCGACGACGATGACCGCGGTGGGCCGCGCCGCGCAAGGGATGGTCGAGGAGGTCCGGCGGCAGTTCCGCGAGATCCCCGGCCTGCTCGAGGGCCGGCCCGGCGTCAAGCCCGACAGCGCGCGCTGCGTCGACATCTCCACGCGGGCCGCCCTCAGGGAGATGATCCTTCCCGGCGTCTCGGCCGTCGTGCTGCCGGTGGTCGTGGGCTCGACCCTCGGCACGGCCGCCCTAGGCGGGCTGCTCGCGGGCGCGACCGTGACGGGTGTCCTCCTCGCCCTCTTCATGGCGAACGCCGGCGGCGCCTGGGACAACGCCAAGAAGTTCATCGAAGGCGGCGAGCACGGCGGCAAGGGCTCGGATCCCCACAAGGCCGCCGTGGTCGGCGACACCGTCGGCGACCCGTTCAAGGACACCTCGGGTCCCGCCATGAACATTCTGATCAAGCTGATGAGCGTGGTGGCCCTGGTGCTGGCTCCCTGGTTCGTGGCGATGGGTAAATAGATCTCGACATGCTCGACCTGATCCGGTATGCCCCCCTGATCGGCGCTGGGGGGCCCGCGCTCAGCACCCTGATCACGGTCACCTGCGTCGTGGCGCTGGTCCTGGCGCCCTGGTTCGCCCGCCTGCACCACTAGCGCCATGCTCCGACTGGGAATCGTCGGACTTCCCAACGTCGGGAAGTCCACCCTCTTCAACGCCCTGACTTCGGCCGGCGCGCTGGTGGCGAACTATCCCTTCGCCACCATCGAGCCCAACACCGGCGTGGTCACCGTCCCGGACCCGCGGCTCGACGTCCTCGCGCAGATCGTGAAGCCGGAGCGCACCGTGCCGGCCACGGTGGAGTTCCTCGACATCGCGGGGCTCGTGAAGGGTGCGAGCCAGGGGGAGGGGCTCGGAAACCAGTTCCTCGCCAACATCCGCGAGGTCGACGCCATCGTGCACGTGGTCCGCTGCTTCGAGGACCCGGACATCCGGCACGTGATGGGGCCCGTGGATCCGGTTCGCGACCGCGACGTGATCAACCTCGAGCTCGGCCTCGCCGACCTCGCGCTGGTCGAGAAGCGCCTCGACAAGACGACCCGGGTGGCGCGCTCGGGCGACGTCCAGGCCAGGCTCGAGACGGATCTCCTCGAGCGGCTGCGCGCCGCCCTGGGTGAGGGCCGCCCCGCGCGGGCCGTGGAGCCCTCCGACGAGGAGCGGCCGGTCTACCGCTCCCTCAACCTGCTCACCGCCAAGCCGGAGCTCTACGCCGCCAACGTGCGCGAGGAGGAGATCGCCTCGGGCAACCGCTTCGTCGACGCGCTGCGTGCCGCGGTCGACACCGATCACGAGCCGGCCGAGATCGTCACGTTCTCCGCCCAGGTCGAGATGGAACTGGCCGAGCTGCCGGTCGAGGACCGCGCGGAGTTCCTGAGCCATCTGGGCGTCATGGAATCGGGGCTCGACCGCCTCGCGCACGCGGCTTATCACCTGCTCGACCTGCGGAGCTTCTTCACCGTGGGCGAGAAGGAGGCGCGGGCCTGGACCATTCACCGCGGCGACAAGGCGCCCACGGCCGCGGGCGAAATCCATTCCGACTTCGAAAAGGGCTTCATCCGGGCGGAGACCGTGTCGTACGAGGACTTCGTGAAGGCGGGCGGCTGGAAGGGCGCGCGCGAGCAGGGGATCGCGCGGGTCGAGGGCCGGGACTACGTCGTGCAGGACGGGGACGTGATTCTCTTCCGCTTCAACGTCTAGACCGCGGCCAGCCCCTCGCGCCACTCCCCGATGAGCGCCGGGCAGGCGGCCAGCAGCCGGGCCTCCTCCGGCCGGTCGTGTCGCAGGCGCTTCACGACGGCCGCCCTCGCCACGGGCCACTGCGGATAGGGACGATCGAGGAGGGTGAGCTTCAGGCCCGCTTCGATCCAGCCTTCGTGCAGCACCCGGACATACCAGCCGGACCGGTGATTTCCGTGGATCGTCTTGACGATGTCCTGGACCCCGTGCCGGCGCGCCAGGTTCTTGCACGGGGTTCGCGGTGAGGACACCTCGAACCGGACCTCCCCCGCGACGAGGACGTCACCGATGCAGACGGTGTCCTCGTCCAGGCCGCTCACCGTGAGATTCTCGCCGAATCCGCCCGGGCCGACGTCCCGGCGGCTCCACTCCGCCCGCCAGCGCGGATAGTGCGCGGCGGCGTACATGAGGAGCGCGCGGTCCGGTCCGCCGTGCCCCCGGCGGTCGTACTGGTGGTCGCCGGACAGGCCCTCCCGGCCGGCCCAGAGGAGGCCCGCGACGGGCTCCTTCCGGATCGCGCTCGTCCAGGGACGTTCCAGCGGGTTCTCGGCCCCCGGGGTGCCGAAGGTCCTCACCTGGCCGATCTGGACGGACTCTATGCGCATACGCAAAGCTAGGATGTCAGGGAGCCAGGGAGCTAGCCGGGGAACGGGGAACAGGGGAACAGGGAACCGGGACCGATCATTGCCATACTGTGCTAGCCTGTTCCCCGGTCCCCGTTCCCCGTTCCCCGTTCCCCGTTCCCCCGCCTCCCCCGCTATATTTCCCTCCCCTCACAAACCCTCCTCCCGGGCTCCCCACCAGGGCCCGGGCGCCTACGACCAAAGGAAGGTGGCATGGCCCGTCCATACGAGGTGGTCTACATCTTCGATCCTGTCCTGGACGAAGAGACCATCAATCAGAAGCTCGAGCATTTCCACACCCTGGTGGCGCTTCCGAAAGGGGAGCCGCCCAAGTTCAATCACTGGGGCAAGCGCACCCTCTCCTACCCGATCCGCAAGCGGGACACGGGGTACTACGTCGTCGCCAACTTCGACGCCGAGTCCGTCGCGCTCCCCGAGTTCGAGCGCGCGATCAAGCTGGACGAGAGCGTCATCCGCCATCTCGTGGTCCTGAACGATGAGCCGCCCACACCGGCCCAGGTGCCGCCGCCGCGGGCCGAGTTCGAGGAGGAAGAGTGAGCCGCCAGCGCAAGGGTGATCCGCTCGCGGAGCTCCGGATCCGCGTCGTCGATTACAAGGACGAGAAGCTGCTCTCCAGATTCCTGACCGAGCGGGGCAAGATCCTGCCCCGGCGACTCTCCGGCATTACGGCCCGTCACCAGCGGCAGCTCGCGGTGGCGATCAAGCGAGCCCGGTATCTGGCCCTGCTGCCGTACATCAAGGGGTACAGGGGCTGATCACGGCCCCGGCGGCGCCCGGCGACGGGCGCCGCGCCACGCTCGGCGCAGCGGCGGTGCTGGCGGGATTCCTCCTGCTGGCGCCGCCGCTGTACGTGCTGGGCCCGCTGGGCCTGCTGCTCCTCCTCTCGCGGCCGCGAACCGCCCGCGAGTGGTTCTGGATCGTCACGGCGGTGATCGGATCGTGGCTCTGGCTCCGGGCCGGGAGCGGCCTCGCCGACGAGGTGATCCGCGCCAGCGCGGTACTGCTCACCGGCGCCTTCGTCACCCTGGCCCTCGCGTGGCGCGGTCCGGTGCCGGGCCGGGCGCTCGGCGCGGTGGTGCTCGCGGTGCTCGCGCTCGCGGCCTGGGTCCGCGTCCTCGGGCTCGGCTCGAGCGAGATCGTGCTGGCGATCGAGGAGCAGATCCGGCAGCGGTACCAGGGGCTGCTCGATGCCGCACGCCGCGATCCCGGCTCCAGCGCCGAGCTGCGGGCGCTGCTCCAGCAGCTGGTGGCCGGCGCACCGGGCGTGGCGCGGCTCTATCCCGGCATGCTCGCGCTGCTCGGCATCGCCGGCACCTCGATCGCCTGGCGCTGGTATCACCGGATTGCGGCCGCCCCCGTGGCGCCTCCGCCGCCCCCGTTCCGCGATTTCCGCTTCAACGATCACCTCGTCTGGGGCGCGATCGTGACCCTGGCGCTGGTGCTGGTTCCCGTTCCCGGCGTGCCCGCCGTCCTCGTCGCCAACGTGCTGCTCGTCTGGGTCGGCCTCTACGCCGCCCGCGGCGCGGCGGTGGCGGCGACGATGCTCGCGCCGGCCTCCGTTCCGCTCAAGGCGATCGCCTCGCTGCTCGCGCTGCTCCTCGCGCCGTTCACGCTGGGACTGTTCGTGTCCATGGGCCTCGCCGATACCTGGCTCGACATCCGGGGCCGCCTGCGCCGGCGCGCTCCGCCGCCCGAAGGGAGCTCCCCATGATGGACGTGATTCTGCGCGAAGACGTGAAATCGCTCGGCAAGGCCGGCCAGCTCGTCCGCGTCAAGCCGGGGTATGCCCGGAACTACCTGCTCCCGCGCGGCCTCGCGTACGAGGCGACGGAGGGCAACAAGAAGCGGATCGCCGCCGAATCGCGGGCGCGCGAAACGCGGGCCTCCCAGGACCGCACCACCGCCCAGGCGCTCGCCGCCGAGCTCGGTGCCGTGCGGGTCACCATCAAGGCCAAGGCCGGCGAGGGCGACCGCCTCTTCGGCTCGGTGACCGCCGCGGACGTCGCCGAAGCGCTCGCCGCGGCGGGGCACGAGATCGACCGCCGCAAGCTCGAGCTCGAGCACCCGATCAAGCAGCTCGGGGAGCACGAGGTCCCGATCCGGCTCTCCGCCGACGTGCACGCGGTCGTGCGCGTGACGATCGTCCCGGAATAACGCCCGCATGGCGATCGGGATCGCCTATGTGGACGGGCCCCGCCTCGCCCGGTCGGTGCTGGCCGCCGCCGACTGGGTCAGCGCCGGGCGGGAGGAGATCAATCGCCTGAACGTCTTCCCCGTCCCCGACGGGGATACCGGCACGAACTTCAGCCTCACGCTCCGGGCCGTCGCGGACGCACTGCGGGCCCTGGGCGACGCACCGGTCTGCGAAACGGCCGGCACCATGGCCCGCGGGGCCGTCCTGGGCGCCCGCGGGAACTCCGGGATGATGCTCGCGCATTTCCTCCTGGGTTTCGCCCAGGAGCTGGGCGACCGCGCCACCGCGTCCGCACCGGAGATCGCGGCCGCGCTCCGCCGCGGGGCCGACGCCCTCTACGCCTCGCTCGACGAGCCCCGCGAAGGAACGATTCTCACCGTGGCGCGGGAAGCCGCCGAAGCCGCCCAGCGCGCGGCGGCGGACACGCCCGACATTTCCCTCTTCATGCGCCGCATGCTCGCCGAGGGCGAGCGCTCCCTGGCGCGCACCCCCGAGCTGCTCGCGGTCCTCCGCGAGGCGGGAGTGGTCGACGCCGGCGGCAAGGGCTTCGTCCGCATGATCGAAGGGGTCGTCCGGCTCATCGAAGGCGACCCGATCCTTCCGGCCGCGCCGCCCTCGCCCGACGAAGCCGCGATTCCCGCCGCGCTGGTGACCGTCGCCGCCGAGCGCGATTACCAGTTCTGCACCGAGTTCATCGTCCGCGGCGAGCAGCTGCCGCCGGCCAACGAAGTGCGCGCGACGCTGCACCAGTACGGCGGCTCCGTCGTGGTCATCGTCGCCGGCGACATCCTCAAGGCGCATGTGCACACCGACAGTCCGGAGGCCGTCTTCACCTATGCCGGTCGCTGGGGTCGGGTCGAGGGCACCAAGGCCGACGACATGCGCGCGCAGCATCGGGCCCTGGCGCACACCGACCGCCGCCCCGTCGCCATCGTCACCGATTCGTCGGCGGACCTTCCGGACGCGGTTTTGGATCGGCACCGTATCGCGCTCATCCCGCTGCAGGTGATGTTCGGCGAGGAAACGTTCCAGGATCGGGTCGGACTGAGACCCGAGGAGTTCTACCGCCGCCTGCGCACCGCTCGTCAGCTCCCGACGACCTCGCAACCTCCGCCCGGGGAATTCGTCCGGATCTTTCGTTCCGGCCTCGAGGAGGCGGATGAGGTGGTCGCTGTGCTCGTCTCCGGCGCGTTGTCCGGGACGTTCCAATCTGCACTGACCGCCGTGAAGGCGGCTGGGCTCGACCGGGTCCGGCTGGTCGACAGTCGCTCTGCTTCGCTCGGGGTGGGCCTCCTGGCCCTGCGAGGGGCCGAGCTCGCCGAGTCCGGCTGGCCCGCCGAGGCGATCGCACGGGAGCTCGAACGTGTCCGCGAACAGGCCGGGCTGTTCCTAACCGTGGACACCTACGACAACCTGATCCGCTCCGGACGCGTGTCACGCGGACGCGCCTGGCTGGCGGGCATGCTGGACGTAAAGCCAGTATTGGCGCTTGATTCCCAGGGTCGGATCGTCCCCGTGGACCGGGTTCGGGGGCGGGAGCAGGTCATCGGCCGGGTCCTTGCTCTGCTGGACCGGAGACTGACACCCAGACCGCTCGCCGTCCGTTTCGGAATTGTGCACGCGGACGCGCCGGAGGTGGCGGAGCGGGTCCGGACCGCGGTGGTCGCTGCCTACCGACCGAAGGACTGTTTCGTCTCCCTTGCGACGGGCGTCCTCGGCACGCATGTAGGACCGGGTGCCTGGGCGATCTGCTGGCAGGTGGAAGACGGCACCCCCGCCCGGCCGGTGGCCGCATGACGTCGCGGCGTCATCCGGCCGAGCCGAGGAGCCCGCAGCCTCCGGGCGGCGTCGATCTGGCGCTCCAGGCGGCCGACGATCTGAAGGCGCGTGACGTGGTCGCGCTCGACCTGCGAGGAATCAACGACGCGACCGACTGGTTCATCATCGGCTCAGGGACGTCCGATGCCCATGTACGTGGTATCGCCCATGCAGTGCTGGAGCGGCTGGAGGCCGCGGGCGTGAGGGTGCACCACGTGGAAGGGCTCACGACGGGTCGCTGGGTCCTGCTGGATTTCGTGGACCTGGTGGTCCACCTCTTTCATCCCGAAGCGCGGGCCTTCTATCAGCTGGAGCGGCTGTGGAGCGACGCGCCCAGGCTGCGGGTCGTGGCCGAAAGGAGCTCTTCATGATGCGTCGCTTGGGACTGGCGGCCGTGCTGCTCGCGGGGCTTCCCGCGGCCGCGGGCGCCCAGTATTTCGGGCGCAACAAGGTGCAGTACGGCCGATTCGACTTCTCGATCATTCAGACCGAGCATTTCGACGTTTACTACTATCCCGAGGAGCGGGAGGCGGCGCTCGACATCGCCCGGTTGGCCGAGCGGTCGTACGCTCGGCTCTCCCGCGCGCTGAGCCATCAGTTCGACGAGCGCAAGCCGATCATCCCCTACGCCTCGCACTCCGACTTCCAGCAGACCAACACGTCGGGCGAGGAGATCGACGAGAGCACGGGCGGGTTCACCGACTTCCTCCGGCACCGGAACATCTTCCCGCTGACGGGCTCGTACGAGGAGAACGAACATGTCCTGATGCACGAGATGGTGCACCAGTTCCAGTTCGACATCTGGTCGCGGGGCAAGGGCGTCGGCGGCGTCCAGGGCATCATCAACGCCAACGCGCCGCTCTGGTTCGGCGAGGGCATGGCGGAGTACTTCTCGATCGGCGCGGTGGACCCCAACACCGCCATGTGGCTGCGGGACGCCGCCCTCGAGGGCAAGCTGCCGTCGGCGGAGACCTTCTACCGCATCTTCCCCTACCGGTTCGGCCACGCCCTGGTCGCGTACATCGGCCAGCGCTGGGGGGACGAGGCGATCGGCCAGATCACCAAGTCCGCGGCGGGCGTGGGCGGCGTGGAGGGGGCGCTCCACCGCGTGCTCGGGCTCTCGTTCGATCAGCTGGTGCGCCAGTGGCAGGATGCCGTGCAGAAGCAGTATCTGCCGGAGATCGGGAATCGCCAGAAGGGGCGGGCGATCGCCACGCCGCTCCTCACGGAGAAGATCTCGGACGGCACCTACCACCTCGCGCCGGCGTTCTCGCCGGACGGCTCCCGCATCGCGTTCCTGAGCGAGCGCAACTTCTTCTTCATCGACCTCTACCTGGCGGACGGCAACACCGGCAAGGTCATCCGCCGGATGCTGAAATCGTCGTTCAGCGGGAACTACGAGACCTTCCGGTTCATCAACTCCTCGGCGAGCTGGTCGCCGGACGGGCGATTCCTCGCCATCGCGGCCCAGCGCGCCGGCAAGGACGACATCGTCATCGTCGACGCCGAGCGGAACAAGCAGGTGCGGGCGATCCGGCTGCCGCTCGCGGGCGCGACGAACCCGACCTGGAGCCCGGACGGGCAGCGGCTGGTCTTCAGCGGGCTCGCCGGCGGCATCTCCGACCTCTACACGGTCAACGTCGACGGCTCGGACCTGAAGCGCCTCACGAACGACAAGGCCGCCGAGCTGCATCCGGTCTGGTCGCCCGACGGCGGCACGATCGCCTTCGTCACCGACCGCGGGCCGGACACCGACTTCAAGACCCTCCGGTGGGGGGACTTCCGGATCGCGCTCTACGATCTCGCGAGCGGCCGGATCGAGACGCCGGAGGCCCTCGGCGCCGGCCGAAACGTCAGCCCGCAGTGGTCGCCCGACGGCAAGTCCATCGCGTTCGTCTCCACGCGGAACGGCGTCGCCAACGTCTTCCTCTGGGAGTCGGAGGGCGGGCAGGTCTACCAGCTCACCGATTTCTACACCGGCGTGCAGGGCATCACGGCGCTGTCGCCCGTGCTCACCTGGGCCCGCGGCGCCGACCGGCTGGCCTTCGTGTACTTCGAGCAGGCCAAGTACGACGTCTACAGCGTGACCAACCCGCGGTCGCTCAAGCGGCAGCCGTGGACCCGCGAGGGCGTCATCGCGCAGCGGCCGCTGGCCCAGATCTCCCCGACCGGCGAGGCCGCGCGGCCGGCGGTGACTCCCGTCGCGCCGCCGAGCGGGCCGCAGATCCTCTCCGGCGGCACGGTGTATCGCACGCCGCAGGGATTCCGGCGCGCCGACTCGCTGCCCAGCATTCCCGATTCCGTCCGGGTGGCGCAGGAGCCGATCTCGATCGCGCGGATCCTCGACTCGATCCAGTTCGTGCCTCCGGATACGAGCGAGTTCACCTTCAAGCCTTACAAGGTGACCTTCGAGCCCGAGTACGTCACTCGGCCCTCGATCGGATATACGCGGGACAACTTCGGGCGCGGGCTCACCGGCAGCGCGTCGATCGTGCTCGGGGACATGCTGGGCAATCACCGGCTCGGCTTCGCCGCATCGCTCAACGGGCGCCTCCCCGAGACGCTGTTCCTGGCGCAGTACGTCAATCTCTCGCGGCGCCTCAACTGGGCCGGTATCGTCAGCCAGGAGCCCTACTTCTTCTACGAGGGCAGCGGCGTGGTCGCGGGTCCGCGTCCCGGTGAGGCGACCTACATCACCAGCATCCGTCGCATCGTGCAGCGGCAGGCGGCGCTCGTCGCGGCGTATCCGTTCAGCCGGTTCCGCAGAATGGAGTTCGGGCTGAGCTACGTGAACGTGGACGATGACCGCCAGGAGCTGCTCGAGTTCTTCGATCCGTTGAGCGGCGCGCTGACGCAGGAGCCGCAGATCCAGACGACGAGCCTCCAGTCGGCCAACTTCGCGTCGCCGAGCCTCGCCCTGGTGTACGACAACACCATCTTCGGCAGCGTCGGCCCGTGGATGGGCCGCCGGTCGCGCTTCGAGGTCGCCCCGCGCGTGGGCACCTGGACCTTCACCACACTGACGGCGGACTACCGGCGGTACGACCGGTTCGCCGGTCCCTTCGTCTTCGCCACGCGGCTGTTCTATTACGGGCATCACGGCCGGGACGAGACCCGCTTCCGCTTCTACGGCGGGTATCCCGACATCCTCCGCGGCTACACCAGCGGGTCCTTCGGCCGCAACGAGTGCCTCACCGTCCTCGACCCGAACACCTTCACCGGGTGCGAGGAAGCGGATCAGCTGGTGGGCACGCGGCTGGCCGTCTTCAACGCCGAGCTGCGCTTCCCCCTGCTCTATGCCGCTCTGGGCTTCCTGCCGGTCGGCTTCCCGAGTATCGAGGGCGCCCTCTTCTTCGACGCGGGGATGGTCTGGGAAGGCGGGATCGACGTCTCGTTCTCCCGGAAGGCCGGTGAATCGCTGGTCGACGTGCGGTCGCCGCTCAAGTCCTACGGTGTCGGACTTCGCGCCAACATTCTCAATCTCCTGATCCTGCGGCTAGATTACGCCCGGCCGCTCGACCGGAGCGGTCTCAAGCACCTCTGGACTTTGAGTCTCGGGCCAACGTTCTGATCGGCAGTCTGGCAGTCGGGCAATCGAGCGAAGCACGTGCGGTGCGGCGGGGTGGCGATCGGCCACTCCGCCGCGCCGTCATCCTGTGCCTCCTGACTGCCGCCTGCGGCGGGGGCAACGTCCCGCCGCCCCCCGACCTCCCCGCCGTTGCGCGCCAGGTCTCGCTGCTCCGGTTCCCGCGCACCGGCGGCCCGGTCACCGCTTTCCTTCCCGACAGCCTCATCCCCGCGGGGTGGAGCACGCCGCTGCCCGCGCCGCCGCTCCGGCTCGCGATCGGCGCCGACCTCGACGAGCGTCTGGCCTACGCGCTCGACGAGGACGAGAACCTGGTGGCGATCGATCTCGAGTCGCGGGGGATTCGCCGGCAGCTGATGCCCGGCGTGAGCGCGGCCGTCATGGGACCCGACGGGTCGCTGTATGTCGCCCGTGCCGACCGCCGCATCGTACGCCTCGTCCGGCGGACCCCGCTCGAGCTCACCGACCCCCTCGCGGGCGCGCCCCGCGCGATGTACGGCACGGTGTCGGGCCAGGTCGTCGTCGTGACGCCGGGGAGTCCCCGGCGCCTCCTCTTCGCGAGCTCGGAGCGGGCGGTACACGAGGAGCTGCTGCCGGAGGGCAGCGTGGCCGCGACCTACTGGGGAGACCTGCTCGCCGTCGCCGCCGATACCGCGATCATTCTGTACGAGACGTCGGGGGACTTTCGCGTGCGGTCCGCTCGAGTGACCGACCGGGCGCGCGACGTCACATTCAGCCCTTCCGGCCACCGGATCTACGTGGCCAGGGATTCCCGCGACGTGGTGGTGCTCGACCGCTACGGCCTGGGGCAGCTGCCCTCGATCCGCCTCCCCGGCGCTCCCCGCGCCATTCGCACCGACGCCTCGGGCCGCTGGCTGCTCGCGCGGCCGGCCGAGTCCGATTCCGTCTGGGTCGTGGATCTGGCCACGGGGCGACCCGCGGCGTCGCTGCCGACGGCCTGGGCTTCGGACCTGCCGCTGGTGGCGGGCGCCGCCACGCTCATCGCCCGGCAGGGCGACGACGTCGTGGCCTGGGACCTCCGCTCGGTGCCCCCGAAGCGGCTCGCCACCCTCGTGGGCGCGGGACCCGACAGCTGGCTGGCCGTCGGTTGGGTTCCCCGCGATCGGCTCCCCGCGGCCGTCGCCGCCGCCGAGAGCGCGACGGTCACTCAGGACAGCGCGCTGGTCGGGGAGACGAGCTTCACGCCCGCCGATTCGGTGGACATCTACGTGCAGGTGAGCACCTCCCAGAACCCCGACTGGGCGGAGGACCTGGCGGATCGGCTCCGCGACGAGGGCGTCGAAGCCACCGTCCTCAAGCCCAAGGGCGATCAGGAGGCGTACCGCGTGGTGATCGGTCCCTTCCAGACCCGAGAGGCGGCGGAGGAGACCGGCCGCCGGCTCGGTCGCCCCTACTTCATCCTCCGCCTTCCCCGCTCGCGCACCTGACCCGGCACGGGCGATTTGCTATGTTTGAATGACCCCACGGACGCTCGTCGGCGTCCGCCTCACCCACCATCCCGTCCAGGCAGGCCCATGAAGCTGACCAAGCTGGAGCTCTCCGGCTTCAAGTCGTTCGCGGACACTGTGGCGCTGCAGTTCGAGGAAGGGGTGACCGCCATTGTGGGCCCGAACGGCTGCGGAAAGTCCAACGTCTCCGATGCCGTGCGCTGGGTCCTCGGCGAGCAGTCCGCGCGGCTCCTCCGGGGCGGCAAGATGGAGGACGTCATCTTCCAGGGATCGGCCGGGCGCCGGCCCGTGAACCTCACCCAAGTCTCGCTCTTTCTCGACAACAGCGACGGCACGCTGCCGATCGCCTACCGCGAGGTGGTGGTCACCCGGCGGCTGTCCCGCTCGGGGATGAGCGAGTACCTCCTCAACAACACTCCGGTCCGCCTCCGGGACATCCACGACCTGCTGCGGGGAACCGGCCTGGGCAGCGACGCCGGTGTCGTCATCGAAGCGAAGCTGATCGACCTGCTCCTCTCCGACCGGGCGGAGGAGCGGCGCTCGCTCTTCGAGGAGGCGGCGGGCATCGGCCTGTACCGCGACCGCAAGCACAGCACGGAGCGCCGGCTCGAGGAGACGGCGACGGATCTCCAGCGCCTCGAGGATCTGATCGGCGAGGTGCAGTCCCAGATCCGCTCCCTGGCGCGGCAGAAGGGCAAGGCGGAGCGCCACGCCAAGCTCATGGAGGAGAAGTTCGCGGTCCAGGTCACGCTGGCCCGCTGCGTGCTCGACGAGCTGGCCGAGCGCGCCGCGGGAGTGGAGGAGCGTCACCGCATGCTGGCCGAGCGGCTCCCGCGTCTCCGGACCGAGGTGCAGGCCGCCGCCGCGCGCCACGACGAGAGCGCCGCCAACCGGGTCCGGGCCGAGGAGCACCGCACCGGCATCGAGCGCCGGCTCGCCGAGGTGCAGGTGGCACTCTCGCGGCTCGACGGGGACCTCGCCGTCGCGGGGGAGCGGCTGGCCCACGCCCGCGCCCGGCGGCAGCGCGACGAGGAAGAGCGGGCGCTCGCCGCGCGGCGTACCGAAGAGGCGGAGCGGGAGCGCGCCGCGGCCGAAGCCGAGCGGGGGGCGGCGCTGGGCGAGCACGAGACCATCCGGGAGCGGCTGGCCGAGCGGGCGCGTGTGGAGGACGACGCGCGCGAGCGCCTCGCCGCCCAGCGCAACGAAGTGCGAGGAGTGGAAGAGGCGATGGCGGAGGCGGCGCAGGCGCTCCGCTCGCTCGAGGGTGAGCGCGACGCGCTCGACGGCGAGCTCACCGGCCTGGGCGACCGGGTCCGGCAGGAAGAAGGGCACGCCGCCGGCCTTCGGCAGGATCTGGGAACGGCTGTTGCGAAGGCC
>JBOHSH010000081.1:0-2317 GCA_050733195.1 Gemmatimonadales bacterium
GGGCCGGAGCGCGAGCGCGGCGGCGGTGGCGAAGCAGCCCGGCGCCGCGAGGCCCGCGGCGCCGCGAAGCTCGGACCCCAGCACATCCGCGAGCGCGTACCGGAAGCGGTGGATCAGCTCGGGCGCCGGATGCGAGCCGTAGTAGCGCTCGTGGAGCCGGCCGTCCTGAATACGGAAGTCGGCGGCGAGGTCGATGACGAGTCCGGCACCCGCGTCGAGCACGCCCGCCATCACCTTCGACGACTCGCCGTGCTGCAGCGCGAGGAACACCACGTCGGCGCCGCGGGCCGCCTCGTCCGGCGCATCGCCGGAGAAGCGGGTTTCGGACAGCGCGGCGAGCGCCGGATGCACGTCGCCGATCGCCTTGCCGGCCTGGCTCCGGCTGGTCGCCACGCAGGCCGAGACCTCGGGATGCTGCAGCAGGATGCGGAGCAGCTCGCCGCCCACGTACCCTCCGGCGCCCACCACGACGACGCGCATCCTCACGCCTCCCGCGCGGGAGCCACGAAGCCCCACCGGGTGAGCGCTTCCCGCACCCGGTCGACGAGGCCGCCGGCATCCCGGAGCGCGTTGTGCGACGGCAGGCCCAGCTGCGAGCCGATGTAGTCCCGGCCCACCTGGTTGTCCGTGGCGGGCCCGGTGAAGCAGGTGATCGGGAGGTGGAAGCGCTCGGCGTAAAGCTGGTGCGCGCCCCAGCATCCGACGGGATCCGGGGCCGCCATGACGTGCGCCGCGCCCAGGGCCATCAGGTCGCTCGCGTGCAGGATGTCCTGCACGCCGTACTCGCCCAGGATCCCGTCGCCGAGCTCGGCGACGATCACGTCGGGCCGGCCGACGCGCTCCCTGGTCAGGCGATTCAGAAGCCCGCGGGCCACGGGCACGGTCATCCCCGCGTGCGTGCTGGCCGCGCCCGCGTCGTTGAAGGTGAGCGCCGTGACGGCGCCCGCATCGAGCATGGAGAGGGTGTCGCGCATGAGCGAGACGCCGGTGAGCTTGCACGCCGCCACGCGGAGGCCGGCGCGCGAGAGCCCCCGGACCAGCTCGGTGGCCGCGACCGTCTTGCCCGCGTTCATGCAGGTGCCGGCCACGAACACCACGGGCACGCCGCACTCCAGCGTCTCCGCCGGCGGCACCGCGCCGTCCCTGATCGTCGCCGGGCGTCCGATCCGGTCCCCCAGCTCGGGAAAGGCGAGGACCGCGCCCAGGACCTCGACGCGGAACGGCGGGCCGATGTCGGGATTGGACGAGGTGCAGCGCCCGAGGATCCCGCCCAGGTTGAGGACGTTGACGGTGTCTCCCACCGAAAGGCTCGGCGGCACGTCGCCGGCATAGCCGCGGAGCGCGCGGCGCGAGCCCAGCGTTCCCGCGAGGACGTCGCCCGCGCGCAGGGAGACCATCCGCCCCGACAGGTCCTCGACGGTGTTGTAGGTGTTCTTGTCCTCGAGAATCCGCACCGCGAGCACGAACCCCTCGGCGGCGGTGATCTCGTCGCCCACGATCACGTCGGGCGCGAGCCGGGCGTTCCGGGTCGACGAGGCGATGCGGTCGAGGCGAATGCGGGAGGTGCGCATGGAACGGTTACCGGTGACCGGTGACCGGGGGATTCGCGGCGGGGGACGGCTCGGCGACCCGCGCGGCGAGAAGCTCCGGGATCGCGCCGATCCGGGCGAAGGCGCGGGCTTCGTCGCCGCTCCAGAGACGATGCTCTTCGCCGTAGGTCGCGACCGAGGGATCCATGAGGGAGTACGGGCTCTTCGTGCCGGTCACGAGGAAGCGGCCGGGCGCGAGCCGGACCCGGGTCTCGCCCGTCACGCGGCGCTGCGAGGAGCGGATGAGCGCCTCGATGTCGCGGAGCGCCGGGTCGAAGTAGTGGCCCTCGTGCAGCCGGTCTCCGTAGAAGCGGCCCAGCTGGTCCTTCCAGAAGGTCTGCCACCTGGTGAGCACCAGCTTCTCGAGCTCGCGATGCGCGGCGATCAGCACGAGCGCAGCGCCGGCTTCGAACCCGATCCGTCCCTTGATGCCGAGCGCCGTCTCGCCGACGTGAATGCCCCGGCCGACACCGTACTCGGCCGTCCGGGCCGCGAGGCGCCGCACCAGCTCGGCCCCCGCGAGACGCTCCTGATCGAGCGTGACCGGGACCCCTTCCTCCCAGCCGATCACGAGCTCCCTTGGCTCGGCGGTCTCGGTGACGGCGAGGAACTCCGCCGGCGGGCCGGCCCAGGAGTCGTGCGTCCATCCTCCGCCCCAAGTGGTCCCCCAGAGCCCGGCGTTGACGCTGAAGGCACCGGCGCGGGCGGGCACGGGAAGCCCCCGCGCC
>JBOHSH010000082.1:0-11061 GCA_050733195.1 Gemmatimonadales bacterium
GCGCCGAGCGCGGGATCGGGCGCGATCGTGGAGGCGGTCCGGGTCTCGGCGGGAGCCGGCCCTTCCGGCGGCGCCGCTCGCGCTCCCGACGGCCGCGGCTCGCTCCGGGACGGCCGGTCGCTCTGGAGACGGGGCGGAGCATGCGCGATGCTCGGGCGAGGGCCGCGATGCTCCGGCGGCGGCTCGCCCAGCCGCTCGAGCTCGTCCCGGAGCTCGGCGAGCGTGACGATCCGCGGCCCCTCCTCGTCGTGCCGCAGGAACACCCGCTCGCGGAAGATGTCGACCGCGACGACCCGCTCGGTGCCCCGCGCGGTGCGGAGCGCCTTCCCTTCCTTGGGGAAGCGCTTGCGTGCCTCGACGTAGAAGTCGTGCTCGTAGCGGAGGCAGCAGAGGAGCCGTCCGCACCCGCCGGAGATGTGCGCGGGGTTCAGCGAGAGGTGCTGATCCTTGGCCAGAGCGAGGCCCACCGGCGAGAGGGTCGTGAGCCAGCTCGAACAGCAGTACTCCCGGCCGCAGCGCCCGACCCCGCCGAGACGGGCCGCCTCGTCGCGGGCGCCGATCTGCCGGAGGTCGATGCGCGTATGGAGCAGCGTCGCCAGCTCCCGCACCAGCTCACGGAAGTCGACGCGCTTCTCCGCGGTGAAGTACACGGTGAGGCGCTTGCGGTCCCACTGCCACTCCGCGTCGCTCACCTTCATCTCGAGCCCGCGGGCCCGGACCCGCTCGGCCACCTGGCGCCGGGTGTCGTCCTCGGAGCGGCGGAGCTCGTCGGCCGCGCGGACTTCGTCACGGCTCGCCCGCCGCACCACGGGACGGACCGCGGGCGGCGTCTCGCCGGCCTCACAGCCGGCGCAGTGCGTCGCGCACTTCTGCGCGGCCGCCTGGCCGGTGGACGAGACGCGGCCGAAGTCGAGCCCCCGCTCGACCTGCACGATCACGGGGTCCCAGAGTCTGAGGGGCTCCGCCTGGTCGGGCCAGAGAAAATAGTCTTTCCGATTGCCCTTGAAGCGGACTTCGACGGTAGCGGTCATCAGGCCTCGGTGAAGACGCCCATCCCGGCATACTTCTCCGCCCGCCGACGGACCAGCTTCTCAGGCCGGATCTTCCGGAGCTCCGTGACGTGCCGGATGAGGGCCTCCCGCAGCCCTTCGCCCGCCGCCTCGGGCTCCTGATGGGCGCCTCCGGGGGGCTCGGGGATCACCTCGTCGATGATCCGGAACTGCAGCAGGTCCTCGGCGGTGAGCTTCAGGGCCTCGGCCGCGCGCTCCCGCTGGCTCGCGTCCTTCCAGAGGATGGCCGCGCAGCCTTCGGGCGAGATCACCGAATAGACGGAGTTCTCGAACATCAGCACGCGGTCGGCCACGCCGAGGGCCAGCGCGCCGCCGGAGCCGCCCTCGCCGATCACGCAGGCGACGATCGGCGTCGGCAGCATGGCCATCTCGAGGATGTTGGTGGCGAGCGCCTCCGACTGGCCGCGCTCCTCCGCGCCGAGCCCCGGGTACGCCCCGGGCGTGTCGATGAGGGTGACGACGGGCGCGTGGAACCGGCTCGCGAGCTTCATCAGGCGGAGCGCCTTGCGATAGCCCTCGGGATGCGGCATCCCGAAGTTCCGCTTGAGGTTCTCGCGGGTGTCGCGGCCCTTCTGGTGGCCGATCACCATCACGGAGATCCCGCCGAGCCGCGCCCACCCTCCCACGATGGCGAGATCGTCGCGGTAGAGCCGGTCGCCGTGGAGCTCGACGAAGTCGGTGAAGATGGAGCCGAGATAATCGAGGGTGTAGGGACGCCGCGGGTGGCGGGCGACGCTCACCCGCTGCATGGGGGTGAGGTTCCGATAGATCTCCTGGCGCAGCGCGTCGAGCTTCGCCTCGAGAAGGCGGAGCTCGTCGTCGACGTCGATCTTCCGCTCGTCGCCCACGCGCTTGAGCTCGTCGATCTGGCGCTCGAGCTCGAGCAGCGGCTTCTCGAAGTCCAGGGTGTACGCGTTCGCCATGCTCACCCCACCTTGACCCAGGACACTGCGTCCTTGCCGAAGAGGTCGCGGAGCGCGCCCATCACGTCGTCGCGGGGAGCCACGGCGAGACGCCGGGCCCTGAGCCGAACCCGCTCGCCATTGCCGTCGGACCAATCAATATAGAGCGGCGCGGGACCCGGGTGGCCGGCGCAGAGCGCGGCCGCCCGCCGGAGCGCGTCGTCCGCGGGACCGTCCGCCGCGCTCCACCGGACCGCGATACCGACGGCGCCGGCGGGGCGGAGCTCCTCTATGGGGCGCGCCGTCTCGACGACGAAGGGCGCCCGGTCTTCTCCCCGGTCGCGGATACTGTAGCCGCCGGTCAGCAGCACCGCCCGATCCTCCCCGATCACCTGGTTGAGCCGCGCCCAGGCGTCGGGGAACACGATCGCCTCCGCCGCGCCGTGGAAGTCCTCCAGCACGATCCGGGCGTATTCCTTCCCGGTCTTCTTCGAGATCTGCCGCTTGACCGCGGTCACCACGGCGGCGACGGTGACCTGATGCTCGCTCCACTCGTGCAGCGTCGCCGTGGTCCGGGTCCCGAAGAGCTCGACCTCCACCCGGAACGGCTCGAGCGGGTGCCCCGAGATGAAGAAGCCGAGGACTTCCTTCTCGCGCGCCAGCCGGTCCGCTTCGGGCCACTCGGGCAGGTCGGGAAGCACCAGGCGGGAGGGCCGCGCCGCCGGTTCCCCGCCGAAGAGCGACTCCTGTCCCGATTCGCGGTCCTGCTGGCGGAGCTGCGCTTCGCCGAGGGCCGCGTCGAGCGCGCCCAGCAGCTGCGCCCGGTGCCCGCCCAGCGAGTCACAGGCTCCCGCCGCGATGAGCGCCTCGAAGACCCGCTTGTTGCAGAGCCGGAGATCCACGCGCTCGACCAGGTCCGCGAGCGAGCCGTACGGCGCTTCCGCGCGGCCCGCGAGAATCGAGTCGATCGCGCCCCGCCCGACGTTCCGCACCGCGCCCAGCCCGAACCGGATCCGGCGGTCGCCGATCACGGTGAACTTGAAGCCGGACTCGTTCACGTCCGGCGCGAGCACCTCGAGCCCCAGCTCGCGCGCCTCGTTGATGTAGTGCACCACCTTGTCCGTGCCCCCGATCTCCGAGGAGAGGAGCGCGGCCATGAACTCGGCCGGATAGTGGGCCTTGAGCCACGCTGTCCGGTAGGAGAGCACCGAGTAGGCGACGGAGTGGGACTTGTTGAAGCCATAGCGGCCGAAGGTCTCGATCTGCGCGGACAGCTCCTCGGCCAGCTTCTTCGGGTGTCCCTGGGCGACGCAGCGCTCGACGAACTTGCCCAGCTCCCGGCGGATCAGCTCCGCGTCCTTCTTGCCCACCGCCTTCCGCAGCACGTCCGCCTCCGCGAGCGTGAAGCCCGCGAGCACGTTCGCGATGCGCATCACCTGCTCCTGATAGGTGATGACGCCGTAGGTGGGCTCGAGCAGCTCGCGGAGCAGCGGGTGCGGATAGCTCACCGGCTCCTGGCCCAGCTTCCGCCGGATGAAGACGGTGTGCATGCCGGCGTCGAGCGGCCCCGGCCGGAGGAGCGCGTTGCAGGCGACGAGGTCGTCGAAGCGATCGCACTTCATCGACCGGAGCGTCTCGGTGGCGAGCGGCGACTCGAACTGGAAGACGCCGGCGGTCCGCCCGCGCCGGAGCAGGGCGTACACCTCGGGATCGTCGAACCCGGCCCGGTCGAGGTCGAGGCGCGTGCCGGTGCGCTCGGCGATCAGCGCGACCGCGTCGTGGATCACGGTGAGGGTCTTGAGTCCGAGCAGGTCCATCTTGAGCATGCCGACCTGCTCGAGCGGCCCCATCTCGAACTGCGTGATGACGGCGTTCTCCCCGTCCGTCGAGGCGCCCGCGCCCCTGGTGGGGGCGGTGCACACCGGTACGTACTCGGCCAGCGGGCCCGGGGCGATGACGACCCCCGCCGCGTGCACGGAGGCGTGCCGCGAGATGCCTTCGATGCGGGCCGAGAGATCGACGAGCCGCTCGTACACCGGCCCGCTCCGGACCAGCTGGGCCAGCTCCGGGACCTTCTTGACCGCTTCCCGGATCGTGAGGCTGTAGGCGGGTCCGGAGGGAATGAGCTTGGTGATCCGGTCCGCCTCGCTCGGCGGGATCTTGAGCACTCGTGCCACGTCTTTCACCGCCGCCCGCGCCTTCATCGTGCCGAAGGTGATGATCTGGCCGACGCTGTCGCGCCCGTACCGCTCCCGCACGTACTCGATCACCTCGCCCCGCCGCTCGAAGCAGAAGTCGACGTCGATGTCGGGCATCGACACCCGCTCGGGGTTGAGGAAGCGCTCGAAGAGCAGATCGAACTGGAGCGGATCGACGTCGGTGATCCGGAGCGCGTAGGCGACGAGGGAGCCGGCGGCGGAGCCGCGGCCCGGCCCGACCGGAATCCCCCGCTCGCGGGCCGCCCGGATGAAGTCCTCGACGATCAGGAAATACCCCGCGTATCCCGCGGTCAGGATCACCCCGAGCTCGTAGTCCAGGCGTTCCCGCACTTGCGCGGGCAGCGGGTCGCCGTAGCGGGCCCGAGCGCCGGCCTCGGCCAGATCGCGGAGGAGATCGTCCTCGCTCCGGTAGCCCTCGGGCCGCGGAAAGGCAGGGAGGAAGTACCGCTTCTCGAAGTCGAACTCGCAGAGGTCGGCCACGCGCGCGGTGTTGGCGATGGCCTCCGGCGCGTTCGGGAAGAGCGCCCGCATCTCGGCCTCGCTCTTCACGTAGGACTCGCGCCCGGTGAACCGGAAGCGCCGGGGATCGTCGAGCTCCGCTCCCGTGCCGATCGCGAGCAGCACGTCGTGGGCTTCGGCGTCCTCACGCCGGAGGTAGTGCGCGTCGTTGGTCGCCACGACCGGAAGGCCCAGCTCCTGCGCCAGCCGGAGCATGCCCTCGGTCACGATCCGCTCCTCGCCGATGCCGTGCTCCTGGATCTCGAGCCAGAATCCGTCGGGCCCGAAGAGCTGCGCGAACCATCGGGCACTGGCCTTCGCCTCGTCGTACCGGCCGAGCCGGAGCGCCTGCGCCACCTCGCCCGACAGGCAGGCGGCCAGGCAGATCACGCCGTCGGCATGCTGCGTGAGCACCTCCTTGTCGATGCGCGGGCGGCGGTAGAAGCCCTCCAGATAGCCGATCGAGCTCAGCCGGACGAGATTCCGGTACCCCGTCCGGTTCCGCGCGAGGAGCACCAGGTGGCTGTAATGCGCGGGGGCGGCGGGCGGCTTTTCGGGAGAGCGACGATCGCCGTAGGCGAGGTAGGCCTCGAAGCCGAGGATCGGCCGGATGCCCTTCTCCCGGGCCGTCGAGTAGAAGCTCCACGCCGCGTGCAGGTTGCCGTGGTCGGTGACCGCCAGGCTGTCCATGCCGAGCGCCTTCACCTGATCGACGAGGTCGGGGATCCGGTTGGCCCCGTCGAGGAGGGAGTACTCGCTATGGGTGTGGAGGTGGACGAACGGCATCCGGCGGATCCTGCACGCGCGGCAGCGGAGCGGCCAGCGGGCCACTCGCGCACCGGGTCATGCCGAGAGCGGGTAACGAAGCCGGCTCACGCTCCGGACGCGGAACGGATGCTCGAGGCTTCGATCAGGTCATTACTCTGGAGTGCGGCCGGCCTTCGCCGCGGCGTCTCCACGGGTTCGGGACGCCCGGTGGCCGCAACTCGTGCGGAAGGTACCGGCCACGCGGAAGATTGTCAAAACTCATTGTAGGACTTTAACTTGCGGTCCATGTCGCCAGTGCGATTCGACCGCTTCCCCCTATCTATGCATCCTCGGCTCCGCCCGTCGGCCAACGGCCTCGTCACCCTTCTCGCGGCCGTGGCGGCCTGTGGCGGTGATCCGGTCGGCCCGAACAACAGCATCCAGAGCCCGAGCGTGGCGTGCGCCTCGATCCCGCCTGTCCAGCTCGCGGTCGGGCAGCACGTCGTCGTCGATCCCGCCACGACGAGCGGGTGCATCCGGGTGCCGGCCGCGGGCGCTTCGGGCGCGGAATACCTCCTCGTGCTCACGAGCACCGCGGGCACCGAGACGCAGAACGGCGTGTCCGGCACGTATCTGCTGCGCGGGAGTAACCCGTCCGCGGCCGGCGCCGCGGTCGCGGCGGCACCGGGGCTCACGCCGCCGGTCGCGGGCGCATGGAGTCCCCGCGGAGCCGACGCGCAGCGACGGTTCGACGCCACGCTGCGCTCGATCGAGCGGAGTCTCGTGGCCGACCCGAGGCTCCGCGGTCCCCAGGCCCTTCCGCCCGCGGCTCCCGACGCCGTGCCGCCGCCGGTCGGCGACCAGCGCACGTTCCGCGTCTGCACGAACACGACCTGCACCACCTTCGGCAGCGTGACCGCCACGGCGGGCTTCGTCGGGGAGCATGTGGCGATCTATCTCGACGACGACGTCCCGACCAACGATCCGCTCACGCCCGCTGACCTGGCCGAGCTGGGGACGGCGTTCGACACGCGGCACTACCCGATCGACACCACCGCCTTCGGCCGGGAGTCGGACATCGACAACAACGGGGTGGTGATCATCCTCATGACCGACGCGGTCAACGCGCTCACGCCGGACTGCAGCGACGGCCGCGTCGTCGGGTACTTTTTCGGGGCCGACCTGCTGGTCAACTTCGCGAACTCGAACAAGGCTGAGGTGTTCTACACGCTGGTGCCGTCGCCCCAGACGAGCACCTGCTCCGCCGTCACGCGCCGCCAGGCGGTCAACAACCTGAAGCCGACGCTGATCCACGAGCTCCAGCACATGATCAGCTTCAACCAGCACTCGCTGGTGCGCGGCGGCCAGCAGGAGGAGACCTGGCTCAACGAGGCGCTGTCGCACTTCGCCGAGGAGCTCGGTGGGCGGCTCATCCCGAACAGCGAGTGCACGCCGGCCTTCACCTCGTGCCGGAGCCAGTATTCCGGCTCCAACATCGTCAACCTCTACGACTTCATGAAGGAGCCCGAGGACAATTTCCTCGTCTTCCCGGCGACGAGCGGGGGCACGCTCGAGGAACGCGGCGCGGTGTGGGCCTACCTCCGCTGGGTCCTCGATCAGTTCGCCGCCGACACCATCCTGGGCCGCCCGACGTCGCGCCAGCTCGTGGAGACCTCGCTGCAGGGGGTCGCGAACATCGTCCAGGTGACGGGCGGGAGCTTCTCGACGATGGTCCCGCAATGGCTGATGGCGCTCTACCTCGACGATCAGTTCACGGAACCGACCGGCCGGCTCCGCTTCAAGAGCTGGGGCTTCCGCTCGATCTTCCTCGATCCCGCGAACCAGGCGCCGGGGGGCCCGTTCAGCGGCTTCCCCCTGATCCCGGCGACCACGAGCGGCTCCTACACCCGTTCCGGAACGCTGCGCGCCGGGACCGGCCATAGTCTCCGGCTGCTGCAGAGCGCGTCGGGGGCGGCGATCGACCTCCAGGTGCGGAAGAGCAACGCCGGCGACCCGCTGGACCAGGCCCTCGCGGCGCGCTTCGGGCTCGTCCGCATCCAGTGAGACCCGGCCCGGCCCTGCTCGCGCTGCTGCTGCTCGCGGCAGGCCGGGCCGCCGCCGCGCAGTCGCCGCGGCCCGTGCCGGTGATTCTGGGATTCCCGTCGAGCGTGCAGGCCGCGGGGCTCGCGGGCGCGGGGGTGGCGCTGCCGGGTTATGCGGGAGCCATCTTCGCGAATCCGGCCGGGATCGCGCCGATCCGCGTCCTCTCGCTCGAGGCGGGGTTCTCGCGCACCCCCGATCGCTCCACCTACGCGATGGCCGCGGCCGCCACGCGGGCCGGCGACTTCAACCTGGGCGCGGGCCTGCGGTATCTCCGGCTCCCGGGCGGCGCGCCGGTCTTCGACAATCTTTCGTGGGCGGTCGCGGGCGTGTACCGGCGCGGCGGCATCGCGCTCGGCGCCGGCGGGAAGTACGTCTCCGTCGAGGAGCGCGATGGTCCCCTCACCCGCTCACTCACCGGCGACCTGGCGCTGCAGGTCGCCTTCTTCGACATCGCGGCGATCGCGGTGGCCGGCCGGAACCTGGGGGAAGCGCGGCTGAGCGGCGACGGGCTCGAGCTCCCGACGTCGCTCGTGGTGGGGGGGAGCTTCAATCTGCTGGACACCTACTCGAACGGCCGGCTGCTCCTCACGCTCGAGACGGTGTGGGCCGAGCGCGACCGCCGCCGAACGGTGGTCGGGCTCGAAGGAGGAGCAGTGTTCTACGGCCTGGGCGTCGTGGCCCGCGCCGGCAGCGGCGCCCAGCCTGGCCTCGCCGGGGGACTCCTGTCCAACACGACCTTCGGCGGCAGCGTCGTCCTCGGGCGCGCGCGGCTCGACTACGCCTTCCAGCACCGCAGCGTGATCGGGCACAACGTCCATCTGTTCGGCGCCCGCTGGACGCCGTGAGGCCCCGGGCAAGGAAGCTCCTCATGGGCGTCCTCATCTCCGTCGTCGTGCTGCTCCTGGGATACGGCGGTGCGTACCTCGCGAGCGGGGATGTCCGCTACCTCACGCGGGCCGGCCTCGAGCAGATCGAGATCCTTAAGCGTCGCCGGCCGATCCAGGAGCTCGTGGAGGACCCGAAGGTGGACGGGGAGACCCGTGCGTTCCTGCGGCTGGTGCTGGACGTGCGCGGCCACGCCGCCGAGATCGGGCTCGAGGCGGGCGATACCTACACGCAATTCACCGACGTGGGCCGGGATACCCTGCTGCTCGTCCTCTCGGCGTCGCCCCGCACCTGCATCTGTCCCCACACCTGGAAGTACCCGATCGTCGGACGCATTCCGTACAAGGGCTTCTTCGATCCGAGCATGGCCCGGCGCGAAGCCGACAAGCTCGCGGCCAGAGGATTCGACGTCCATCTGCGACCGGCGGCGGCCTACTCGACGCTCGGCTGGTTCGAGGACCCGCTGCTGTCGACCGCGCTGGTGCGCGACTCGGTGGAGCTCGCGGCCCTCGTGTTTCACGAGATCGCGCACAACTCGCTCTACGTGAAGAGCGCCACGCCCTTCAACGAGAGCTTCGCCCAGATGGTCGGCTACCGGTCGGCCGAGGAGCTCTACCGGGGCCGGGGCGACACCGTGCTCGCCAACCGGGCGCGCGACCGCTGGCTGGACGAGATCGTGCTCGGCGACTTCTATCGCGAGCTGGTGGACCGGCTCGAGGCGTTCTACGCGACGCGGCCAGGTCCCGACTCCCTCGAGGCCGGGCGTGCCGCGATCGGTCGATGGGCCAAAGAGCAGCTGGAAGGCCCCGTCGGTGCCCGGCTTCGCACCGTCCGGGTCACCCGCATGGCGGAACGGCCGATCAACAATGCCGCGCTCGTGGGGGTGACGATCTACCGGACCCATCTCCCCTGGTTCGACCGCTGGTATACCGAGCAGGGAGCGAGCGTGCGCCGGGCCGTCGCCGCGCTTCGGGAGCTCGTCCAGGGGGTCGAGGGCGACAGCGCCTTCACCCGCCTCGGCCGGGCAGTGGCCGACTCGGCAAGGTAGATTCTGAGTTCTGGGTTCTGGGTTCTGGGTTCTGAGTTCTGGGTTCTGAGTTCTGGGTTCAAGGAGTCTTCGATGAGCGCGCCGACCAGAGATCGATCCAAGGATGCTGCCGCTGTGAGCTATCCGCGAACCTCCCAGAACCCAGAACCCAGAACTCAGAACTCAGAACTCCAGGACCTCTTCGACTTCCTCTCCATCCCCAGCATCAGCACTCTCCCGGACCACGCGGCCGATTGCCGTCGCGCGGCCGACTGGCTGATGGAGCGGTTCCGCGGCCTCGGCTGTCCCGTGGTGGAGCTGCTCGAGGGGAACGGGCATCCCACCGTGTGGGCGGAGAGCCCGCGAGTCGAGGGGAAGCCGACGGTGCTCGTCTACGGCCACTACGACGTACAGCCGGTCGACCCGCTCGACGAGTGGGTGTCTCCGCCGTTCGAGCCGACGGTGCGGGACGGCAAGCTCTACGCCCGGGGCGCCGTCGACGACAAGGGCCAGGTCTTCACCCTGCTCAAGGCCTACGAGTCCGTCCTCGGTGCCGACCGGCGCCCCCCGCTCAACGTCCATTTCATCATCGAGGGGGAGGAGGAGTGCGGCGCGAAGGTCATCTTCGAGCGGCTCCGGGCCGAGCCCGAGCGGACGATGGTGGACGCGGTGATCGTGGCCGACATGGGCTACTACGCGCCGGGCATTCCCGCGGTCTACACCGGGCTCCGCGGGCTCTGCTACGCCGAGATCCACGTGCGGACGCTCCAGCGCGACCTGCACTCGGGCACCTACGGGGGCGTCGCCCCGAACGCGATGGAGACCCTGGTGCGCCTGCTCGCCGATCTCAAGGATCGTGACGGACACATCAACGTCCCCAAGATCTACAAGTCGGTCGAGCCTCCCACGCGCGCCGAGCGGAAGGCCTGGAAGGAGCTGCCGTTCGACGAGGAGAAGTACCTGGAGGAAGAGATCACCGGCCGCGCGATCACCGGGCTCCTGGAGCACAACGTGTTCGAGCGCAGCTGGGCACTCCCCACCTTCGAGATCCACGGCATCCGCGGCGGCTTTACGGGAGACGGCGCGAAGACGGTCATCCCCGCTCAGGCGATGGCCAAGGTGAGCCTCCGGCTGGTTCCCGGGCAGTCCTACGAGAAGGTCGGGAAGTGGCTGACACGCGCGGTCCGGAAGCACGCTCCGAAGTGGGCCGACGTCGAGGTGAAGCTCCTCCACGGCGGCGACCCCGTCCGCTGCGACGTGAGTCATCCGGCCTTCCAGATCCTCGACGACGCGTTCGAGTCCGTGGTCGGGCGGCGGACGGTGCCGGTGCGCGCCGGCGGCTCGATTCCGGTGATCCCCGAGCTTCAGGCCGGCGGCGCCCCCGTGCTGCTCACGGGCATCGGGCTGCCGGACGATGGGCTGCACTCACCCAACGAAAAGGTGGACGTGCAGCAGATCTGGGACGGGGTCGAGGTGTTCGGGAGGTTCTTCCGGCTCTACGCGGAGAAGGGAAGCTAGGGAGCGGGGAACGGGGAACAGGGAACGGGGAACGGGGGGGAACGGTGACCAGTTAGCGATTACCGGTTCTTAGTCCCGTTCCCCGTTAGTAC
>JBOHSH010000083.1:0-6448 GCA_050733195.1 Gemmatimonadales bacterium
CCGGCGGTCTTCGCGCTCACCGGCTCGAGCGGCGCGGGAATCCATCCGAAGGCGACGACTCACCATCCGGCGCGCGCGCACAACGTCTTCGCCTACTCCGTCATGGGCCACCGGCACGAGGGTGAAGTGCTCGAGCAGTGGCGCCGATGGACCGGCGATCCCGCCGCGGCGGCCCGCATCATGACCCACTCGGGTCCGTTCGTCCGCGGCATCTACGCCACGCTGCACGTCTCGCTCGCCGAGCCGGTGAGCGCGGAGGAGCTGTCGGCGCGCCTGGCCAGGACCTACGAGGGCCGGCCCTTCGTGCGGATTCTGGACCGGCCGCCGGAGCTCACCCACGCCGTGGGCACCAACCTCGCCCTGCTGCAGGGCGTGGTCTCCCCCGACGGCACCGAGGTCCAGGTGATGTGCGCACTGGACAACCTCATCAAGGGCGCCGGGGGACAGGCGGTCCAGGCGATGAATCTGGCGCTCGGCCTCGACGAAACCCGGGGCCTCCGCTTCGCCGGAGTCTTCCCGTGCTGAATGGTCCCGCCTGGCTTCCGGTCTATGCGCAGATGCCGGTGCGCGCCGTCTCGGGGCACGGCTCCTGGATCGTGGACGAGGACGGCCACGAGTGGCTGGACGCGTACGGCGGCCACGCCGTCGCCTCGACCGGGCACTGCCACCCCACCGTGGTGCGGGCGATTCAGGAGCAGGCGGCGCGGCTCGTCTTCTATTCCACCGCGCTGCCGCTCCGGCTCCGGGAACGGCTCGCGGACCGGCTCGCCGAGCGCTGCCCGGGCGATCTCTCCCGGGTGTTCTTCTGCAACTCCGGAGCGGAGGCCAACGAGAACGCCCTCGCGATCGCCCGGAAGGCCACCGGACGGACCCGGATCGTGTCGGTCGAAGGCGGCTGGCACGGCCGCACCCTCGGCTGCGTCACCGTGACCGACGGCGCGCGTTACGAGGCGAGTGCCGCCCGGGCCGGCGCGCCGGTCTCCACCAAGGTGCCCTTCAACGATGTCGCGGCCCTCGAGCGCGCGGTCCAGCCGGATGTGGCGGCCGTGATCATCGAGCCGGTGCAGGGCCTCACGGGAGCGCGCGACTGCTCGGCCGAGTTCCTCCAGGCCGCGCGGCGCGCCTGCGACCGCGCCGGCGCCGCGCTCATCTTCGACGAGGTGCAATGCGGCGTGGGACGCACCGGGTCGTTCACCGCCGCGGAGCACTTCGGGGTGACGCCCGACCTGCTCACCATGGCGAAAGGGCTCGCCTCCGGGTTCCCGATCGGCGCCGTGGTCGCCACGCGCGCGGTCACGAAGGGCCTCGCGATCGGCGACCTCGGCAGCACGTTCGGCGGCGGGCCGCTCGCCTCGGCGGCAGCGCTCGCGACGCTCGACGTCCTCGACGAGGAGGACGTGCTCGCGAACGTCCGCCACGTCTCGGTCCGGCTGATGGAAGGGGCCCGCCGCCTCGGGATCCTCGCGGTGCAGGGGCGGGGGCTGCTGCTCGGCTTCCGGCTGGCCCGTCCCGCCGCCCAGGTCCAGCAGGCGCTCTTCGGCCGCCGCGTGCTCACCGGCACCTCCAGCGATCCCGCGGTCCTGCGGCTGCTGCCGCCCCTCACCTTCTCCCGCGAGGAAGCGGACATCCTCCTCGCCTCCCTCGGAAAGGCGCTCGTCTGATGAAACGGGATTTCCTCGACACCGCCGCGTGGCGGCCGGAGGACATCGACGGTCTCCTCGCGCTCGCGGCCCGCGTCAAGCGGGGCGAGGTGCAGGGCGGTCTCGAGCGGAAGGTCCTGGCCATGATCTTCATGGATCCGTCCCTTCGCACCCGGGCGAGCTTCGAGACCGCGATGTTCCTGCACGGCGGCCATGCGTTCGTTCTCGAGCCGGGCCGCGGCAGCTGGTCGCTGGAGAACGAGGTCGGCGCCGTCATGGAAGGCGTCGGCGTCGAGCACGTGATCGACGCCGCGCGCGTCCTCGGGCGTTACGCCGACGCGATCGCGGTGCGGAGCTTCCCCCGCGGCATCGACTGGGCCTCGGAGCGGAAGGATGCCGTCCTGGCGAACTTCGCCCGGTACTGCGAGAAGCCGGTCATCAACCTCGAGTCGGTCCGCCGGCATCCCTGCCAGGGGCTCGCCGACGCTCTCACGCTCCGGGAGCGTCTCGGCGAGCCGCGCGGGCGGAAGTTCGTCCTCCAATGGGCCTGGCATCCGAAGCCGCTGCCCACCGCGGTGCCGGCCAGCGCCGCGCTCGCGGCCGCCCACCTCGGCATGCAGGTGACGATCGCGCATCCGCCCGGGTTCGAGCTCGATCCCGACGACATGGCCGCTATCGAGCAGCTCGCGCGTGCCCGCGGGGGTTCCGTCGCGACGACGCACGACCGGGAGGCCGCGCTCGACGGGGCCGAGGCGGTCTACGTCAAGGCGTGGGGCGCGCTCTCGGCGCACGCCAGGCCGGATCAGGAGCGGCATCTCCGGCTGCCGCACCGCAGCTGGCGGATGACGGTGGAGGCGCAGGCGAGGACCAGGAACGGCGGCGGCATCGTGATGCACTGCCTGCCCGTGCGCCGCAATGTCGAGATCGACGACGCCGTTCTCGACGGGCCTCACAGCGCCGTCTACGACGAAGCGGAGAACCGCCTGCACGCCCAGCGGGCGCTGCTGCTGGAGCTCATCGGCAGCCGATGACGGCCACCCGTATTCCAGGGCCGATGATCCATGATTGACTCCACCAAAGGCATCGCCGGGCTCAAGGGCGCGCTGCGGTACGTGCGCGCCTACCGGGATCAGGTCTTCGTCGTCAAGCTGGGCGGCGATGTGCTGACCGACGAAGAAGTGCTCGATCAGGTCGCGGGGCAGATCGCCCTGCTGCACTCGCTGTCCATCCGGCTGGCGGTGGTCCACGGCGGCGGGCCGCAGGCCACCGCGATCGCCCGGCGCCTCGGCCAGGAGCCGCAGCTCGTCGCGGGCCGGCGGGTCACCGACGACGCGGCGCTCGAGGTCGCCAAGATGGTCTACCCCGGCCTCCTCAGCACCGAGCTGCTCTCGGCGCTCCGCCGGCACCACGTGCAGGCGGTCGGCGTCTCGGGCGTGGACGCCGACCTCCTCACCGCCCACCGCCGTCCGCCGGTCGAGGTCGTGGCGGACGGCGGGGAGCGCCGCCTGGTGGACTACGGCCACGTGGGCGACGTCGATCGCGTGGATCCGCGGATCGTGACGACCCTGCTCGAGCAGCGCTTCCTGCCCGTGGTGGCGAGCCTCGCCGGCGACGCCGAGGGCAACGTGTACAACGTCAACGCGGACACGGTCGCGGAGACGCTGGCGATCGCGCTCAAGGCCCAGAAGCTCCTCTTCCTCACCGGGGCGCCGGGCGTCCTTCGGGACCGGAGCGACCCCTCGAGCCTGGTCACCTTCGCCGACCCCGACGATCTGGCCGGGCTGCTCGCGAGCGGGGCCATCGCGGGCGGTATGCGGCCGAAGGTGGAGGCGTGCATTCGCGCGGCCACCGGCGGGGTCGAGCGCACCCACATCATCGACGGAAGACTCCACGACTCGATTCTCCTCGAGGTCTTCACCGGTGCGGGCGCGGGCACGATGATCGTGGGCCGCAAGGAGAAGGCGACATACATCGGAGTCGATCTTGCCGACGGCGACCGGACTTCTTGAGGAGCTGATCGCGATTCCCTCGGTGAGCGGTACCGAGGACGCCGTCGCCAGGCACGCGGAGGAAACCGCGCGACGGAGCGGGCTCGACGTGCGGCGCGACGACGCGTCGGTCACGGTGACGGTCGCCGGACGGGCGCCCGGGCCGACCCTCGCGTTCGTCACCCACCTCGACACCGTGCCCCCGGGCGAAGGGTGGAGCCGTGACCCGTTCACCCCGTGGCGCGAGGGCGACCGCCTCTACGGGCGGGGCTCGGGCGATGCCAAGGCGTCGGTGGCCGCCATGCTCCTCGCGGCCGCCGACGCGGCCGGCCGGATCGCGCGCGGGCGGTTGCTCGTGCTGCTCGGCTACGGCGAGGAGACCCGGCATACCACGATGGGCACCGCGGTCTCCCGGGCGGGAGCCATCGACGCGGCCGTGGTGGGCGAGCCCACCAACCTCGAGGTGGCGATCGCGCAGCGGGGCCTCATGATGGCCAATCTCGTAGCCAGCGGCGCCCAGCGGCACGCCGGATACGCCGCCGACGACGGCGCGTTCACCAACGCGATCACGGCTCTCGCCGGCGACCTCACCCGGCTCGACGGCATCGTCGCCGAGCGGCGGCATCCCATCCTCGGCACGACCACCGTGACGCCGACGATGCTCGAAGCGGGCGTGAGCCGGAACGTCACGCCGCCGAGCGCGAAGGCGGTGCTCGACATCCGGAGCACGCCCGACTGGCCGCACGAGGAGCTCGCCCGCACGCTCAACGAACGCCTGGCCTGCGAGGTGGTCGTCACGTCGGACCGGCTGGTGCCGTGCGAGACCCCGGCCGATTCGGCGCTCCTGGCGGCGGCCCGGCGAGTGCGTCCCGAGCTCCGGACCTTCGGGAGCCCCACCTGCTCAGACTGGGTCTTCGTGCGCCAGGCCGACGCGATCAAGTGCGGGCCCGGCACCAGCCGGCGGTCGCACACGCCCGACGAGTACGTCGACCTCCCGGAGGTGGAGGCGGCGCGAGCGTTCTACGCGCGTCTCGCGGAGGAGTATCTCGCATGAAGAGTCGCCCACGGGGCCGGAAGGGACGGCCGGCGGAGACGCTGTGGCAGCAGGGAGCCGAGCTCGACCAGGCCATGCTCGATCTCACCGTGGGCGACGACCGCTACTGGGACTCCTTTCTTCTCGAGTACGACGTGCTCGGGAGCCTCGGCCACGTGGAAGGGCTCCGGCGCGCGCGGCTCCTCGGGCCGACGGACTATCGCCGGCTCCGGGCGGGACTGCGGTCGGCGCTTCGGGCTATCGGCCGCAAGCAGCTCCGGATCGGCCGGGAGCACGAGGACGTCCATTCCGCGGTGGAGAGCTGGCTGACTCGCCGGCTGGGCAGCGCGGGGGAGCGCCTCCACACCGGCCGCTCGCGGAACGATCAGATCGCCGCCGATCTCCGGCTGTTCCTCAAGGACCGGCTGACGATGCTGGCGACCGGCGTGCTGGGCGCGGCGGGCGGCCTGCTCATCTTCGCCGAGGAGCACCGGACCGCGCTCTGGCCCGGGTACACGCACACCCGCCGCGCGATGCCCTCGTCGGCCGGGCTCTGGGCGGGCGCGTTCGCGGAAGGCCTGCTCGATACGCTGGAGACGCTGCCGGCGCTCTGGGCCCAGGTCGACCGCTCGCCGCTCGGCAGCGCCGCGGGTTATGGGGCGCCGCTGCCCCTCGATCGCGAGGCGACCGCCCGGGCGCTCGGCTTCGGGGGGCTCGATCACAACGTCGCCACGGTCCAGAACGGGCGCGGGAAGGTCGAGGCGGCCGTCCTCTTCTGGTGCGCGCAGCTGGGCCACGACCTCGGACGCCTGGCCGCCGACGTGGTGCTGCTCTCGAGCGAGGAGTTCGGCCTGCTCAGGCTCCCGAGGTCCCTGGCGACGGGCTCGAGCATCATGCCCCAGAAGCGGAATCCCGATCTCGTCGAGCTGGCCCGGGCCCGGAGTGCGGCGCTCGAGGGCGACCTCGCCGCGGTGCTCGCGCTCCGGGGCAAGCTCACCAGCGGCTATCACCGGGACTTTCAGCTCCTGAAGGAGCCGGTGATTCGCGGCCTCACGAGGGCGTTCGAGCTGGTGGGCTCGATCTCGCTCCTCGTGCCGCGGCTCGAGGTGGACCGCGCCCGCGGCCTGGCCGCGCTCGAGGGTGGAGCGCTCGCCACCGATGAGGTGATGCGGCGCGTGGAGAACGGCACGCCGTTCCGCCGCGCTTATCGTGAGGTCTCGGCCGCCCTCGATCGCGGTGAGCAGTTCGCGGCCCCGGGCCGATCCCGGATCCTCGCCCGCCGGCGGTCGACCGGAGGTCTCGGCAATCTGGGCCTGCGGGAGGCCTGGCGGCGGTGGAGGGCGGCGGAGCGATGGTGCCTCAGGGAACGCGACCGGTTCGACCGGGCAATGACCCGGCTGGCGGGGCGCAGGGTCACATGAAGGGCGACCGCCGCCAGCGGCTCCTCAAGATTCTGGAGCTCATCTCCACCCACTCCATCCACACCCAGGAGGAGCTCGCGGAGGCGCTGGCGCGCGAAGGGTGGGACGTGACGCAGTCGTCGGTGAGCCGGGACATCGCCGCGCTGCACCTCGCCAAGGTCGACGGCGCGTACCAGCGGCCGGTTACCACGCGCCGGCCCCGCCACGATCCCGACGAGCAGCGGATCGCCGACGGCGTACTGACGGTCGAGCCCGCGGGCGACGCCCTCATCGTGCTGCACACGCCGCCCGGTGAAGCCAACCGGGTCGCCGTCGCGCTCGACCGTCTGGCCTGGCCCGACGTGCTCGGGACGATCGCCGGCGACG
>JBOHSH010000084.1:0-14087 GCA_050733195.1 Gemmatimonadales bacterium
GCGGTCGCGGTCGCGGTGAAAACCACCGGATCGAGGGTGCGGTGCCGTGCCTGGACGGTGTAGGTGCCCGCCACACTGCCGAGCCGGAGCGTGGCCGAGGCGAGGCCATTCACATCGGTGGAGTCGATCGCGGGTGTGACGGTTCCGCCCGCCCCGCCGGACACCGTGAAGCTGACCTCGAGCCGCTGGATGGGAGCGCCATCCTGGTCCTCCAGTCGGACGACGAACGGCTGGGCGACCGTGACTCCTGCCGCCGCGGTCTGGCCGTCGCCCGACACTTTCACGATGGACGCGATGCGCGGTACGGCGAGCTTGTCGGCCTCGCAACCCGCGAGAATCGAGGCGGCGATCAGCGGAAAGGTGAGCGAGCGGCGGCGTACCCTGCGGGCGAGCATGGCCTACCTCCGAACCGGTTGGTGCACAATCGGGCAAGTTCCGCGCCCGAAACAAGTTAGGTTCCTTGACCGAGGAGGCATCAGGGGGCCCCTCAGGCTTGACCGAAACCCTGCTGCCACACTAGTATAGGCGGCTTGCAGTGGGGCGGGACCGGGACCTCGCGGTGGTTGTAGCTCAACCGGTTAGAGCGCCGGACTGTGGATCCGGAGGTTGCGGGTTCGATTCCCGTCAGCCACCCTGGCAGGAGCAGCACAGGTCCGTAGCTCAATTGGTAGAGCACCGGTCTCCAAAACCGGGGGTTGGGGGTTCGATTCCCTCCGGGCCTGTAGGAGGAGTGCTGAGTGCTGAGTTCTGGGTTTAGGGTTCTGGGTTCATGGATTCCGCTCCGGAGAGAACCCAGAACCCAGAACTCAGCACTCAGAACTCAGAACTCAGCACTCAGAACACGTAAGGCGCTATCGTCTAGGGGCCCAGGACACAGCCCTCTCAAGGCTGGAACACGGGTTCGAATCCCGTTAGCGCTATACGAGAGCCCCCCAGGGGCCCCATCGTCTAACGGCTAGGACACCACCCTTTCAAGGTGGGAATACGGGTTCGATTCCCGTTGGGGTCATCGGCCCGGGGCGAGCAGACAGGCGCCGCTAGCTCAATTGGCAGAGCAAGTGACTCTTAATCACTAGGTTGTAGGTTCGATTCCTACGCGGCGCATGGCTTGAAGCGCGACCCGGGTCGCTGACCGGGGTCGCGTTTGTATGTCGGGTGCTGAGTGCTGAGTGCTGAGTGCTGAGTTCTGAGTTCTGAGTGCTGGGTTCGAACTGCTCGCAGCACGAGCACCCAGCACCCAGAACCCAGAACTCAGAACTCAGAACCCAGAACCCAGAACCCAGAACCCAGAACCCAGAACCCAGCACCCAGAACCCCGCGACATGCTTCTCGTCACCGGCGGTGCCGGATACATCGGATCGCACGCCTGCCTGGAGTTTCTGCGCGCCGGGCACCAGCTCGGCGTCGTGGACAACCTGAGCAACAGCAGCGAGGAAGCACTGGTCCGCGTGCGCGAGCTGGCGGGGAAGGACCTGGTCTTTCACCGCGCGGATCTCCGCGACCGCGAGGCGATGGAGCGGATCTTCGCCGCCGGGAACATCGAGGCCGTGGTCCATTTCGCGGGACTCAAGGCCGTGGGGGAATCGGTCGAGCAGCCGCTGCGGTACTGGGACAACAACATCAACGGCACGCTCGTTCTTCTCGAGGCCATGACGCGGCACGGGGTCAGGGACCTGGTGTTCAGCTCCTCCTGCACGGTGTACGGAGCTCCGGCCTCGGTGCCGATCAGGGAAGACTCCCCGTTGAGCGCCGCCAACCCGTACGGCGCCACGAAGCTCACGATCGAGCGCATCCTCTTCGACCTGCACCGCGCCGATCCGTCCTGGAACATCGCGATCCTGCGCTACTTCAACCCGGTCGGCGCCGACCCCAGTGGGCGGATCGGCGAAGATCCGCGCGGCATTCCCAACAACCTGGTTCCCTACATCACGCAGGTGGGCGTGGGGCGGCTGGTGCGGCTCCGGGTGTTCGGGGCCGACTATCCGACGCGGGACGGGACCGGCGTTCGCGACTACATCCACGTCACCGATCTGGTACTCGGCCACCTGAAGGCTCTGGAGTGCCTGCGCCGGCGTCCCGGCGCCGTGGCCTACAATCTCGGCACCGGCGCCGGCTACTCGGTGCTGGAAATGATCAAGGCGTTCGAGCGGGTGACGTCGCGACCGATTCCCTACGAGGTGGTCGCCCGCCGTCCTGGCGACATCGCCGAAGCCTGGGCCGATCCCTCCAAGGCCCGGGAGGAGCTGGGCTGGGTGGCGACGCGGGGCCTCGACGAGATGTGCGCGGATGCCTGGCGGTGGCAGACCGAGAACCCGGAGGGATACGGGAACGGTTGACAGTTGACAGTTGACGGTTGACAGGAAAAGCGACCGCCTATCCTTCCGGAGCCCGTCAACCGTCAACTTGTTCCAGCAGCCTTCCGGCTCTCGGGAAGAGGGCCGCGATGTCCTCCAGAGACACCGCGCCGCACGAGAGTCTCGACCATCCGCTCTGCTCCGCCAGACCAAACGCCTGAAACGGAACCACGGCGATGCCGGCCCGTTCCAGAAGCAGTCGCCGGAGCTGGTCGTCGGTGTCGATCCGCGTCCCGTTCACCGTCCGGCCGATCAGATCCAGCCGGAGCGAGACGTACATCGCCCCCTGGGGACGGACCACGTCGACGGGATAGCCCTCCGACTTGAGCCGGTTCCAGCCGTCGAAGAGGGCCGCCAGGCGGGACTCGAGCGCCGCATCCATCTCGGCCCGGAAGGCGGCGATCCCTGCCGGGTCCCGCAACCAGGCGGCCGTGGCGACCTGCTCCGGTCTCGGCGCCCACGCACCCACATGGCCCAGCAGGTCCCGCATCCGCGCGATGATCGCCGGAGCAGCCGTGGCCCAGCCGACCCGCAGGCCGGTGGCCGCGAAAGCCTTGGAGATCCCGTCGAGCGTGACCACCCACGGCGCCGCGTCGGGGACGAGCGCGAGCGGATGGGCATTCACGGCGCCGCCGAAGACGAGCGATCCATACATCAGGTCGTACAGCACGAACAGGGGACGGCGGCCGCGGGCTCCGCGGCGGACGTTCTCCTGCACGACGGCCTCGAGGATGTCCCGCAGGATCTCGGCATCGAGGACGGTGCCGGTCGGATTGTTCGGCGAGCAGAGGGAAAGCAGCGTGGCGCCGCCGAGGTGCGGAGCGAGGTCCTCCGCGGTGGGCAGGAATCCGGTGACGGGACGGCCGCGCACCGGCACTTCCCGTGCGCCGCACATGATCGCGTAGTAATCGTTGTTCCACGAGGGGACGCCGTACACCACTGCGTCACCGGGATCGAGCAGGCACCGGTAGGCCGCATAGATGGCCGGTCGCCCGCCGCTCGTGATCATGATGCCTTCGACCGGGTATCGCACGGCGTGATCCCGCTCGACGTACTCCTGCACCGCCGCGCGCAGGGCCGGGAGGCCGTCGGACGGCGGGTAGTTGGTCTCGCCGGTGCTGAGCGCCCGCTGGATGCCTTCCCGCAGCGGGCCGGGTATCGGGAACTGTCTCGGGTCGAAATCGCCGACCGTGAGGTTGCAAACGGGCTGGCCGCTGGCGATGAGGGCGCGCACGTCGGCGGCGATTCGGAGGATCTCCGAACCCTTGAGCGAGCGGGCGAGCGCGGAGAGCCCGGCGTCGAGCGCGGCCTGGTCGCCGAAGAGCAGGCCGCCGGCGGGAGAGGCGGTTGCGGTCATCGGCGAAAGGTAGCGGCTCGACGCCGAACGAGTAACTTTCAGGCCCGCCTTCTCCTGCGGATCCGCCATCACCCAGCGCACCCCCCCGGCGGGGAGAGCTTCGGAGGCCCATCGGTGAACATCCTCGTGGTCGAAGACGACGAGCGCACCGTGAACTTTCTGCGGCAGAGTCTCGAGGAGGACGGCCACACGGTGGACATCGCGCTCGAAGGCAACCGCGCCCTCGAGCTCGGCCGTCAGCGTCCCGCCCACGATCTCATCATCCTCGATATCCAGATTCCGAAGCCCGACGGGCTCGAAGTGTGCAGCATCCTCAGGCAGGAAGGCGTGGTGACGCCGATCCTCATTCTGACCGGCCGGGACACGCCCCAGGATGTGGCCATCGGCCTGGACGCGGGCGCCGATGACTACCTCGTGAAGCCCTTCGCCCTGGTCGAGCTCCTCGCCCGGGTGCGGGCGCTGAGCCGGCGGCAGTCGTCGGGCGTGCAGGGAGTGCTCCGGGCCGGCTCGCTCGAGCTGGACCGACTGCGCCGCACGGTCCGCCGCAGCGAGCGCACGATTCCGCTGGCTCCCCGGCAGTTTCGACTCCTGGAGTACCTCATGCTGCACGGGGGCCGGTCGGTCAGCCGCTCCGAGCTGCTCCGTGAAGTCTGGAACCTCAACTACGATCCCGAGTCGAACCTGGTCGACGCCCACATCTCCACGCTCCGCAGCGCGCTCGAGGAGGCCGGGGAGCCCCGCCTGATTCACACCGTTCGGGGAGTGGGCTACACCCTCCGCGCGGATCCCGCTTGAGCATGCGGTCGTTCCGGTCGGCGCTCGCCCTCCGCGCCGCCCTGCAGGCTCTCGCCATCGCGATCGTGCTGCTTCTGGCCGGAACCTTCGTGCTCCGCCGGCACCTCGTCTCGATGGTCGACGCCTCGCTCCTGGGAATCGCGGGGATCGAAGCCGCCATTACGCTCGAGGACAGCTCGGCCACGTTGATGTTCCGGCCCGAGGTGCTGCCGCCCGGGCCCGCCGGGCTTCCGGTCGGCCACTGGGCCGAGCTGCTCGCGCCCGACGGGCGGGTGCTCAAGCGGAGCGCCAACCTCGACTCGGCGCTTCCCGCGCTGCCGGCCTCGGCGCGCTCCGCGGCGAGCGACGGCCGGCCCGTCACGCTGCGCCGCATCTGGCGGGGCGAGCCGATCCGCTCGCTCGCCTACCCCCTCGGAGATTCGGGGGAGCGACGCGTGCTTCACGTCGCCACCTCGATCGTGTCCGTCGAGCGTACGCTCGGTCGATTCGTCCGTCTCTTCGCCCTGTTCGGCGTGGCCGCCGCTCTGCTCGCCTGGTTCCTCGGCTGGAACGTCGCCGGCCGGGCGCTCAGGCCCGCGATGGCGCTCACGGAGGAGGCCGAGTCCATCGGCGTGAACGAGCTCGGCCGCCGGCTGCAGGTCTCCCGCGATCTGGCCGAGTTCCACCGGATGGCGGAGGCCTTCAACGGACTGCTCGCGCGGCTCGAGCGGGCCGTGACCGGCATCCGCCGCTTCACGTCCGACGCGAGCCATGAGCTTCGGGCGCCGCTCACGGTTCTTCGGGGCGAGCTCGAGCTCGCCCTGAGCCGCCCGCGGAGCACCGAGGAGTACCAGGAGGTCCTGCGCCGGTGTCTGGACGAGGTGCTGCGCTTGAGCCGGCTGGCGGACGATCTGCTGACCCTCACCCGGGTGCAGGGCGGTGTGGTCGGAGGCAAGCGGACGACCGTGGACCTGGGCGACCTCGTCGAACGCGCGATGCGGCGCCAGAACGGTCTCGCCGCCGGGCGCGGAATCACGATCGGCGTCGACGGAAGCGCGGGGCTGGTGGAGGCGGACGGCGAGCTCCTCCTGCGCGCAGTCGGAGGCCTGATCGAGCACGCCATCATGGCCACACCGGCGGGAGGATCGGTGCGGATCCGGCTGGCCGACGGACACTTCTCGAGCGTCGAGGTCACCGACGGCGGCGCCGGTCTCCGCCAGGAGGAGATCTCCGGCGTCTTTCAGCGGTTTTACCGCTCGGAGCGCGCGCGGGTGAAGTCCACGGAGTCCGGACTCGGTCTCACGATCGCCCGCGCGGTCGCCCTCTCGCACGGGGGCACGCTCGACTACATGGGCAACGACCCCGGCGCCTCGTTCCGGTTGAGTCTTCCGACCGTGCGGCCCTCGGGCGAGCGTGCCGCCCTGGCCTAGCATGCGACTTTCCCTGAGGACCGCGCTCGCTCTATCCCTGGTTGCCGGTGCCGTGCCGGTTGCAGCAGCGGCCCAGCACCCGGAACCGCCCAGAACCCAGAACTCGGAACTCAGAACTCAGAACCCAGAACTCAGTGCTGCTCTGGCCGCGCGCATCGACTCGCTGTTCGCCCCGTTCGAGAAGCCCGGCTCGCCGGGATGCGCGTTAGGTCTGGTGCGGGACGGCCGTCTCGTCTATGCGCGGGGCTATGGTCTCGCGAGCATCGAGCTGGGCGTGCCGATCGCGCCGACGACGGTTTTCGATATCGGCTCCACGTCGAAGCAGGTCACCGCGACGGCCATCCTGCTGCTCGAGCGCGACGGGGTGCTCTCCCTCGACGACGATGTCCGCCGGTGGGTACCGGAGCTGCCGGATCCCGGCGCCCGGATCACCGTGCGGCACCTCCTCCATCACACGAGCGGCCTCCGGGACTACATCGATCTCCTCCATGCGAGCGGCGTGCCGGTCGAGGCCGTCACCGGACCCCGCCATGCGCTCGAGATCCTGTCCCGGCAGCGCGGCGTCAACTTCGCCGCCGGCGCCGAATACGCCTACTCCAATACCGGGTTTTTCCTCCTCTCGGTGATCGTGGAGCGCGCGGGCGGCCGGACGCTGCGGGCGTTCGCGGACGAGCGGATCTTCCGGCCGCTCGACATGGGCCGGTCCTTCTTCCTGGACGATCACGCCGAGCCGGTCCCTGGCAAGGCCTCGTCGTACGAGCCGAGGCGCGGGGGCGGCTTCGCGTTGTCGTCCTCCAACTGGGAGCAGACCGGCGACGGCGCCGTCCAGACCACCGTGCTGGACCTCCTCGCCTGGGACCGGAACTTCTCCGGCGGTCCCGTGGGCGATTCCGCGCTTCGGGCGAAGCTCGAGACCCCGGGGCGGCTCAACGACGGACGCGCCATCGACTATGGGCTCGGCCTCGTGATCGACACCTATCGCGGGCTGCGCCGGGTGAGCCACGGAGGGGCGTGGGCCGGCTTCCGCGCCGAGCTGCTGCGCTTTCCGGAGGCGCGCACGTCGGTGATCTGCCTGTGCAACCTCTCGTCCTCGGGGCCGACGGGCCTGGCGCGACGCGTCGCCGATATCGTGCTCGCGGAGCGCTTCACGGCTCCCGCGCCGGGGCCGGGCGGGCCTCGCGTCACGGAGCCCGACAGCATTGCGCGGCGCGCGCCGCTGCCGGTCTCCGCCTACGCCGGTGCGTACCACAGCGACGAGCTGCTCGCGGACTGGCGGGTGACGGCCGCGGGCGATTCCCTTCGCGTCCGCGTCGGACTGGTCGAGAGCGCGGTGACGCGGACCGCCGGTGACCGCTTCCGCAGTGATCTCGGCACCATCACCTTCGAGCGCGACGCGGCCGGCCGGGTCATCGCCGCGCGCCTCCTCACCCGCGGGGTGCGCGGGCTCCGGCTCGCGCGCGTCCCCGAATCTCCGTGAAAGCCTCCGTCATGATTCGTCCTGCCCTTCTCGCGGTGCCGCTCCTGGCCCTGCTGCCCGCCGCCGTCGCCGCGCAGTCGCGGCTCGGGGTCGAGATCGACCTCCGCGTCGCGCAAACGATGCCGCACGTCGTGGCCTGGCGCCGCGACATCCATCAGCACCCCGAGCTGTCGAATCGGGAAACCCGCACGGCGAAGCTGGTCGCCGACCACCTCACGAAGCTCGGGCTCCTGGTCCGGACCGGTGTCGCCCACACCGGCGTCGTGGGCGTCTTGAGGGGCGGCCGTCCCGGACCCGTCGTCGCCCTTCGCGCCGACATGGACGCCCTGCCGGTGACCGAGCAGGTCGACCTCCCGTTCAGATCCACCGTCCGCACGGAGTACAACGGCCAGCAGGTGGGCGTGATGCACGCGTGCGGCCACGACAACCACGTCGCCATCCTGATGGGGGTGGCCGAAGTGCTGGCCGGCATGAAGGCCGAGATCCCCGGCACCGTGAAGTTCATCTTCCAGCCGGCCGAGGAAGGGCCGCCCGCGGGCGAGAACGGCGGCGCGCGCCTGATGATCGAGGAAGGGGTGCTGGAGAATCCCGCTCCCGGGGCGATCTTCGGGCTCCACGTCTGGCCGGGGCACGTGGGCAGCATCTTCTACCGCCCGGGAGGCGCGATGGCCGCGGCCGACGGGTTCACGATCGTGGTCCGCGGGCGGCAGACCCACGGGTCGGCTCCGTGGGGCGGCGTGGACCCGATCACCGTCGCGGCGCAGATCACGCTCGGGCTCCAGCTCATTCCGAGCCGGCAGCTCGACGTCACCCGGGCGCCGGCGGTGGTGACGGTCGGGATGATCCAGGGCGGAAACCGGGGCAACATCATTCCCGACAGCGTGGTGATGGTCGGGACGATCCGCACCTTCGACGAGGCGATGCGGACGGATGTCCACGCCCGGGTCCGGCGGACCGCGGAGCGCATCGCGGAGAGCCAGGGCGCCACGGTCTCCGTGTCGATTCCTCCCGATGGGTACCCCGTCACCTTCAACGACTCCTCGCTCACCGAGCGCAGCCTGCCCACGCTCCGGCGCGTGGCCGGCGACAGCAACGTCGTCCTCTCCGTCCCCATCACGGGCGCGGAGGACTTTTCGCTGTTTCAGAAGCGGATTCCCGGGCTCTTCTTCTTCCTCGGCGTGACGCCGCGGGACAGGGATCCGGCGACCGTTCCGAAGAACCACTCGCCGCTCTTCTTCGCCGACGAAGCCGCGCTGCCGGTCGGCGTGCGCGCGCTGAGCCACCTCGCCGTGGACTGGCTGATCCAGAACCGCGCCCGGTGACCGCGTCCTCGCCCACGCTGGTCCGGACCATCGGGCGCTGGGCGCTCGCGGGTCTCGTCCTCAACGGGATCCTCGGGAGCGCGGTCTACGGCCTGCCGTCGGTGATCGGCCGCGATCTGGGAGCGGGCGCGCCGATCGCCTGGGTGTTCGCCGCGGTGCTGATCGGGGTCATCGTCGCCTGCTTTGCCGAAGTCTCCTCCCGGTTCACCGGCGCGGGCGGGCCGTATCTCTACGTGAACGCCACGTACGGCCGCTACGCCGGCATCCAGACCGGGTGGCTCGCCTATCTGGCGCGGCTCACCGCCTCGGCCGGGAACGCCAACCTCTTCGTGATCTACCTCGGCGAGCTCTGGCCCGGCGCGACCGGACGCATCGCCGGCATTCTCGTCGTCGCGGCGCTGGTCGGCGGCCTCGCGGTGGTCAATTATCGGGGGGTGAAGCACGGAGCGGGCGTGAGCAGCGGGTTCGCGGCGGTGAAGCTGCTCTCCCTCGCCGTCTTCATCGCGATCGGTCTGGCCTGGTGGGCCGGGCATGGAGCCGTGGAGGCGGAGCCCGCGCCCCGAGACGCGGGGCCGTGGCTCGGCTCGCTGCTGGCGCTCGTGTTCGCCTACGGCGGCTTCGAGGCGGCGCTCATGCCCCTCGCCGAAGCGAAGGACCCGCGCCGCGACGCCCCGTTCGCGCTCGGCGCGGCGCTGCTCGGCGTGGCCGTGGTCTACGCGCTGGTCCAGATCCTCGTGACGGCGACCCTCCCGGCTCCCGGAGAGACCGAGCGCCCGCTCGCCGCGGCCGCCCGCGTCTACATCGGCGCGTCCGGCGCCGGATTCATGGCGGTCTGCGCCATGCTGTCGACCTTCGGCTATCTCGCCGGAGGGATGGTGAACGTTCCGCGCCTCACCTTCGCCATGGCGGAGCAGGGGGACCTCCCGAAGCCCTTCGGCGCGGTGCACCGGGTCTTCCGGACTCCGTTCCTGTCCATTCTGCTGTACGCGGTCCTCGTCTTCCTCCTCGCGGCGAGCGGCGGCTTCGTGCAGAACCTGCGGATCTCCGCCGCGAGCCGGCTCATCACCTACGGGCTCGTCTGCGCCGCCGTGATCGTGCTCCGCCGCCGGGACGGCACGGCGTCGGCGGCCCCGCCCGCGCTCTTCCGGCTGCCGGGAGGGCCGGTCTTCGCGGTGCTGGGCGTGTTAGGGATGGCGGTCGTCGCGACCCAGATGACCGCGGGCGAGGCGGTCATTCTCGCGGTGGTGGTGGCGCTGGCGACGCTGCACTGGTGGCAGGTGGGGAGGGGTTCTGGGTTCTGAGTGCTGGGTTCTGAGTTCTGAGTTCTGAGTTCTGAGTTCTGGGTTCTGGGTTCTGGGTTCTCGCCTCGGCGGAGCACACCAAGCCAAGCTGGGCACCGAACAGGAACCCAGAACTCAGCACTCAGAACCCAGCACCCCTAGTACAACTCCGCGATCAGACACCTCGCCGAGCCCCCGCCGAGCTGCTCGAAGGCGGAGAGATCGGTGCGCAGGAGCGTGGCCCGGCTCGCGAGGAGGCTGCGCTGGTCGTCCGTGAAGGCGTCGTGGGCCCGGGTGGACATGACGAGCAACGGGTCGCCTCCGAGGGAGGTCAGAGCGAGGCAGTTCCCGCAGAATTCCCCTAGCTGGGTCCGGGTGAGCGGGAGGATCGTGTGTCCGCCGGCCCGGAGCGCCGACTCCACCGCCCGCCGCTCGGCAGGCGAGGATATCGTCTCGAGCGCGATTCCGGCGATGCCGTGCCCCAGAAACATCACCACGTTGGTGTGATAGTAGGGGATGCCGTTCGCGTCCTCCGCGCGGAACGCCACCAGATCGAATCCCATCTCCCGCGACCACTCCTCCGCGATGCCGCGATCGGTTCTGGGCGACAGGACCGCGTAGGCCGTGCGGGAAGCCTGGTCGACCACGAGGCTCCCGGTGCTCTCGAGGTACCGGCCCTGCTGTTCCCGCGGAGAGAGGTCCACGACCCGGCCGTACCCCGGCCGCAACAGGGCGATCAGATCCTCCCGGCGCTCGGTCCGGCGATTCGGCGCGAGGAGGGGATAAAGCACCAGCGTCGACGGACCGCGATCGTCGGCCGGGTGGGTGGAGAACCAGTTGTTGCAGAACGCCGCGTCGGGACTCTCGGGCAGGCTCCGCGCGATGGTCACGGCGACGCCGTGCGCCGTGAGGAGATCGCGTAACACGCGGTGCTGCTCCACGGCCAGCGAGGAAAGGCGCGCGGCCTCCCCGGGGGGCGGGGCGCTCTGGAAGACGTTGCTGGCCTCGGTCTCGGGATTGAACCGGAGGTCGACGGGCTCGATGAGCAGGACGTGATGGGCGGGCTCGGGCATCCTCCCCCTAGAGGCGGATCTTGAGGCCGAACGAGAGCACCGGATGGTACTTGAGATACGACCGCTCGTCGATCTCCGCCTGCACGCGCTGCTCTTCCAGCGCCACGTTCGATTCGAAAACGTCCCGTTCGGTGCCGGTCAGATTGGTGTTGCCCACCAGGCCGGCACGCGGCCTCCCGGTGAACGCCACGCCCAGGTCGAACACGAAGGCGATCCTGCCCGTGCCGGCAAAGCCGAGCCCGAGGTAGGGGGCGGTCTCGCCGTAGGTCAACCGGCCGCTGAGGGAGCCGACCTCGGCCGGCGAGTAGGTGCGATTCCCGATCGTCACCGGCCGGTTCAGGACCGCGACCATCCGGCCCTCGTTCCCATTCAGCATGACGCCGCCGGTGACGTGGAAGCTGCCCGAAAAGGGATAGACGTCGACCAGGGCCGTGCCGTTCTCCAGCACGGGCGTGAAGTCATAGTCCACTTCGTCGATCGTCATCTCCCGGCTGAAGCGGAGCCAGTTGCCCGCCGCCCGGAGACCGACCGTTCGCCCGGCGCGATAAGAGAGCTCGGCGCCGACGCCGAGCGAAGAGATCCGGCCCGCGACGGCCAGCTGAGCGTCCGCGGTAGCCGGCGTGATGGCAATGCCGGTCAGGCAAAGGACGAAGGCCGGCGCAAGCAGCTCGATCCGCATGAAGGGCTCCTCCCCCAGAGTGTCCATCCAGAGCGATGGCGTGCAAACCGGCGCATCCACCGGCTGCCTGGCTCCTGGAGGGGAAGCAAAGGGAAGGCCACGGGCGTCACATCCCGTCTCCCGGCAGGGCCGTGGCGACCAGAACCGCCGTCACCGCGAGCAGGAGAGCCCCGAGGGCGAGCTCCGCCGCACCGGCTCGCCGTATCCGCCGTTCGCCCTCGTTCCGGGCAAGGGCGGGTTGCACGACCCGCCAGTTCCAGGCGCCGAGAACGCCGACCGCCGCCAGGGCGAGGAGCTTGAGCCCGAGGACACGGCCGTAACCCGACCGGGTGATGTCGAGCGGCCAGCGCCAGCCCAGGTAGGTCGCGGCCAGCCAGACACCGAGCAGGACCGCGACGGGCGCCACGATCAGCGCGCGCCGGGAAAAATCGGCGACCAGCGCCCGGACGGCCCGATGTCGCGCCGCGGGCTCGAGCTTCCGGGCCGCCGGTATCGCCGCGATGAGCAGGAGCGCGAGACCGCCGAGCCAGAGCCCGCCGGCCCAGACGTGTGCCGCGTCCAGCAGCAACCCGTATCGCCCCGCCGTCTCGGTGACCGCGTGTCCCGTGGTTCCCGTCGTGAGACCGAGCCCACCGCCGGTTGCGTGAGCGAGCATCCACGCCACGCGGCCGCCGGCACGGGCCCAGGCGAACGCACCGGCCGCGAGCGCGGCGACGGCGACCTGGCCGGTCCATCCCTTTCCCCAGGAGGTGCCCAGCAACGCGCGCACGTACTCGCCGGTAACCGGCTCGCCGGGCTCGAGGAGCGATCGCACCTGCAGGTACAGGCGCAGCAGCGCCAGCAGGATGAGAAGAATCGCGGCGGCGAGCCCGATGAGGGCTGCACGCGTCGTGATCGTCCGGGAGAGCTCGGGCTCCACGGCGTCGAGCGCCGTCCGTGCCCGGAAGAGCGGTGGCGCGTACGTCCCGGCGCCGAGAACCAGGAAGAGGGCGGCGTACCACCCCCAGCGCGCGGCGGCGTAAGCGTATTCGAGGAGGGGAGCCCCCTCCGGGGTCACGGAGCGATAGTGAAGCTGAAGCGGCCGCGAATCGCGTGGCCGTCACGGCTCGCCGAGCGCCACGCGACGATGTAGCTGCCCGGGGGAAGCGTAGCCGGCAGAGGCGCGCGCACCGCGAGCGTATCGTCCAGCGGAGTGGCCTTGATCGAGGCCACCCGCGAGCTGTCCGGCGCGCGGAGCAGCGTCACGCTGGTAAACGCCACCTCGGGCCGCTCGGCGAACCAGAGGCGGATCTCCGCGGGAGAGGCCTTCAGGGTGTCTCCCTCGCCCGGCATGCTCTTGACCAGGTGGTTGTGCACCGCGGCGGTCGCGAAGGCCGCGACGCTCAAGAACGCCAGCGGAAGCAGGGCGCGCGCGGCGCGGGCGAGGGCGGTCCGGGTCGTCATATCACCGAAAATAGTCGTGAAAACGGGAAAGCAGAATCAGGGACGGGAAGGCCGGCGTCCCCCATAGAGCCGGAGCAGTTTCGGGATGTCCGAAATGAAATCCTGGCGCTGCACGCCCCAGGGATACACGACGTGCGCCGAATCGTCGGGCGTAAACGCAAAGAGCTGCGCCGCGTGGCTTACCGAATACCCCCCGATGGAAGCCGTTCCCTCTCTGCGTGCGGGCAGCGCGCCCACCGACCTCTGGGCGGTCTCGAGGGCGGCCGGCGTGCCCGTCAGACCGATGAAGGTTGAGTCGAATTCGGCCAGCCAGGAACCCAGGCGCTCGGGAGTATCGCGGTCGGGGTCGGTGGTCACGAAGACGAACCGCACCTGCCGTGACACCTCGGGGGGCAGGGAATCGAGCACCGCCGCGATGTTCCCCATGTGGAGCGGGCAGACATCGGGGCAGTTCGTGTAGCCGAAGAAGAGGAACGTGAGCGTTCCCGCCGTCTCGCGGCGGAAATCGAACTCGGTGCCGTCCGTGCGTGTCAGGAGGAATCCGGGCTTCGGGATGGCCTGCACCAGGCGGGGAGCGCGAAGATCCTCCACCCGCACCGGCTCCTCGCCGTTGCCGCACGCCGCGATCAGCGTGACGAGCAGCAGGTTATTCCGCGTCGGCATCTTCCGGTTACCGGTCAACGGCTCCTCCGCCAAATCAGCGCTCCCACCGCCCACCCCGCCACGGCTCCCACCACCACGTCGCTGAGGAAGTGCGCGCGCGCCAGAACGCGCGTGAGCGCACATCCCGCGGCCAGGAGATAACCCACCGGGGCCGCGCCGGGGAAGAGCCGGGCCAGCACGGCGGCGCCGGCGAACGCCACCATGACGTGGCTGCTGGGCAGGCCGATCGCGCTGG
>JBOHSH010000085.1:0-8155 GCA_050733195.1 Gemmatimonadales bacterium
GCCTCGGCCAGGCGATCCGGGCCGAGGCCGCCGGACTCCAGGGTTTCGCCGATCGGCTCCGCCCGCCGGACCTGGTGCCGCCGCCGCGCGTCGAGCGCCGCGTTTACCACGATCCGCATGAGCCACGGCCGGAAGGGTCGGGCCGGGTCGTAGCGATCGATCGCCCGCCAGGCGGCAAGCATCGCTTCCTGCACCGCGTCATCCGCATCGTCGTCGTCGCGAAGGATCGCGCGTGCCGCGCGCCGGGCGGACAAGCCGTACCGGTCAACCAGGCGGCCGAACGCGTCTGCATCGCCTCGCGCCGCCGCCCGGGCCAGCTCGGCGTCTTCCACGTCCGATGTACGCAGGTCCGCCCCCGAGCGTTGAGATCGTTGGGCCACAGCAAGATACGCCTCCCGGGGGGAGCCGGTGGCGCGGTGGGGATCAGGCTGATTCGGATGCCCCGACCGGAGGAAAGGTTGCGACGTGTTCAGCCGCGGCGGGACCGGAAAGCGTCCACCCAGGCGGCCGTCGCCAGCCACAGGACAATGACGGCGAAGACGCCCGACATGGTTCGCGGAAAGAGCAGGAAGAGGGCGCCCGTCACCGCGAGCCCCACGCTGTACTGGAGGAACAGCGTGCGCTTCGAGCCGGCCAGCACCGCCCGGAGCGCGATGACGGCGCGGCGGCGTCGCTCCCGCATCCCCACGGCACGGCGACTCCCTTCGTGGGGGGAGAAGGTGAGCCGCCGGGCCAGCCGGCCTCGTCGCGAGGGGACGACGGTGCGGAGGACCTCGACGCTCTGATCGAGATCCCTCCGGAACTGGTCCTCCATCATGCGGGCGACTTCGCGGTCGTCGACCAGGAGGTCGATCTCCCAGTTCACGAGGAGGCTCGAGAGGTTGAGGTTGCTGGAGCCGACCCGCACCCAGCGGCCGTCGGCCACTATGGACTTGGCGTGGAGCATCGACCCGCGCCATTCGAAGATGCGGACGCCCGCGCCGAGGAGGTCGCCGTAGCCCAGCCGGGTGATGTTCCGGATGTGGGGGAGGTCGCTCACTCCGGGCACCAGCAGCCGCACGTCCACGCCCTCGCGCGCCGCGTCCAGCAGCGACTGGAAGATCCCCCGCGGGGCCACGAGGTACGCGTCGGTGATCCACACCCGGTCGGCCGCGCCCGAGAGGATGAGCTCGGTGGTCCGTGACGCCCGCACGCCGCCCGGCTCGCCCGCGAGCACGCGCACGAGGGAGTCGCCGCACGCGGGGACGTCCGGCGCGAGCTCGTCGCCCGGGAGCGGGGCTCCGGCCGCCCGCCAGGCCGTCGCGAACGCGCGATCCACGGCCGACGCCGCGGGCCCGTCCACGATCATGGCTGTGTCCCGCCACGCCGGCCGGCCCGGTCCTCCGGCCCACTCGTCGCCGATGCAGAAGCCGCCTACGACCGCCCGCTCTCCATCGGTGACCAGCAGCTTGCGGTGGTCGCGGGAGAAATTGGCGGTGATGTCGAGGAGGCGCGGTGGATTGAAGAAGCGGACGTCGACGCCGCCCTCGCGAAGCTCGCGCCAGTACCGGCGCCGGATCGGCAGGGAGCCGATCCAGTCGGTGAGCACCCGGACGCGCACGCCGCGGCGGGCGGCGTCCCGCAGCGCCTCCGCGAATACGAGTCCCGTCGCGTCGGTCCGGATGATGTAGTTGTCGAAGTGGATCCATCGCCGCGCGGCGGCGATGCGGCCGAGCATCTCCGGAAAGATGTCCGGGCCGTCGAAGAGCAGCGTCACCGCGTTCCCGGGAATCGCGCGGCCCCCCGCCGCGCGGTCCAGCGCCCGCTCCACGACCTCGGGCGGGACGTCCCTCCGCGGGTCCGGGTGCGCGGTCACGCCGCGCCGAGGCCCAGCGTCCGCTCGTGCGGCCGGAGCGCCGCGAGGAGAAAGGCGATCAGCTCATCGAGCGGCCAGCCGAGCTCCTCGGGCCCGCGGTAGACGTCGTCGCGGCTCACGCCGCGCGCGAAGGCCTTGTCCTTGAGCTTCTTCCTGACGCTCGCCACCTCGAGATCGGCGAGGCTCCGGGACGGCCGCACCAGCGCGCAGGCGACGAGAAAGCCGGTGAGCTCGTCCACGGCGAAGAGCGCGCGGGCCAGCGGCGTCGACCGCGCGACGCCGGTATAGGCGGCGTGTCCGAGGATCGCCTGCTGCGCGTCGGGCGGCAGCCCGCGCTCGGCGAGGATCCGCACGCCCTCCGACGGATGCTCCTGGTCGGCCGCGCGCGCGGGATTCGGGAAGCGCTCGTAATCGAAGTCGTGCAGCAGGCCCACCACGCCCCAGGCCTCGGGATCCGCCGCGTGGCGCCCGGCCATGGCGCGCATGGCGATCTCCACCGCGTACATGTGCTTTCGCAGCGCCTCGGAGGCGGTGAACTCGTGCATCACGGCGAGGGCGTCGTCGCGCGTCAGCATGGCTAGTGCATCGCCTCTTCGCCGGGGAGGCGCGACGCCGTGAGCGGCACCCGCCACACCTCCTGATCGTCGAGCGCGATCTCGAAGGCGTAGGCGCCCGGCTCCGGCAGGGGCACGTCGAACACCAGCACCGCGCCGGCCTCGATCTCCGTGATGCCCGCGGGCGGCTCGCCGAACTGCACCGTGCCCTCGCCCCCGATCAGCTCCCGCCCGCCGGCGTCCACGAACCGGATGCGCATCGGGTGCGTGCCGATCTCCGTGCGCCGCCCGCGAACCCGGATCACCAGATGCGTTCGCGGGTGGACGGCGGGAAAGTTGGCGACCCACACGTGCTGGAAGATGCCGAGCACCGAGAGCTTGCCGTGCTGGTCGATGAGCGCGTAGTCGGCGAGCACCGCGAAATCGACCAGCACCGGCTCAGGACACCCGGATCGAGGTGACGACGTCGTTGCGCTGGATCGCGTTCACGACCTCCATCCCCTTCGTCACCAGGCCGAACACCGTGTGCTTCCGGTCGAGGTGCGGCTGCGGCGAGTGACAGATGAAGAACTGGCTGCCGCCGGTGTCCTTCCCCGCGTGCGCCATCGAGAGCGTTCCCGCCTGGTGCTTGTGCGTGTTGAGGTGGGTCTCGCACTTGATCTTGTAGCCGGGGCCGCCGGTGCCGACGCGCGCGTCGTCGGGATTGCGGGAGAGAGGATCGCCCCCCTGCACCACGAAGTCGGGAATGACGCGGTGAAACCGGGTGCCGTCGTAAAAGGAGGAATTCGCGAGCTTCTCGAAGTTCGCCACCGTGTTGGGGACTTCGGTGTCGAAGAGCTCGGCGGTGATGGTGCCGCGGGACGTTTCGATGATGACAGTCTTCATGACCGTTGACGGTGGACGGTTGACGGTTGACCGGATCGTTCCCGCTCCCCGGCGGCCCTCGTTCGCCCGGCGCCCCCGGTCAACGGGCAACGGTCAACGGTCAACCGGCGGTTGGGGCGGTGAAGTCTACGCCGCCCTTAGGCGTCAGGGTAGCCAGCCGGGCTCGCCATTCGTCGGGATCGGCGGTCGGCGCGAGACAGCGGTCGCCGATGCACGCGACGGCCCGGACGACATCGGCCGCGGGGGCGAGATCGGCGAGCGCGGGCGGGAGTCGGGCCGGATCCGCGCCCGGCTCGAGCCGGGTGATCACCCGGCGCGGCACGGAGGCGCAGAGCGCCTCCCGGTGGAGCGCCGCCGCCGCCCGGTCGGCCGGCCCGGTGACGACCAGATGCGTCGCCGGGTGGGCCAGCCAGTCGGCCGCGATCATCCAGGCGGAGGCGAAGAGCCCGAGCTCCGCGCCCAGCCCGGCGAAGGCGTGCACCAGCCGCTCGTGCCGCTCCCGCCACCGCGGCGCCCGCGTGTGCTCGAAGAGCCGCGCGAACGTGATGCCCGCCACCCCGTTGGGCGAGGCATTCGGACCGTCCTGAATCGGCTTCGCGCGGGTGTCGAGGAGGCCTTCGCCCGCCTGTCCCTTCCGGACGTCGAGCAGCCCTCCGCCCTCGTCCCAGTGCTCCGCCCACACGACGTCGAGGAGTCGCTCGGCCCATTCGAGCCAGGAGGTGTCACCCGTCGCCTCCCACGCGTCGAGCGCCGCGGCCGCCGCCTGAACCGGATCGTCGAGCAGCCCGCTCATCCCTCCCGGCGAGTGCTCGACCCGGTCCGGCGCCGGCTGCCGCTCGCGCAGGGCGCGAAGCCCGCGGAGCCCCGCGTCGAGCGCCCAGGGATCGTCGAGCATCGGTCCGGCGTGAATCAGCGCGCCCGCCACCATGGCGTTCCACCCGGCGTAGGCGGTCGGGTCGACGAAGGGAGCCTGCCGGTTCGCGCGCGCCTCGCGCAGCTCGCGGTAGATGCGCTCGAGCGCGGCTTCCACCTCGCCGCCCGGGCGGCCAAATCGCTCGGCGAGCACCGACGGACCCGCGGCGACGAAGAGCACGTTGCGCTCAGCATGCGGCATGCGGCCCGCGGTGCCGATCCCGAAGTGCGCGACGGCGAGCTGAAGATCGTCCGCGGCGAGCACGTCTCCGAGCTCCTCGAGCGTCCAGGTGAAGTAGTCGCCGTCGTCCTCGAGGCCGACGTCGGCGTCCTGGCTCGCGGCGAAGCTTCCGTCCGGCCGCGCGAGGACGTCGCGGATGAACCGGATCGTCTCCGAGGCGACCTCGCGCCACGCCGGCTTGCCGAACGCGGCGGCGCCATCGGCGTAGACCGTGAGCAGCTCGGCGTTGTCCGAGCTCATCTTCTCGAAGTGCGGGATGATCCAGCGCTCGTCGACGCTGTAGCGGTGGAATCCGCCGCCGATCAGATCCCGGAATCCCCCGCCGGCCATCCCGTCGAGCGTCTCGTGGAGCACGGCGCGCAGGGTGGCCTCGCGGGTGTCGGCCCAGCGCCGGAGCAGCAGCGCGACGGTCGCGCCGTGCGGGAACTTGGGGCTTCGCCCGAATCCTCCGTGGGCGCGGTCCGCCGCCGCGATGATGCCGGAGACGGCGGCCTGCACGAGGTCGGACGCCGGCTCGCCCGGCACCGCCTCGTCGAGATGCTCGGCGAGCGCGGCGCGAAGCGCCTGGGCCTGCGCGAGCACCCGGTCCCGGGAGTCCCACCACACGGCGAGCACCCGGTCCACCACTTCCCGGAAGCTCGGGCGGCCCGGCTGGCTGATCGGCGGGAAGTAGGTGCCGCCGAAGAAGAGCTCGGCATCGGAGGTGAGGAAGCCGGTGAGCGGCCAGCCGCCCTGCCGCGTGAGGGCCTGCACCCCGCGCTGGTACCGCGCGTCCACGTCGGGGCGCTCGTCCCGGTCCACCTTGACGCAGATGAAGTGCTCGTTGAGCAGCGCCGCGAGGGCGGGATCCTCGTAGGACTCGCGGTCGATGACGTGGCACCAGTGACACCACACCGCGCCGATGTCGAGCAGCACCGGCTTCTGCTCCCGCGCCGCCCGCTCGAACGGCTCGGCACCCCACGGATACCACTCGACCGGCTGATGCGCGGCGGAGCGCAGATACGCGGAGGCCGAGCCCGCGAGCCGGTTGGAGACCATGGGCGGAAGCTAGTAGAATTGCGGCCATGGACGATCTCGACCCCGCCCGCCGCGACGCGATCCGGCTTCTCTCCGCCGCGGTGGCCGACGACCGGCTCCCCGTCGAGCAATTCGAGTCGCGCCTCGCGCTGGTCCGGCAGGCGCCCAACCGCGCGTCCCTCGAAGCCATCGTCGCCGACGTCGTGCCGAGCGGAAGCTGGACCGCGGCCCACCTGCCGGTTCTGGCCGCCGATCACACCGCCGTCGCGGGACACGATCCGCTGGCGCCGGTCGAGCCGGCCGACGTGCTCCGGATCGCGAACGTCTTCGGCGGCTCGAAGCGCGCCGGGTCCTGGACGGTCCCGCTCCGCCTCGAGCTCAAGGTCCTCGCCGGCGAGATCACCATCGACATGCGGGACGCGGTCTTCCTGAGCGACGTGCTGGAGATCGACATTCACGCCACGATGGGATCGCTCACCCTGATCGTGCCGGCGGGCGCCCAGGTCGAGAACGAGTGCGAGGAGCGCTTCAGCAGCAGCTCCCACTCGGTGCGGTCGGCGCGGGGAGCGAACCCGCTCGGGATCCTGATCCGGATCACCGGGCGGGTCCTGCTGAGCTCCCTCGAGATCAAGGAGAAGCGGTCGTCGGCGGACGAGGCGCGCCAGCCCGCCTGGTGGCAGAAGCTTCTGCCGGGACCCTGATCCGCGAGCCTACCGCCCCGCGCTCACCGCCGCCCGCGGCCGGGCCTCGATGGCGAGGTCGAGGAAGAATTCGTCGTCCACCAGGTCGTCCTTGATCGTCGAGCCGCGGTAGCTCACGCCGTACTGGTGCCGGTCGATGGTGAGCCGGCCTTCGGCGCGCACCTGCCCCTCCGTGACCGTCCAGCCCCGCGCGTAGAACGTCACCGGATGCGTCCGTCCCCGGATGGTGAGGTCACCGCTCACCGTGTAGAGCCGGGGCTTCTCCTCCTTCACGGTGCGCAGAATGAAGCGGGCCAGCGGGTGCTGCGACACCGCGAAGAAATCCTCGCTCCGCAGGTGGTCGCGAAGGCGTCGGCGCGGCTCCGGATCGTCGGCGGGGATGTCGGTCACGTCGATCGTCCCCATGTCGGCCTCGAAGTAGGCGCCCCGCACGACGCCGTCGACCACGCAGAACGCGCCGGCCTTGAACCGCACGGTGCCTTCGTGCTTGCCGAGGCCCCAGAACTTGGTCCCCCGCCAGCGGATGACGGAGCGCTCGGTGTCGAGCGCCAGCTCGGTGCCGCGCGGGTCGCACTTGCGGGCGGCGGACGGCACGGGCGCCGCGAGGGGCGGCCCGAGGACGACGGCGGAGAGCAGCAGGGTGATGACGCGCATGGAGGGGCTCCTTATCGCTCGAGGATGATGTCGCGGCGCGCGAGCCAGGGGCCGGCGTCGCCATCGCGGGTCAGGCGGACGAGGCCGAGACCGCCCCGCCCCGATTGCGCGGCGCGGTAGGCCTCGTCCACCCGCGGGTCGTCGGCGAAGACGACTTCGTCGATCCAGTATTCCCGGCGCCCCGGCTCCTTGACCGTCATGTGGATGTGCGCGGGATCCCGCCGGCCCGGGTACGGACCCGGCCGGATGGTCTCGAAGCGGTACTCGCCGCGCTCGTTCGTCCGGACCCAGCCGCGGAGGTAGCCGTGGCGGCGGTCCCATCCGCGCTCGTTCCCGCGCGTGGGGTACACGCCCTGGGCATTGGTGTGGTACGCGTAGACGACGACGCCCGGCGCCGGCGTGCGCCCGTCGGGCTTGAAGACCCGTCCGGTCAGCACGAGCCGCTCCCCGGGCTCGTCCGGGGAGGAGATGGCCGCCGTCCACGTCAGGCCGTCGAACGACCGTTCGTGGATCGCTTCACATCCCTCGCAGCGATAGAGATCGGGTCGGGACTGCGGCGCGGCCGGGACGGCAGCGAGCGGCGAAACGAGGACGAGCAGGATCGGAAACCGCACCGTTGACTCCCGGCTGGCGTTCGTGAGATCCGATGCCGGCCGGGGCCGCGGGGTTTGAGCGCTAGAGCGGGCGGGGCACGCGGGCCGAAGGACAGAGCTCGTTCACGACGCAGCGCTCGCATTTCGGCGTTCGCGCGACGCAGACGCGCCGGCCGTGCCAGATCAGGAGGTGGGAGACGAGGGTCCAGTCCTCCCGCGGGACGAGCGCCATGAGGTCCTGCTCGATCTTGAGCGGATCCTCGTGGCGGGTGATCCGGAGACGCCCGGACACGCGGGTGACGTGGGTGTCCACCGTCACCCCCTCGTTCACGCCGAAGGCATTCCCGAGCACGACGTTCGCGGTCTTCCGGCCCACGCCGGGGAGGTCCCGCAGCGCCGCCATCTCGCGCGGCACCTCGCCGCCGCTCCGCTCCATGAGCGCGCTCGCCATCCCGAGCAGGCTCTTCGTCTTGTTCCGGAAGAAACCCGTGCTGCGGATGACGTCCTCGACGTCTTCCGGCCGGGCGGCCGCCAGCGACCGGGGCGTCGGCCACCGCCGGAAGAACTCGGGCGTGACGAGGTTGACGCGCGCGTCCGTGCATTGCGCCGAGAGAATCGTGGCCACCAGCAGCTCGTACGGCGTGCGGAAGTCGAGCTCGCAGTGCGCGTCGGGATACTCGGCCTTGAGCCGGGCCAGGATCTCCGCCGCGCGCGTGGCGAGCGCCGCCCGGCTCTCGCGGCTC
>JBOHSH010000086.1:0-13916 GCA_050733195.1 Gemmatimonadales bacterium
GCAGCGCCGCTCCGAGGACCAGGAGGAAGAGCAGGAGGTCGCCATTGGCCCGCTCGACGCCGAGCAGGACCGACGGGGAGAGCAGGATCAACGCGCCGAGCACTCCCTCGCCCGGCGAAAGCCGGCGTCGGCAGAGAAAGGCCAGCGCGGCGAGCACGAACAGGGCCCCCAGCACCGTGCCGAGCCAGACGGTGTCGTCGAGCCCGAGCCCCGAGGCGCGTAGCGCGAGCCAGATCCGGGGATAGTTCATCGGCCGCTGGCCGAAGGGGTCGCACGGATTCTCGAGCTGAACGTCGTGTCCCAGCCGCGTACAGTCGAAGCCGGCGAGGATCACGGCCAGGTCGGAGAAGCCCGTCCGGAAGGCGCCCACGCGGAAGAGATCCCAGCCCGCGGCCCATCCTTCCCGCGCGATGCCGGCGAGCAGCACGGCGAGCCCTGCCCCGGTAAGCCCGATCAGCCAGGTCCGCCCGTCGCGCAGAAGCGCCGGCCAGGAGCCGGGGGTCTCCCAGGACAGCGCGGAGCGGGCGATCCGGCGCAGCCATCCCGCCACGGTCACTCCGCCTGTTTCCGGTAGTCGCCCCGACTGAAGTTCTTCTCCAGCCAGACATAGGCGCAGATGAAGAAGTACCGGCTGCCCATCTCTCTGATCTTGAGCTTCGCGATGCCGTGCCGCCGGTTGCGCCAGGTGATCGGAATGACCGTCCAGCGGTAGCCACGCACGATCGCTTTGAGCGGAAGCTCGACGGTCAGGTTGAAATGGGGCGAGAGGATCGGCCGGCACCCTTCGATGACGGTGCGCCGGTACGCCTTGAAGGCGTTGGTTGTGTCGTTGAGGCGGATGTGGAAGACCCGCCGAATGAAGGCGTTCGCCAGCCGGTTGAGGATGAGCTTGGGCCAGGGATAGTCGATGACCCCGCCGCCCTTCATGAACCGGCTGCCGAAGACGCAGTCATAGCCTTCGCCGAGCTTCTCCCAGTAGCGCACCACGTCGCGGCAGTCGTCGGACTCGTCCGCCATCATGATGACCACCGCGTCGCCCTGAATGGCGTCGAGCCCGCGGGTGATCGCGCGCCCGAAGCCGTGCGGGGGCTCGTTGCGGACGGGACGGAGCACGGGAAGCCTCGCCGCCACGTCCTGCAGCAGCTCCCAGGTGCCGTCGGTGCTGCCGTCGTCCACCACCACGATTTCGTGAGGGACACCCCGGAGCCGGAGCTCGACGTGAAGGTGCTCCACGGTCGACGCGATGCATCCGGCCTCATCGCGCGCGGGGATCACCACGCTCAGCAGGGTGAGCGGAGGTGCCGAGACGGCGGCGCGAATGGCGCCGGCGTCAGACGCCTGAGCGCTCGAGCCAGTCAGGGTGCCGATCGGCATGATCCGCGATCTCCTCGAAGATCGTTTCGGGCGGGATGGCCGGCCGCCAGTCCCAGTGCGTGGCGGCGCGCGCGCAGTCGAGCACCACCCAGGGCACGTCGAACGCCCGCGTAGCGGCCTCGCGACCGATCTCCCGGCCGCCGAATCGCTCGGCGCACCAGGACGAGAGCTGCGCCAGCGAGCGGGCGCCGGCCACGCCGCCCGACACGTTGACGACGGCGGGGGCTCCCGGCCGGGGCTCCCGCGCGTCGAGCTGCGCGTTCACCAGCCGTGCCAGATCGGATGGGTGCAGGCAGTCGCGCACCTGCACACCCGTGCCGCCGTATCCGATGTACCGCAACGGCCGCTTCCGCAGCCAGGCGTTGATCCAGTAGGCGAAGATTCCCTGGGCCGGCTGACCGAATTGTCCCGGGCCGGCGAGCACGCCGCACCGGTCGATCCAGACCGGGAAGCCGAAGGCGGCGCCGTACTCCAGCGCGAGCTGCTCCGAGGCCAGCTTGGAGGCGCCGTAGAGCGAGACCGGCGGGTCGGTCGAGAACCCTTCCGCGATCCCGTGCGGGGAGTAGCCGCGGACCGGCTGGTCCGCCGCTCTCGCGTGAAAGGCCCCATCGCGCTCCTCCAGGGGAACCTCGAGGAGCGCGCGAATCGAGTACACCCGGCTCGAGCTCAGGAGCACGAGACCGGCGCTGTGACGCCGGCAGTATTCGAGGATGTTGACGGTCCCGTAGAGGTTGTGCTCGACCAGCTGTCGACCGCTGGTCTGCCCGTCGACGCCGGCGAGCACGCTGGCATTGGCCGCCGCATCGATCACCCAGTCGGCCGGCGGCAGGGCGTCCAGGTCGCTCGCGGTGCGCACGTCGCCGTGGACGACGCCGAAGCCCTCGCTTCGGAGTGCCGACCGGTTGAGCTCGCTCCCCGGCCGCCAGAGGGAATCGATGCCGGTGATCGTCGTGTCGGGGCGCAGGGTGCGGAGCGACCTGGCGAGCGCGCTGCCCACGAAGCCGCAGATCCCGGTAATGAGGATCCTCACGGCGCAACCGCCGAGGCGCCGACCACCGGCTCCGGGGGGACACGACGGGCCGGCCGCACGGTGCGCTCCAGGCTCTGGAGCAGCCGGCGCCCGTCCTCGCCCCAGTTGAGCTCGCGCTCCACGGCGCGGCGTCCTGCGTCGCCCAGTCGCCGGCGGGTCGCCGGATCGGCCAGGGTCCGGAGTGCGGCGGCGAGCGAGTCGGGATCCCGATCGCGAAAGACCATGCCGGCGCCGGTCTGCTCCAGCAGCCGCCGGGCGGGCGGCATCGCGGACGCGACGACCGGAAGCCCGGCAGCCATGTAATCGAAGAACTTGTTCTGGATCGTGTAGTTCCAGTGATCGGTCGCGTGGTGGGGAATGAGTCCCACGTCGAACTCACCCAGCCGGTCGAGCACCTCGTCGTAGGGGCGCCGCCCGTGGAACGTGACCCGGTCCGCCAATCCGAGCACGGCTGCCGACGCCCGATCCCGCTCGAAGCTCTTCCCGTCGCCGAAGACGTCCAGCGTGGGCCGGAGCGGTCCTTCGCGGAAGCGCGCCAGGGCCTCGAGCGCGACGTCGAGCCCGCGCGACCGTTCCACGTTGCCGAGATAGACGACCCGCAGCCCCCCCGGGTCCGGGGTGCGGCGCGGCCGCGCTCCGAGGCGGGCCACCCGCTCCGGCAGGGGCGTGTTGGACACCAGCGCGATGCGATCCCGCCGGACGCCGAGCGCCGCGAGCCGGTCGGCCATCTCCTCCACGACTACCCAGACGCCGTCGGCGCGCGGAAGGGTCCGCCGCTCCAGCAGAGCGGCAAAGGCGGGGTTCCGGAGCAGAAGATTCCCGAGCCGGAAGTCGTGGCGGTTGTAGAGGTCGCGGAGAAGCCCGGGATAGTGCTCCGCCACGTCCACGATGACGGGCTTGCCGAGGAGGCGGCCGACGATGAGGCCGAGTGGGGCGAGCGGGAGATCCCGGCTCACGATCACGTCTACCCGCTCGCGACGGAACGTCCGGAGCGCGAGAGAGAGCCAACGCGGATTGAAGAAGGCCGGAAACGATGCCTGCCGGTCGATTGCGGCGGGCAACAACCGGGACGGCGGCATCCGGTGAATCCGGACCCCGTCCCGCTCCTCGTAGACCGGCGCGCGGCGGCGGTTCCGGCAGACGAGGACGACCTGGTGTCCGGCGTCGAGCAGCGTGTGACAGACCTTCTCGACCCGTACGTCCCAGGGATACTCGCAGTCCCAGATCTTCCCGACGATCATCCGCGAAGCCGCGGCGGGCCCGCGGGTGCCGTCCGGAAGTTCGCCCCCTGCCCGGGCATCGACTGCATGAGAATCCCCGCCGACAAGGCGATCAGCACGTAGGTGAGGTCGTAATACCCCCAGGATAGAAAGAAGGCCGATCCTGCGAACCCGGTGAACGCGATGGCGAAGAGCGGGGGCAACAGGTCGACGCGCCCGGTCCGCCGGTGCAGCCGGACGAGGCCGACGATCGACCCGAAGATCATGAACACGAAACAGCCGCCGCCGATGAATCCGAGCTCGGCAATGACCTGGACGAACGAGTTGTGGGCGGTGCCCCACTTGAAGCCGCGACCGCTCGCCTGTACGTCCTGGGCGACCTGCGACCGTCCCTCCGCCGAGTTGAAGTTGCCGAGTCCCACGCCGAAGATCGGGCGCTCGATCGCGTACCCGATCCCGCGTTTCCAGACCTGCTTCCGGCCGGTGAGCGACGTGCGGTTGTAGTCGTCGTCGGCCGTGATCGACTTCATGTGGGACAGGTAGTCGGCCGGGAACGTCGGGATGAGCAGTACCACCAGCAGTCCCGCCCCGAGGCCGATCCGCTTGATCCGGCGGTCCACCGGCCCGATCGCGAGGAGGAAGAACCCGGCCGTCATCACCAGGAGGCCGACGAACCCGCCGCGCGACTGGCTCTTGACGATGGCCTGGAACATCCAGGGCAGGGCCAGCAGGATGATCCAGCGGAGCTTGTTCCGGCGCTCGAGCGCCCACCACACGATGAGCGGGATCCCCGTGACGCCGATGAGCGCGAGGTCGTTGGGGTCGTACGCGTAGCCGCCCGCCAGCCGGCCGCCCGAGTCGTGCCGGCCGATCGTGAGGGCCAGGGCGCACGCCCCGATCATGCTCAGGGTGAGCGCCCGCATGAGGAAAAGCACGCCCTGCGGCGTCCGTGCCACCGCCCACACCATGATCGCGAGCAGAATCGTGTGCGAGAGGACCTCGTTGAAGATCTTGAGGCTCTGGCCGGGGTAGATGCCGAACGGAATGCTCCCGATCGCGACCACGGTCAGGAGACCCATCGCGCGGGGGATCCAGTGCCGGCCCAGATCCCCGGGGCGCCAGCGCGACGGCCCGAGGAAGAGCAGGGCGAGGCTCGCGACACTCAGCAGGAGCGGCGCCCGGATCGTGGCCAGGATGGAGAAGTAGCCGTGGAACTTGCTGATCGAGAGGAAGATCGTCATTCCCACCAGCCAGCGGACCAGGGCGGAGACCCCCGGCACCGCCGGAGCCTCGGCCGCCGAGGCCGGAGGCGCGAGGGGCGGAGCCGGATGCCGCGTCGCGACGGGAAGGAGAGCTCCGTCGACGGCCGCGGGTGCGGTGCGGTAGAGCGCGTTACGTCCGGCGATCCTGCGGGCCACGTTCAAGCCCTCCCCGACTCGATCGCCGCGCGCGCGTTGATGGCGCGCGCGGGCACCCCGGCGACGATGGCGTGCCGAGGCACGTCGTGCGTCACCACCGATCCCGCCGCCACCACGGCGCCGTCGCCGATGGTGACCCCGGGAAGAATGATGCAACCGGCTCCCACCCAGACATCCCGTCCGATAGTCACGCTCTTCTCGGTCCACTCCTGCTCCCGGTACGGAATCCCGGGAGCGAACTGGTGATTCGACGAGAAGATGCAGGTGCCGGGGCCGATGCCCGTATCCGATCCCACGGTGATCCCGGCCTTGGGCGACGCCCATAGACAGCAGTACGGCTGCACCCGGGTGTGATCACCCAGAACCACGTTCTCGGCCCGACGGAACGAAACCGTGGGGTGCACGAAGCTCTTCTTTCCCCGCCGGAGCTGCGTCCAGGGCTCCAGATGATCGGTGACGGCGAAGTCGATGCGATCGACGATCCAGCGCCAGGCGCCGGGGCGGACGAGAAACCGGAGGTACGCGAGTCGTCGCGCCAGCGCGCCGATCACGCCGCGACTCCTGGCGCGAGGAGCTCCTCGTACACCGTCCGATAGCGCCTCACCATCGCCTCCAGAGAGTAGCCCTGCACCCGCTCCAGCGATCGGCGCCCCAGGTCTCTCCGCCGCGCGGGATCGGTCGCGAGCGCCGCCATCGCACGGGCGAGCTCCGCGGACCCGGCGGATGTCACGAGGACGCCGGCTCCACCGAGCGTCTCCGGTACCCCGCCGACCGCCGTGGCGACGATCGGCAGGCCCGCGGCCATGGCCTCGAGCAAGGCGAGCGGAAGGCCCTCGGTGCGGCTCGCCGAGACCCAGAAATCTGCTGCCGCGAGGCACGCCGCGACATCGTCCCTGAACCCCGCGAAATGGACCCTTCCCGTCACGCCCAACGTTTCGGCCTGCCGCCGAAGCTCCGGTTCGAGCGCTCCTTCACCTAGAAGGAGCAGGTGAAGCCCGGGCGCTGTCGAGGACGCCTCCGCCAGTGCCGAGAGCATCGTCGCGTGGTTCTTGACCGGGGCCAGCCTCCCCACCGCGACGGCAAGTTGGTCGCCTGCTTTGAGTCCCCAGGCCGACCGCAGATGCGCTCGCTCTAAATCATTGCCAGAATTGAACTTAGCAAGATTTATGCCGTTGGGAATCACCATCGGCGCCACCGGCAGCCGCAGGAACTCCTGAAGGTAGCTGGACAGTGGGCTCGAGACCGCAACGATCCGGTCGGTGTGGCGGCTGTACCACCGCTCGGCCATCGCCCGGAGTCTCGGCTCTGGCGAGTACCGGCCGTGATCCGTAAAGAGGAGCGGAATCCGGCCGCCGAGCGCCTTGCGGGCGATCACAGCGGGAAGCCAGGTGCCGCTGTGAGCGTGAAGGAGGTGCGGGTTCTGGATTCGGAGCCGCTTCACAAGCCTCCGGGGGTAGCCTCGAACCCGAAGACCGGTCTCCCGGCAGTCCCAAACCGGGATGCCTGCCTGGCGGAGAACGTCGGCGTGAACGCCTAAGCCGTCGGTCCCGAAGACCTCTGGAGCGAGACGTTCGTGGGCGAGCTGGATGGCCAGGTCCCGGACGATTCGCTCCAGGCCGCCGCCACGGAGGCTCGGGACCAGGAGCGCAATCCGAAGCGGCTCTCCGCTCACGAGGGAGGCTTCCATCGGATTCCCGAGGCCCAGCACTCGAGCGTGGCGACGGGGAGTCCGGCCGGAACGTTCACGCGGATCAGAGAAAAGGGCTCGTCACCGGCGGCGACCCGGCCGTAGGAAAGCGCAATGCCACCCTCGTAGCCCGCGTCGGCGGCGGCTTGCCGGACGGCGCCGTTGAGGCACCCGTAGGGGTACGAGACGAGCCTCGGCGGCCGGCCGAGTGCCTCGCGGAGGTCGTGACGGCTTCCTTCGAGCTCGAGGCGCAGCTCGTCCGGCGGGAGCCGGGTCAGGTTGCGATGGGTACGCGAATGCGACTCCACCCCGAACCCGATACGCGCCGCCTCGCGAAGCGCGGTCCAGTCGGCCGCCAGGAGATCGGGACCCTCCGTTCCGCCGGACGCCAGAGGCGGATAGGCGGTCGCGATCCGGGCCGGATCACCCTGGAGATCGTCCCGACACTCCAGCCGCGTGCGGTCGTCGAGCCTCCCTTCGTCGCCCAACCGGTCCCACCAGAACGGTGCCGGATGGTTCGCGGCGCTGGTCACTACGAAGAAGGTCGCCGGGATCCCGCGCGCCGCGAGCAGCGGTCCGGCGTTCCGCAGAGCGCCGGCATAGGCATCATCGAACGTGACCACCGCGAGGCCGTCGACGGAGCGGCCGTCCGCGAGCCGCGCGAGCAGCTCGAGCAGCGGCACCGGAGTGAAGGCGTGCGCAATCCAGTCGAGATGCTCGGCCAGACGGCCGGCGCCCAGGTGGAGGGAGCGGTCCCCGACCCGCCCTTCGAGCGGATCGGGAACCACGTTGTGGTAGCAGAGAATCGTCGCTGCGGGCCGGCGTCGCCGAAGCCGGGTAGCGACCCCGGTGCCGGCGAGCAGCCGGTACGCGGCGGCGCCGAGCCCGGTCAGCCGGCCGCCGCCAGCCGCTCGGTGCACGCCTCGTGGATCTCCCGGATGATGGCCGGGACGTCGTACTGGAGCCGCCATGCGGGATAGTGCCGCTCGAACTGCCCGTTGTCGCTGATCCACCAGATGTGGTCGCCCACGCGGTTCGTCTCTGAGTAGGTCCACTGCATCGGCCGTCCCGCCAGCTCTTCAGCGTACCGGATCGCCTCCAGCATCGAGCAGTTGCTGAACCGGCCGCCGCCGATGTTGTAGACCTCGGCGACGCGGGGAGCCTGGTAGAAGTGGTGAAAGGCGCTGATCAGGTCGGCGGAATGGATGTTGTCCCGCACCTGCTTGCCCTTGTACCCGAACACCGTGTACGGCTTCCCCGTGATGGCGCACTTCACGAGATACGCCAGGAACCCGTGGAGCTCTGCGCCGGAATGGTTGGGCCCCGTGAGGCAGCCCCCGCGGAAGCAGGCGGTCCGGAGCTGGAAGTAACGGCCGTATTCCTGGACCAGCACGTCCGCGGCGACCTTCGAAGCACCGAACAGGCTGTGGAGGGTCTGGTCGATGGACATGTCTTCCCGGATCCCGCCGACATAGGTGTGGGCGGGGTCGATCTCCCAGCGGAGCTCCTGCTCGATCAGCGGCAGGCGGTTCGGGGTATCGCCGTAGACCTTGTTGGTCGAGGTGAAGATGAACACGGCGTCGGGCGCGTGCCGGCGCGTGGCCTCGAGCACGGTGAGCGTGCCCGTGGCGTTGACGGAGAAGTCCATGCCGGGGTCGCGGGCCGCCCAGTCGTGCGACGGCTGGGCCGCGGTGTGGATCACGAGCGAGATCGCGGACCCGTAGCGGGCGAAGAGGGCGTCGATCGCTTCGGCGTCGCGGATGTCCAGCGCGTGGTGGACGTACCGGGTGCCCAGCGTGCGTTCCAGGCGCTGCCGGTTCCACGCGGTGGACGCGTCATCGCCGAAGAACACGCGGCGGAGATCGTTGTCGACCCCCACGACGTCGAGACCCAGCCCGGCGAAGAAGACGGCGGCCTCGGAGCCGATGAGACCGGCCGAGCCCGTGATGATGGCAACGCTCATGCGATGAGATCCTCGATGATGGACTCGAGCCGGGCGCTCAGGCGAGCCGGCTCAGACACTCGTGGAGGTAGTAGGAGGCGAGCTGGTCGCGGTGCAGGTACGCGTCGAACAGCGCCCGGCTGTTCGCCACCAGCGCCCGCCGCTCGTCCTCGTGCCGCAGGTAATGCACACAGACCTCCTCGAGATCTTCGTAATCCGGCCGGCAGTAGGCGCAGTGCACCCGATCCTGAAACGGCACCAGCAGCCGGTTGGTGTGCGGCGGGCCGACGATGCAGCTTCCGATGGCGAGGTAGTCCACCATGCGGAAGGTGATCGAGGACATGCTCGGCAGGTCGATGCAGACCTTCGACCGCGCCACCTCCTCGAGAAACCGGCGGTACCCCACCTTCCCCTCGCCGCCGAAGAACCGGAACTGCCGGCTCGCCCGCAGGATCTCCATCGGCCGGCGTCGCTTCTCCAGGCTCAGACCGAAACGGCCGTGCACCTCGTGCTCCGGCGGCGCGTGATCCCGCAACGCCCGGAGCCTCGGCAGGTAACGGTAGATCGACGCATCGTTGTTGACGTAGCCGCCGGGGACCAGATGGTCCCGCTCGCCGTAGCCCTCGAGCGCGTACTCCATCTTGAAATGGAGTGCGACGGCGCGATACGCATCTTCGTTGAGCGGCGCGTAGTCCGAGGTCTCCACGGCCACCGGCCATCGCCGCCCGTCGCGCGTGAGCTCGACGAGGATTACCCGGTCGAACGGCTGGGGCAGATCCACTTCGTCGACCCGGACGAACCGCCGCAGCGCATCCCGCAGCTGATCGCCCCAGATGGCGCGCGGCGCCCACGCGTAGGAGCGCCGATTGGGCCACCGGATCCTCACCGTCTCCAGCGCCGCACGGTCCACCGGCCAGGTCAGCGTGACCGGATCCACGGAGCCGTTAGGGTGGAGCCTCCAGTACTGCTCGAGGGCCCGCTCGGCCCAGCTCGTCGGACTCAGGAGCGTACGGAGCTGCATCGCGCCTACCGGTAACAGGTTTTGGGCCAACGGGCCCACAGCGGCCGCCCCCCTGCGAACCCCTCTGGACATCGGAGACCAATGCCGGAAACCGCTGCGCGATCTCGGCTTTCTGTCGCAACCTGTTGACTGGAATCTACACCGTGCTGCACTCCTGCAACGGCACATTCACCCGATGTGGCTTCCGATCCTCCGAAGCCGACCGAGACCGCTTGCCAGCTGCAGCAGGTGTGGCATCGATGCGGGATGCGGGAAGCGAGGCAACCTGTAGCGACCGTCCTCGGGAGAGTGAGCGCGGACGAATCCGGGAATCGTCGTGAAGGCGGCCCGGAAGCCGAGCCGCGCGAGGATCGACTCCTCCCGGGAACTCTGGTCGCCGGCGCCTCCGTTCGGGTAGCAGAAGACCGGCAGGGCGGCCGCCCCGCACTCCGATCGGAGCCGTTCCCACGAGTCCTTCACCTCCGTCTCGACCGCGGCGTCGTCGCATCGGGAGAGGATGGGGTGCGAGACGGTGTGCGGCCCGACGGTGACGCCGCGGGTCGTGGCCGCGCGGAGCTGGTCCCAGGTGACTGGGGCATACCGTTCGGGCGGGACTGCGGGGATAGTGACCCCGGTGCCGCGCGCCAGTCCGGCGATCGCGGCCCGGCGCTCGGTATCGGGAAGGCGCTTGAGGGTCGCGACCCGGGCCGGGGCGTCCACCGCGCGGCCGTCGCGCTCGAGGACCCAGGCGACCTGATCCCACCACATCCAGAGCGTGCCGTCGACGAAGCCGGTCGTGACGAAGAGGGTGACCGGACAGGAGAACTCCTCGAGAACCGGCAGCGCCACGCGGAAGAAATCGGCGTAGCCGTCGTCCACCGTGAGGACCACCGCTCGCGCGAGCGGCTCGCCCGCCTCGAGCCGGTTCAGCGCGTCGCCGAGAGGCAGGACGCGATACCCGCGCTGCGAGAGCAGCCGGAGCTGCGCGCGAAGCGCCTCGGCTGGGAATCCGGCGATGCCGCGCTCGGCATCGGCAAACCGGTGGAGCGTGAGCACCGGCAATGCCCGGCGGGACCACGGGCTCCAGAGGCGGTCGACCCCCTTCGAGGTCAGAAGCCCGAGGGTGGCGTGCTTGAGGGTCATCGCCGCGCGGGCGCGCGGCGCAGAACCTCCTCCAGCGCGTCGAGAAAGACGGTTGCCTGCGCCGCGCGGCTGAAGCGGTCGGCGCCGGCGATGCGACCTGGCCGCTCACCGGCGAGAAAGGCGTTCACCCGGCGGCGGAGCACCGCGGTCATGGCGTCCACGTCGCCGGGGGCGACCAGGTCGGCGCCGGTGCCGCGCAACAGGTTCGCGGTCGGCGTGCCCGGCGCCGCGAGCGCCAGCAGCCAGACGGGGAACTGGAGGTACTCGAAGAGCTTCGAGGGGATGGCGAAGGGGCTGTCCTGCGGGAGGTTGAGCAGCATCGTCGAGCCCGCGAGAAACGCGAGCACCTCCGCACGGGGAAGCCGTGCGTGGATCGTCAGGTGTTCGCCGACGCCTTCCTCCCCGGCGATGTCGCGGAGAGAAGCCCGCCCGAACGTCTCCCCGGTGCCCAGCAGCTCGATGCCGAACCGCTCGGGATCGAGGCCCAGCTCCCGCACCACGCGACCCGCCGCCCGGAGGAAGAGCCGCGGGTCGCGATCGAGGTAAAGAGCGCCGGCGTAGGTCACCGTGAATCGGTCCGCCGCGCGCGAGGGCGGGGAAGCCGCGCCGTCCTCGTCGAAGCCGTTCATGACGGTGATGATGTCTTCCGCGCGCGCGGGAAACGCGGCGCGGAGGGCGTCGCGGAGGGCGTCGGTATTGGCGAGCACCAGCGCGGCCTCTCGAATCGCCCGCCTCTCTGCGCGCGCGGCCAGCGCGAAATGCATCGGGCTCGCGAAGTGCTCCGGCACGCGCCGGGGGAACGACCAGGGATCCCGGAAGTCGAGGATGAGCGGCAGGCCGGCTCGGGCCGCGAGACCGACGGCCGCGCGGTGGGCCGCGTGCGGTGGACCACTGGTGAGGATCGCCACGTGGCGCTCCGGATCGACCAGACGGCCAGCCGCCGACGCGGCCGCGAGCGCCCAGGCGCGCTCCCGGTGCCAGTTCTCGGTGCTCCACCACCCGCGGAGCAAGGCGCGCGGGGCGAGGGACCATCGGATCGCATCGGGCGAGAGGGATGCCGCCCGGGCGATGCCGGAAGGAGGGTGTCGCGGCCCGTTGCCGCCCGAAAGCCGCCGCCGGGCGAGCCACCGGCTCAGCGTGGCTTCGGCGCGCGTGGTCCAGACCGTCGGCGAGGCCACGCCCGTGATTCGCGTGCCCACGGGAAGCGCTTCACGCCGCCGGTCGTCGCGCTCGGTGAGCTCGGCGGGATCCTGCGTCACCACGTCGAGGCCGTACCCGCGCCGCGCCGCGTGCTGCGCCAGCTTTTCCCAGCGCAGGGCGCCGGCGGCGGTCGAGGGGGGAAAGTGATAGCTGATGAGCAGGAGCCTGCGCTCGCGCATCAGGCTCCCTTGCCGTTCCTCGCCGTGAGCCGCGGGTTGAGCTGGACGTTGCCGGAGAAGAAAGGACCCTCGCGGATCTGGACCGTCACCGTGGGACCGTGCGACAGGATCTTCCCTCGAAAATCGCTGACCGCTCCCGTCTCCAGCGTGTAGATGCCGGCCGCCAGGTTCATCTGGAGGGTCACGTCGAAGGCGAAGGGTCCCTCGCGCGGCAGGGTAAGGCCGTGCCGATTGGTGGTGGTGCTGTAGGGCACACTCCCGGTTTTGGTCGACCGGATCGCGAGGTAGATCGCCGGAGGATCGGGCTCTTCCCAGCCCGGCTCGACGAACCCCCGGAGCGAGAACGCGAGGTCGCTCCCGGAGGCCACCGGCAGATCGCTGCCGGACCGAACCTCCTCGATCCGGATCGGGCCGTCGCCCGAGGTCGAGGCGAGGACGTTCCCGCCCTCCGTGTAGCGGAGGATGCAGTCGGACGGGGCCCCGGCGAAAGTGATCTGCCCGTGGTCGAGCAGGATGGCCTTGGTGCAGAGCGTCGAGATGCGCTCCAGCTGGTGGGACACGATGACCACGGGGATCCCGCTGGTCGCCATCGCGTGGATCCGGTCGAACGCCTTCTGCTGGAAGCTGAAGTCGCCCACCGCGAGGACTTCGTCGATGATGAGCACCTCGGGGTCGAGGTGTGCCGCGATCGAGAAGCCGAGCCTCGCGTTCATGCCGCTCGAGTACCGCTTGACCGGCGTGTCGATGAAGTCCTCCACGCCGGAGAACTCGACGATGCTGTCGAACTGGCGCTTGATCATCGCCGACGACATGCCCCGAATGGCGCCCTGGAGAAAGATGTTCTCGCGACCGGTGAGATCCTGGTGGAAGCCGGCGGACACCTCGATCAGCGCCCCCACCCGACCGCGCACCTCGCACCAGCCCCTCGTGGGGCGGAGGATGCGGGTGAGCATCTTGAGGATGGTGGACTTGCCGGCGCCGTTGCCCCCGATGATGCCCAGGGCTTCGCCGGACTCGACGACGAACGAGGCATCCTGCACCGCCCAGAAGTCGCCCGACTGGAGCTCGGTGGCCCGCGCCCGTCCCCCCAGCATCTTCTTCGCGAGCGCCGGCAGGAGGTCGCGGAGGCTGTCGTGCAGCTCTCCGCGATGGAACTTCTTCCAGACCCCCTCGAAGCGGATCCCCGATGAGGTCATGAGGTCAGATGTACTCGGCGAAGAGGTACGAGAGCCGCCGGAAGAACAGGAGGCTTGCCAGCAGACCCACCGTCCCCCACATCAGGCTGTACACGAGGCTCCACGGGGACCAGATGAGCAGGCTCGTGCCGCCGGCCGACGCCGGCCCGACGAAGGGGACGGCCAGGTTGTGGCCGGCGACCACGGCGAAGTACATCCCCTCCAGGATCGGAGCCACCGGGTTGAGCATGACGAGCGTGCCCGCCGTACCGCCCAGCAGGCTCGCATTGAAGAAGATCGGCGTGAAGAAGATGCCGAACGTGAGGAACACCTGTACCAGGTACTTCACGTCCCGGAAGAAGAGATTGGCACAGGCCAGAAACAGCCCCGCAGCCGCCGTGATCAGGAGCAGCAGGAGCAACAGCAGCGGCACCCAGAGGACGGTCCAGTGGTAGCTCACCCCGAAGAAGAGCGGGAGGGCCAGGCCCATGACGACCAGGCCGATCGCCATGTCCTTCGTCTGCGCCAGCACGGTGGACAGCGTCAGG
>JBOHSH010000087.1:0-3132 GCA_050733195.1 Gemmatimonadales bacterium
ACGCCGCACGGCGACAACAACCAGCTCTTCGCGCCGGCGACCGGCTTCCCCGCCGTCACGGTGCCCATGGGATGGGTGCTCGACGGACGCCTTCCAGCCGGACTGCAGCTGCTCGGCCTGCCCTGGAGCGAAGGCACCCTCTTCCGCCTCGCCTACGGGTACGAGCAGGCGACCCGCCACCGCAGGCCGCCCGCCAGCACGCCGCCGCTCGCCGCCGGGAGTCGCTAGCGCTCGTCGTTCTGGCCGCGGAAGCGGATCACGTCGTTTTTGCGGAACCCCTGCCCTTCCACGATGCGCGCGACGGCATACTTGGGCGCCACCCGCACCACGATGATCCGGCCCGTCCGCCGGTCCGGCGTTCCGAGCACCGCGCCCGACTCGGGATCGACGACGGGCTTCTCCTGGGCGAACACCTCGAACTCCATTCCCGGAGCGATGCCCAGGGTCGAGCCCGCGTTGATGTAGACCTCCGACCCCCGGAGCTCGCTCACCCGTCCGCGCCAGGGCGAGTCCCGAAGGGTCTCCACGAGCTGCTTCACGGCGTGGTCAATGGCCTTCCGGCTCGCCTGCCCGAGGGGCGTCTCGAGGGATCCGCCGACGCCGAACTGCGTGTTGGCCAGGGTGATCTCCGCGCCGACCGCCGTGGAGCTGGCCTTCCCCTGGCCGCGGGCCGAGCCGAGCACCTCTCCCGTCGTCGCGTCGAGAATCCGCAGATCGATCGCGACCTGCGCGTTCACCCGCTCCGCCTTGGCGCCCAGCTGGCGGCCGACCACGCCGCCGAGCACGCCGAGCGTGCTGCCGGCGCTCGACTGGCGATAGCTGTACTCGGTGATGTCGCCGGTGATGAGGACCTGCGCGCCGAGAAGGCCTCCGAGCCGGATGGTGGTCTCCGGCGTGACCCGCCCCGAGTTCGTCAGATCCTGCTCGCCCACCACCCGATCGATCTGGCTGCGCTCGAGCACGACGAACGACTGCTGATCCATCAGCGCCGTCGTGAGCATGTGGGTGAGCCCGCGCGAGAAGTCGGGCGGCGGGGGAATCGCGATGGTGGTGCTGGTGCCCATCGGCGCGACGGAGGTCTGCATGGCGAGCGCGCTGCCGGACAGGTCGAGGACGCCCAGACGAAGCCGGGGACCCCGCAGGGCGGCGGGAGGCGGGTCGCCTTTGCGCTGGGCCGCGAGCTCGAGGGGCGCCATGGCCGCCATCACCATGGCGAACAGGGACGCGGAAGCCTGCAGTCGCATAGGGACCTCACGTGGTGTCCACCTCCTCAAACGGAGGCCCGGCGCCGGCGGGGCCATGGCCCCCCGGGCCCGGGATTCCCGTTCACCGCAATGCCGGAAGACGTGAACCCAAAGGAGGCTTCCATGAATCGCCCTCTGCTCATCGCGGTGACCCTCGCGGCGTGCACCGGCGGCGAGCCCAGCGCCCAGGCCGCGGCGCCGCACGCGGGTCAATCGCGGTTTCCCGTGGTCTGCTCGCTGGTGACGCAGGCGGAGGTGGAGAAGGCGACCGGCCGGAAAGTGGTGAGCATGGCGCCCGAGAACCCCCGTTACCCGACGGCCAGCTGCAAGATCGCCTTCAGCGCGGAGAGCCACGTCTACGTGCGCTTCGGGCCGCTGGCACCGGCCGTGTCGAGCGCGGAGGAGCTGACCCGGGACCTCAACCAGAGCGCGATGACCGGCGGTCAGTGGATCGCGCTGCCGGATCTGCCGGCCCCGGCCGCCGCGCTCAAGGACATCCCGATCGTGATCGTGAAGAAGGGCGAGCTGCGCCTCGAGGGGACCGGGTTCGCCGCGTCGTACGACCACACCAGGGCCATCATGGCCATCGCAGCCAGGCGGCTGCCCTAACCCGAACACCAGGCCCCTTCCCATGCGATACCTCATCGAGACGGCGTCCGCCCCGGCCTTCCTGCTGACGCTCACGACAACGACGCTTGCGCAGATACCGAATCCGTTTCCCGACGGCGTATCCCAGACGAGCCACTACAACACGGTCCACTGCGCCGGTCTCAAGCTGGTGGGTGCGAGCAACGTCCCCGCCGGTCCCGTCCGGACGTACGGGTTTCAGGGATCCTGCCAGCTCGTGGATGTCCAGGCTTCGAACAAGAAAGGCTTCTTCGGAGCCAATGCCGGGGACAAGTCCATGAGCGTGGTCGGGGTCGTCTGGGCCAAGGCCGCGGTGACCTACGATACCCGCAACGGCGAGCTGCGGGAGGACGTGGTCGTGAGCGGAGCCAAGTCGGGGAAGGTCCAGATGCAGCTCCGTTGCGGCTCGGACCCCGTGCTCGCGACGGCCCCCTGCAAGCAGGTGGCCTTCCAGAACGGCACGGGATGGGACGGGTTCGATCGTCCCTGGCTGAACAAAGTTCCGGTCACCGCGGGGAGAGCGACGCTCTTCGAAGCCGTGACGCTCTCGAAGCAGTCCGGCGGCGGCGGCACTCCTCCTCCCCCTCCGCCACCGCCCAAGTCGTCTCCTCCGGTTCCCTCGAACCTTCCCGCGCGCCTGACGCCGGTGACGACGCCCCCGGCTCCTGCACCGATCCCGGCCCGTCGGCTGCCGCCCGCCTCCGCTCCGGTCCCGAATCCGGTGGCAACCGCGGCAATCCCGACACCGTTCACCATCGAGGTCGAGGCGCTGGCGGGAGGTGCCCAGGCAACCAGCGGCCAGTTCGGCGTACAGCCGATGGCAGGCTTCAAGCCGGGTTGGTGGGGCGCCGACGCCCAGCTCTTCTGGCCGGCGAGCCAGGTCGGTGCACAGCTCAACCTGTCGCTGACGGTCCCCCGAACCGGCCGGTACACCGTCTCGCTGATCTTCACGGCCGCCCCCGATTACGCGATCGCGATGGCGAGCCTCGACGGCAAGCCCGGCGTCGTGTTCAACGGCTATGCGCCGGGAGTGAGCCGCGACAAGATCGTGATCGGCATGTTCGATCTCAGCGCCGGTCCGCACCAGCTGCTGGTCCAGGTGCGGGGGAAGGACCCGAAGTCGACCGGCTTCTTCGTCGGGCTCGACCAGCTGGTGTTCGAGCCGAACTGACGGGCGCGCGGTAACTCGACATGCGCGACTACACACCGGAGCGCTGGCAACAGGTTTCGGGGGTGCTGGACGGGGCGCTCGAGCTGACAC
>JBOHSH010000088.1:0-10938 GCA_050733195.1 Gemmatimonadales bacterium
GCCCTGAGGGGCGCCTGTTCTGAGTTCTGAGTTCTGAGTTCTGAGTTCTGAGTTCTGGGTTCTGAGTTCTGGGTTCTAGTTCCTCGTCGGAGGAGAACCCAGCACTCAGAACTCAGCACTCAGAACACTTACCTTTGGCTTCGCTCCTTCGCCTGCACCACCAGCATCTCCATCGTCTCCGCCAACCGGATGAACTCCGCCCGGTAGCCTTCGGCATCCTCGCCGCGGGCGCCGCGCGCCAGCGCGAGCATGGCGGGCCAGGTCGCGCGGCCCTTGTGCTCCGAATCCCGCAACAGCATCCCGACGCCCGCGACGGCGCTCGCCCACCGCAGGTTCATCGACGGGCTCCGAGTCTCGGCGCGGACGGTTCGCTCCAGCAGCCGGCTGGCTGAATCGCGCGGCGGCTTGTAGCGGAGCTTGACCGTGAGCCAGTCGCCGTTCCCTTCACGGGTGACCCGCGCGGTCTCGCCGTTGCCCTGGTACTTGAGCGGATCGACCGTGCCGACCTTCACGTCGAGCGGCGCCCCGGCGGGCACCAGCTCGTACAGCGCCGTGACGGCGTGCCCGGCCCCCAGGTCGCCGGCATCCTTCGTGTCGTCGTTGAAGTCCTCGTCGGCGAGGAGCCGGTTCTCGTAGCCCACCAGCCGGTACGCCTGCACCCGTGCCGGGTTGAACTCGACCTGCAGCTTCACGTCCTTCGCGACGGTGAGGAGCGTCGCGCCCAGCTCCTGCACGAACACCTTGCGGGCCTCGAGGATGTTGTCCACGTAGGCGTAGTGCCCGTTTCCCTTGTCGGCCAGCTGCTCCATCCTGGCGTCCTTGAGGTTTCCCGTGCCGAAGCCGAGCACGGTGAGGAAGATCCCGCTCTTCCGCTCCTCCTCGATCAGCCGGATGAGCTCCCCTTCGCTGGACACCCCCACGTTGAAATCGCCGTCGGTTGCGAGAATGACCCGGTTGTTGCCGTCGCGCTGGAAGTGCTCGCGCGCGGTCCGGTAGGCGAGCCGGATGCCTTCCGCCCCCGCCGTGGACCCGCCGGCCTCGAGGCGCTCGATCGCGTCGAGAATGCGGTCCTTCTGGCTTCCCGGCGTGGAGGGAAGCACCAGGCCGGCGGCGCCGGCGTAGACCACGATGGCGACCCGGTCCTCGTCGCGAAGCTGGTTCACGAGCAGCCGGAACGCCGACTTGACTAGGGGGAGCTTGCGGGGATCGGCCATCGATCCCGACACGTCGATCAGAAAGACCAGATTCCCCGGCGGGAGGCTCCGGGTCGGGATCGAGCGCGCCTTGAGCCCGATGAGCGCGAGCTTGTGGCCGGGATGCCACGGGGCGTCCGCCAGCTCCGTCGTGACGGTGAAGGGATGCTCGCCGGTCGGATCGGGGTAGTCGTAGGCGAAGTAGTTGATCATCTCCTCGACCCGGACCGCATCCGCGGGCGGCAGGCGCCCCTCGCTCACGAACCGCCGGACGTTCGTGTAGGAGCCGGCGTCGACATCGATCGAGAAGGTGGAGAGCGGGGTCCTCGAGGGAGCGCGCCAGGCGTTCTCCACGATGTGCCGGTACTCCTCGGTATTGAACGCGCGGTGCCCGCTGATCGACATCGGCGCCGCGGCGGCGTTGCCCAGGGTGCGGCGAGCCCTGTCGATGCGGCTCTCCCGGTCGGACACCACGATCTTCTCCTGCGCCACGACCGTCGCCTTGAGCACGAAGTCGAGCCGGGCCGTGCCGTTGTCCATAACCCGCACCGTGAGCGTCGACGCCTGGAATCCCGTCGCGCGGGCCGTGACTTCGGCCGTGCCGGCGGCGACCCCGGTGATCCGGTACGCCCCGTCGCGACCGGTCCCGGCGGTCTGCTTCGAGCCTGAAACGGTCACCCCCGCCCCGACGATCGGGGCGCCGCGGTCGTCCCTGACCGTGCCGACGATTTCTCCTGCGCCGGGCCGTGACGCGGGCCGGGGGATGCCCGGGACAAGTCCGGCACCCAGCAGGCCTGCCAACATCCACTGACGTGCGCGAGCCATTGCCGCCTCCCTCCCGCCTGTTCGGGTTTCGAACGTGTGGGGGGAGATGCGGAGGCAATGAAAAAGGACACGGGACAGGCGGACAGACGTCCGCCCGTCTCCTCGTCAAGTCCAGACGACACAGTCGGTTAGCAGGAATCCGACAGCTGTCATGCCGCGGGGTGGTTCACTATCTTTGGAACTGTTCCCCCGCCCGATCCGTCGAGGTCCTTGCATGACCGACATCGCCACGGCCAGTCCCGCGCTCACGACCCTTTCGGAGGAAGAGGAGCTCTTCCGTGAGTCGGTCAGGGAGTTCGCTGAAGCGGAGGTCCGGCCGCACGTGGTGGAAATGGACGAGGCGGGAAAGTTCCGGCCCGACCTGATCGCCAAGTTTTTCGAGCTGGGACTGATGGGCGTCGAAATCCCCGAGCGGTGGGGTGGCGCCGGCGGCACGATCTTCATGGCGATGCTCGCCATCGAGGAGCTGGCCCGGGTCGACGCCTCCGCGGCGATCTACGTCGACGTGCACAACACCCTGGTCAACAACTGCCTGCTGCACTGGGCGAACGAAGAGCAGAAGGCGCGCTACTTCCCGAGGATGACCGTGGACCTCCTCGGCGCCTTCGCCCTCTCGGAGCCGGGGAGCGGCAGCGATGCCTTCGCCCTCCAGACCCGGGCCGAGCGGAAGGACGGTCATTGGGAGCTCACCGGCCGGAAGTTCTGGATCACGAACGGAGCCGAGGCGGGCATCTTCATCGTCTTCGCCAATATCGACTTCTCGAAGGGCTACAAGGGGATCACGGGGTTTCTGGTCGAGCGGGGATTCGAGGGCTTCGCGGTCGGGAAGAAGGAGAACAAGCTGGGCATCCGCGCCTCGAGCACCACCGAGCTCATCCTCGAGTCGTGCAAGGTGCCCGACGAAAACGTCCTCGGGCCCGTGGGCAAGGGCTACAAGATCTCCATCGAAACGCTCAACGAAGGACGCATCGGCATCGGGGCCCAGATGGTCGGGGTCGCTCAGGGCGCCCTCGACGCCGCGCTCGGTTACGTGAAAGAGCGCCAACAGTTCGGCAAGCCGGTGGCGGAATTTCAGGGGGTCCAGTTCCAGCTGGCCCAGATGCGCACGGATTTGGAGGCCGCTCGTCTCCTCGTATACAACGCTGCCCGGCTCAAGGACAGCGGCAAGCTGTTCACCCAGGAAGCGGCGATGGCGAAGCTCTTCAGCTCCCAGGTTGCCGACCGCATAACCTCCAGGGCCCTCGAGCTTTTCGGGGGATACGGGTACTCCAAGGAGTACCCGGCCGAGAAGTTCTACCGGGATGCGAAGATTGGCACGATTTATGAGGGCACCAGCAACATGCAGCTCCTGACGATCGCCAAGGGAATGCTGAAGTAGGCTGCCATGAACGGATTCCGCCTCCGCGTCGCCCTGGTCCCTGCCGTGCTGGCCCTCTCCAGCACGGCAGCGCCCGCGCAACAGCGGGTCCCGACGGAGGCTCCCGAGCTCACAGCGCAACTGGAACAGTGGTTCCGCAGGGCGGTCCGCATCGCCCCGGGCGAATGGGGCGTCGCGATCGCGAATCAGGACGGATTCCTGATGTGGGGCGTGCAGCCGACCCGACCCCTGATCCCCGCCTCCACGGTCAAGCTGTTCACGACGGGATTTGCCCGGAGCGTGCTGGGCGCCGATGCCCGGCAGCAGACTCGGGTCGTGGGAGTCGGGAACGTGGATCCGGCGAGCGGCTCGTGGGTCGGGACCTGGGCCCTCGAGCTCAACGGCGATCCCACCTTCGAGCGGCCGGGCCGCGACGGCCCGACCCTGGCCGACCTCGCCCGCCAGCTCAAGGACCGGGGCATCCGGCATCTCGTGGGACCGCTCTCGGTGACCAGCACGTGGGGCTCCGCCGGTGCGGCGTTCCCCAGCGTCTGGGCAAAACGGCATGAGGGCAGAAAGTTCGCCCCGCTGATCGGTGAGCTCACCCTGAACGAGAACGTCCTCAGCTTCTCCATCGGACCCGGCAAGACAATCGGCTCGCGGGCGGTTCTGCTCGGTGAAGCGCCGAGCGGCGCCGGCGAGCTCGTGACCATCAAGGCCAAGACGGTAAAGGGCCGAAGCTCGCGGCTCCGCTACCAGCGCGCCGCCGGCGGGCGCTACGTGGTGAGCGGAACTATCGGCGTGCGCGCCCGCACCCGCTGGTTCTCTTCCAACGTCAGCGATCCCCAGATTCTCCTCGAAGCGGCGTGGGCGCGGGCGGTGTCGCTGGCCGGCGTCGAGTGGACCCGCGCGAGCGGCATTTCCAGCCCCTCGTCCTCGACCGCCAAGACGGTGCTCGCGGAGGTCTCCTCCCAGCCGTTCGATTCGATCGCGATGGAAGTGAACCGCCGCAGCCTCAACATCGGCGCCGAGCTGATGCTCCGCTGGGCCGGCGGGCCGAACGCCACGACCGGCGCGGAGCGGCTGACGGCGCACGTGCAGCAGATCACCGGCGATTTCACGGGAGTCCATCTCGTGGACGGGAGCGGCTTGTCGAGCGACAACCGCGCCGCGCCGATGACGTTCGTGTCCTACCTCGCGCGCTTCCCGCTCTCCCCGGGCGGCCGGAACTTCCCGCAGCTGCTCCCGGCCAACGGCACCGGCACCCTCCGGCGCCTGGCCAACGGCCTTCCCGGCACGGGGGTGGTCCGGGCCAAGACCGGCACGCTCGGCAACGCCGCGACCCTGGCCGGGTATCTCGGTCGCCCCGACGGGGTGCTGCTCGTCTCTCTCATGTACAACGGCTCCCGCGTGCACGCGGCCCGCCAGCAGCAGTGGAAGCTCTTCCGCCTGCTCGGCGCGCACGGCGTCGTCATTCCGGGAGACAGCGTGGCCGCTGTGGAGACGCTCGGCGGCGAGGACCGCGACCCGCCCGACTCCACGAGCACCAGGCCGATCGCGCCATAACCGGTCCACCCGTCCCCAGGGCGCTGCACGGCGCCATCATCGCGAGCGTGGTCGTGCTTGCCGCGGGAGCATACCTGATCCGGGCCCAGCTCGATCAAAGCGTTCCCGTCCCCGGCATCCTCCGGTACGTCCTTCTCTTCGCCGGCTTCACCATGGTGGCGCTGGCGGTGCTCGTGCGGAGCCGCATCGTTCCACGGTCGCCCCCGGAGGACGCCGGCGCGTGGTGGCGGGTCAACCTCCCGCGCGCCATCGTCGTCTGGGCGCTCCTCGATACCACAGCGGCGCTGGGCGCCGCGTCCCATCTGCTGACCGGCGATCTGTTCGGCTACGGCGTGCTGGTCGCCGCCTCGCTCGCTGCTCTGGCCATCTACACGCCGGCGCGGCTCGCGGGCGACTGATGCGGGTCGTTTCGCTCGTCCCGGCGGGAACGGAGATCGTCGCCGCGCTGGGCGCGACCCACCTGCTCGCCGGGGTCTCCCATGAATGCGACTGGCCGCCCGCCGTACGGTCGCTTCCGCGCGTGACGGCGACGCCGGTCGACGCCGGAAAAGGGAGCCTCGAGATCGACGCGCAGGTCCGCGAGCTGCAGGCGGCGGGACGCCCGGTCATCGCCGTCGATGGAGCCCGTCTTGCCGCGCTCGAGCCCGACCTGCTTCTCGTTCAGGATCTCTGCGAGGTCTGCGCGGTCACCGACGGAGGGATCCGCGGGATCGCTTCCGCGCTCTCCCCTTCCACACGGACGCTGCCGCTCGCCGCTCGCGACCTCGAGGGAATCTTCCGGGACATCCTCGCCGTTGGTGCCGCGCTCGGACTCGAGACCGCGAGCCACATGCTCACGGCCGAGCTTCGTCGCCGGCTCGACGCGCTTGCCCGCCGCGAGCCCTCACGGCGGCGGAGGGTGATCTGCATCGAGTGGCTGGAGCCGGTTTTCCTGGCGGGCCACTGGGTGCCCGATCTGATCCGGGCGGCCGGCGGCGAGGACGCAGGAGCGGAGCCGGGATCGCATTCGGTCGAGAGAACGCTCGAAGAGGTCCGACGCCTCTCGCCGGACGTCGTGCTGATCGCGCCCTGCGGATTCGATCTCGAGCGCGCCGAGCGCGAGCTGCAAGCGTTCGAGGCGCGACTCCGTCGCGAGGGCCGGGAGCCGCCCTCGGCGTGGGCCGAGGTCTGGCTCCTGGACGGGAACGCCTACACGTCGCGGCCGGGACCGCGTGCGATCGAGGGTGCCGAGCTGATCGCCTCGGCGCTCGAAGGGGTCGAGCGTCCGGGGCTCAGGCGATGGGCTGGCGGCGGGAGCCGGCGGGAACCGGTGGCGCCTGCTGCGGGGGGGCCGTCGTCGGCCAGGGCGGAGCCCGTCGCACGTCCAGCCGATTCTCGATGATGTCGACCGCCCCCGCGGGCGAAGCGGCCAGGTGCAGCAGATCCGGGACGAAATCGCGGAAGAACGCCACCGCCTCGGGAGCCGCTCCGAGCAGCACGGTCGGCCGCCCGTTGCGGAGCGCGAGCGCGACCTCGGAAGCCGTCCCGGCGCTCGAGACACCGCAGGCGACCACCACGTCACCCGTCAGCACGTTGATGTTGTTGCGGGCGTGGCCCACGTCGGTGCGGATCGCGACGTCGATGCCCTCGGCGACGGGCCCGTCCGTGTCCGGCAGGATGCCGATGGTGATGCTGCCCGGGACCTCCTTCGCCCCCAGAACCGCCTCCGCCATGACGCCTGCGGGGCGGCCGCCGGTCAGCACGATCCAGCCTGCCCGCGCGCAGAGGGAGCCGAGCGCTCGGGCGTGCGAGAGCTCGACGGGAGAGGCCTCGGAAGGACCCAGAATGGCGATGATGGGGCGGCGCATGCGGTAGGTTACCCCGCCCAAGCGGCGACGCGCAAACGCGCCGCCGCGCGACGGGCGGGACTGGAGATTAGGGGGCCTTGACGGTATATTGCTCCGTTGCCGCCGCGCACACAGGCTCGGCGGTTTCGGTCGGAAACCAGGCGGGGGGTCGCTCTCGTGGCGGTCCCCCTCTCTCGTTGGTCCTTCGGGGCCACCGGCCATCCCCGCGCGAGGGATCCATCGCGCAGCGTAGTCGGGCGTACCGCATCTCGGACTCCGATTACATGAATTGCAAGGAGTAACGTAGCATGCGTACGACCGGCACCGTGAAGTGGTTCAATGACTCCAAGGGCTTCGGGTTCATCACCCCGGAGAACGGCGAGAAGGACTGCTTCGTTCACCACTCGGCCATCCAGGCCAACGGCTTCCGCACCCTCGCCGAGGGCGAGCGCGTGGAGTTCACGATCGTGCAGGGCCAGAAGGGCCCCGCGGCCGAGAACGTCGTCAAGCTCAGCTGACGATTGCTGGTGAAGGAGGGCCGGCCCTCAGGGGCCGGCTCCTCCCAGCCAACCTCAACACCGGCAATGCCGGAGACGAGAGCGCGATGATCGAAGTGACGATCGGCGAAGACGATCGCCTCGACGGAGCCCTCAAGGCATTCAAGAAGAAGGTCATCAAGGCGGGGATCCTGAAGGACCTCCGCAGCAAGCGGCATTATCTCAAGCCCAGCGAGGCCCGGAAGCTCAAGGCCGCCGAAGCGCGGCGTCGGAAGCGAAAGAGCGCCCGCCGCAGCTGAGCCTGTCTCCGGCCAGCCGGCCGGATGCCCTTTCCTCCCCCCGGGCGATACCTTAAACAGGGCTGTCCGGAGGGAGTTCGTGTTTCCAGCTTTCCACGGCCGGATCCTCTCGGTGTCCCTCCTGTTCCTTCTCCCGGGCGCTTCCAATCGTCCCGCCGCCGCCCAGCTGGGCGGCACCGGCCTCATCGAGGGCCGGGTGCTGGATGATTTCGATGCGCCGGTACCCGATGCCGAGATCGTCGTAACCCGCCTCCAGCCAGGCTTGGTCCGCAGAATTCTCACCGACCGCGCCGGGGTGTTCCGCGTGGCGTTCCTCCCTCCCGGCACCTACCGGGTGACCGCGCGGCGCATCGGTCATCGCGGAGTGATCCTGGAACCGGTAACGGTGCGAGGCGGCCAGGTGGAGGTCGTGCACCTCGCACTCGCCCGGCTGGCGACCACGCTGGAACCCCTGTTGGTGACCGTGCCCGCACTGCGGATTCGGCCGTGGGACACCGAGTTCGGCGGCGGGATCCGGGCGCGGGAGATCAGTCTCTTGCCCGTCTCCAACGAGGTCCGGGACCTGGTCGGTTTCCTTCCCGGTGCCAGGACCGCGCAGATCTGGGGAGGCGCCACCGCGCAGGCGAACAGCTATCAGCTGGATGGCGTGGGGATGAACCACCCCGGCCTCGGCGGAAGCTTCATCGAGCTGAGCCCATTCTGGATCGAGGAGCTCGAGGTGAAAGGCCTTGGCGCCGGCGCCGAGCTGGGCGGCTTCCAGGGCGGTATCGTGAACATCGTGACCAAGTCGGGCACCGACGTGCTCGAAGGAAGCGTGCGGGTCGCAGGCGAGACCTCGCGTCTGAACGCCTCAAATCTGCGCCCGGGGGAAACCGGGTCCGAGCTGGGCGAGCGCCGGGAGGTGGATGTCGAGGTGCGCGGCCCCGTGAAGCGCGACCGGCTCTTCTTCGCCGCATTCGGGCAGCTGATCGGACGGGAGTACCGGGTGACGAACCGGGTCCGCCAGGTCCCGGGAGACTTGGTCGCACCGCCTCCCGAAGACACGGAGCTCCGGCTACTCGGCAAGCTGAGCTGGCATCCACGGCCCGGCGATCAGGTAGCCGGCTCCCTCGGACTCCTTCGAGGCACCGCCGAGCGAACCGCGCAGGACGGCTTCAGAAGTCCGGAAGCCACCGAACGGGGCGATTCGCGAACGGTGTACTACAGCCTGAGCTGGGAGCGGACGCTCTCCTCCCGTGCCTTTCTCGCGCTCAAGATCGCCGGCTACGACGGGAACGATCGCCGCGAGCCGTACGGCGGTTCGGCCGCGCCGGGCATCCTCACGATCGAGAAGGTGGACCCGCGCGCGTTTCAGAACGCTCCGCTCGCGGAGCGTCGCGAGCCGACCAGCCTCGGATTCTCCATCGGGACCGACTGGTCGTTCCGGCTGGCGGGAACAGGGCATCGTCTCCGCGTGGGCGCCGAGCATCTGCTCGGATCCTGGCGGTTCGAACAGCGCCGAAACGGTGGGCTGACCTGGAGACCGGGAGATCGCACGACGGCCCCGCTGCTCGACCCCGAAGACCCGTCGACCTGGATCTGGAACAGTACGATCTCGAGCACCTGGGGCGGCGAGGTGTCTCTGAATTCGGAGGTCGAGAACAGCGCCGCCTGGATTCAGGACTATATCGCCCTCACGCCGCGTCTCCATCTCAATCCGGGCCTCCGCTGGGGACGCTGGGTCGGGCGGCTCCATCCTTCCGGGAGCGCGGCCGTTACGCCGGTGCGGGATCATGCCGTGGAGCCGAGAATCGGGTTGGGCTGGTCGGGCGGCAGGGCCAACGGCTTCGCGGTGAAGGTGCACTGGGGCCGGTTTCATCAGAGTCTCTTTGCCGGATTTTTCGATCGCGCGGCCGGCGGGAACGTCTTCACGGACGAGGAGCGCTGGGAGTTCCTGGGTCCGCCGTTCGCCGATCCGCGGACCACGTTCACCTTCGCCGAGCGAACCGCTCTGGCGCAGGCGGGCACATTCCGGTTCGCCGAGAGGATCCGGCTCAGCGAAACCGGACCCGTCGAGGGCTATCGGCAGCCGTACGTCGAACAGGCCGTGTTCGGCCTCGAGAAGACGTTCGGGCCGAAGTGGAAAGCCGAAGCAGTCTACGTGCGCCGGCGTAACCGAAACATGGTCGCGCTGATCGATCGCGCACTCGCCACCAACTACACGATCTACGAGAACGTGGCGGTGCTCGACCGGTTCCAGTCGCCGGTTTTCTTCGACGGCAAGCCGCTCGTCCTGCCCCGGATCGCCGTTTCCAACGAGGACATCCTCTACTGGCTGCAGGAATCGCGGAAGCCGGGGGTCATCTGCCCCCAGTGTATCCCCCCCGAGCTGACCGCGGCGGAGCTGAATGCCCTGCGGTACGAGCCGGACTACGTTCTGACGAACGCCCCCGACGCGAGCCGCCGCTTCGACCAGATACAGCTCCGGCTGGAGACCCGGCACGAGACCTGGTGGGTCTCCGCATCCGGGACGCTCACGCGACTCGAGGGCAACCTCAACTCGGTGACCGGACCGGACGACTACAGCCTGTCGGGCGCGGGACCGTACGTGAGGCTGAACGAGCAGTTCAACGGCTTCGGGGACCTGTCCAATCAATCCGACGTGGAGATCAAGGTGCAGGCCGGCGGCTCGCTCGGCTGGGGCCTGCGGGGCGGAGCGTTCGTCACGCACTTCACCGGCGACCGGGTCACGCCGACCCTCACGCTGGGCGATCTCTATCTCGAGTTCACGCTCGACCGGCCCGAGCTGACGCGCGACCCGGCGCTCTCCTCGATCTTTTTCAGAACCACGTCCGGCCAGCGAATCTTCCTGCTGCCGAGAGGCTCTTTCCGGTATCCGGCTCAGACCCGGATGGATCTCCACCTGGAGCGGGCGTTCCGCATGGGTCGTTCGGAGACCATCGTGGGCTTGGACGGCTTCAACGTCCTGGGGGCGGAGACGGTTTCCGAGATTCAGACTTCGGTCAGCGCGGAGGTCGGCTTCGGCGGAGCCAGCACCTACGGGCAGATTCGCCGGCGCGTTCCGCCCCGGACGCTGCGCCTCAGCGCCACAATGCGGTTCTGAGGCCACGCGCCTTATTCCTCCGGCGCGTCCTCCCACATCGCGAAGACGTTCCCATCGGGATCGGCAATCATCGCCATGATCCCGAAGCTCGCGCGCGTGGGCTCCTTGACGAAGCGCACACCGCGGTCGTGGAGCACCCCGCAGTAGTGCAGCAGCCCCGGCACCTGAAACGTGATCCCGGTATGTCGCCCCACCAGCGCCTTCGCGTCCGGATGCACGGCGGGGTGAACGCTCAGGTGCGGCGGCGTCTCGAAGAGCTCGGCGCCGAAGGA
>JBOHSH010000089.1:0-9602 GCA_050733195.1 Gemmatimonadales bacterium
GTCAACCGCTTTACTGCCTGTTGTACGCGACCCCCCGGTCCTGCGCCTTCTGGATCGCGATCACCATCGCCGGCACCAGAATCACACCCGGCAGGAAGTTGGCCTTGAGCTCCGCGTAGACGGCGGCCCGGTCCATCTTGTGCGCGTCGGCCAGCTCGTTGGCGAAGAAGGTGAACGCGTTGTGGCACAGGATGAACGTGGTACCCAGCCGCTGCAGCGCCTCGATGCTCGCCGGCTGCATGATCATCTGCTTCCCACCCAGAATGATCTCCGGATCGAACCGCCACACGTTTCGCGTCGCGGGCGCCTTGGTCTTGAAGTCGTTGACCTTGAGCGCCGACCCGATGTGATACTTGGCCCACATGGCGTCGTTCACGCCGAAGAGCGTCGTCCCCCCGTAGAAGGTGCCGATCGCCTGCACCTCCCCGGTCCTCGCGCCGTAGGCCGCGGTGTACGTGCCGAAGTAATTGAGGATGTGGATCAGGGGCAGGCCGTCGGCAATCTCGGGCATGTCGAAGAACTGCCGGTTCTTCGCCGTGATGCCGTCGAGCCACTTGTCGTGATCCGAGGCCTGCGGCGCCTGCGCCGTCGCCTCGGTGGTCGCGAGGGGAAGGGCCCCGGCGGCGGCGAGCCCCGCGGCCAGCCGAGCCAGGAAACCGCGCCGGGGCGTGTCGCTCGCTGAATGCTCCATCGTATGAACCTCCTGTCGGTGAAACGGGTTAGGGCCGACGTGCGGCCCTGGTCGGATACGCAACGTCCGGCGGCGGATCACCTCGAGGCCAGTCCTCCGCCTTCCGGGAGAAATCCGGCCGCGCACGGGAGACGACGTACGCGGCCACGTCGAACGCCTGCTGGTCGTCGAGCACCACCACGCGGTCGTTGGGCATGTTGTCGCGGATGAACGCCGCGGCCGTGCGGAGCCGCGCCATCCCGGCCCCGATGCTGAAGGACTCGGGGCCCCAGAGGGGCGGACCGATTGGCGTGCCCAGCCCGTCGGTGCCGTGGCAACGCGTGCAGTCCCGCTCGAAGATCCCCCGGCCGCGCGCGGTGTCGCCCGCCGAGGCGGTCATCGCCGGGAGTCCCACGCCGGGAACCTCGCCGGGCGGGGGGACGCCGCGCGAGAGCCAGGCGAAGTAGGCGATGATGTCCCGCATCGCGCGGCCGTCGCGCGGCAGCGCGGTGCCGTTCAGGCTGCGCTCGAAGCAGTCGTTGATCCGGTCCTCGACCAGATTGACCAGCGCATTCCGGGGACGGTACTGCGGGAAACGCGAGTACACCCCGATCAGGGTGAGGAAGCCCGGCTTGGTGCCGTCGGCGAGGTGACAGCTGAAGCAGCGAAGCCGGTTGCCGACGTGCTCCGGAAGGGAATCCTTGGTGGCCGCGAGGATCGCCTTCCCGCGCCGGATCGACTCGCCGAGCGGCCCGCTCGGCATCAGCGAGTCGGGCGGCGGACCGACGCGGGGCGTCGAGTCGGCCATCGCCGTCGACTCCCCACGTCCCTGACCGCACGCCGTGATGGCCGCGCAGATCAGTGCCAGAAACCGGCTGTCGATTCTCATGAGCATTTGAGTGCCGGCCGAATCTGCCTGTCCGCGCCCCTGTCAGCAAGCGACCTGAAACCGCGCGGCGGGTCCTTACGTATCGAACTGCAACGTTGAACAGTCGGAGGCATCACGATGCGCGGCTACTGGTGGAAAATCGGCCTTGGCGCGGCGATGGTCTTTGCCCTGGGGCTCACCGTGGTGTCCGTGGTCAATGCGGGAAAGTCCAGGGTCAAGAGCATGCTCGCCACCGCCGGCGGCCGGCTACCCGTCCGGATCACCGATCTGCCGTTCCGTCTCGAGGGCCGGCACATCGGAGATCTGAGCGGTGTGGAGGTCCGGCGGCAGTCGGCGGGTGAGGTGGGCGAGGTGGTGATTCGGGTCGAGCTGAGCGACGCCGCGTACCTGCCGGAGCTCGCCGCCTGCGACGTCGCCGCGGGGCGGGTGCACCACTGGAAGCGGAGCCCGCGGTTCCGCTGCGCCGACGCCGCCGAGATCGCGACCGGCGAGCTGGGCCGGCTGGGCGACATCGTCTTCGAGCCCGGCGGGCTCCGCCGGCCCATCTATCTCGACGCGCGCGACCTGGACCGCTGGAAGCGCTCCGACGTGCGGGCGCTCGACGCGAACCTGGTGCGCGTCGGGGACGGGATTCGCGCGAGCGGCCGCTTCGACCTGATGCCGGACCACGGCCGCCCGGAGCGCGGCACGTTCGATCTCGTGGCGGGCGACGGCGGGGCCCGGTTCGTGGTGCGGGATGAGCGGGGGCGGGAGATCGTGAACTTCTCGGCCGGGGACCACGGGCTGAACATCAAGTTCTGAGTTCTGAGTTCTGAGTTCTGAGTTCTGAGTTCTGAGTTCTGAGTTCTGGGTTCTGGGTTCTGGGTTCTGGGTTCTGGGTTCGGGTGTGGGGCTCGAACCCAGAACTCAGCACTCAGCACTCAGAACCCCTCTTCACATCTCGAACTGCCGGGTGAACTTGACGATGAAGGCCCGTTCCTGGATGCCGCTCCCTCGTCCGGTACGGCGTCCCTCGTTGTAGACCAGGAAGAGCCCCGTCCCCGCCGGCCCGTACCAGCCGAACCGGATGTTCCCCGAGATCCGGCGGTCCTGGTCGTTGTACTGAATGAGGGACTGCAGGAACATCCGCGGCGAGAACGAGTAGGCCGACTTGAGGCCGACCAGCGTCGTCGTGAACTCCCCCTGCGGCAGCTCGACGTCCTCCAGCACGATCCGGAGCGAGTTCACGAGCTTCTCCCCCGTCCGCGCATTGACGTTGAGTCCGGTTCCCTTCCGGTGGCCGGTGTAGAAGCCCCCGATGTCGATCGAGCCGCTGACCGAGAGCGGAGCGCTCAGGTTCGTGTTGTACTCGAAGCCCCACTCGAAGTTGTCGTAGGTCCCGGGCGGCACGAGGACCCCGTCGCTGATCTCGAACGGCACCGTGAGCCCCTCGCGGGTGAAGTTGAGCGCGGGGAGCTGGAAGAACGCGCCGTTCGCGAACTCGAAGTGGCTGTCGATGTGGATGAGGCGCGTCTCCGTGAAGCCGTTCAGGTCGTCGTACTGGCGATACGTCAGGTGCGGCCGGTATTCGCGGAACCAGCGGATGTTCGGCGTGCGCACGTGCCGGAGGACGCGGAGCGTGTAGAACTGCGTGCCGGGCCGGTCGAGGAAGCCGATCTCCGGGTTGAAGTCCTCCGCGAACCTCCGCGTGGCGAGCCCGACCTCCCAGTCGCGGTCGATGTAGGCGGCGGCCAGGTTGAACGCGTACGAGCTTCCTTCCCGCCCGGGCGTCTCGGTGCGGGCGCCCCAGACATCGAAGGTGAACTCCCGCCGGAGTCCGATCCGGGCATCCACGCCATAAGTCAGGTTGTAGTCGGACGTGCTGTCGGTGTTGAGCCGGCTCCCGAACAACGCGCCGATGCGGGAGCGGTTGGGCAGCTCGCGAAGGACCCGCGCCACGCCGTAATTGAGCGAGGGGATGTGTCCCCCCTCCACGCCGGGAACCGAGTCGACCTCCCGGGTCTGCAACTCGAGCAGTCCCACCTGGAACTTGCCCGCCTTCCCGGACAGCCGGCCGCCGCCCAGAATCGGCACCTCGCGCCCGTTCTCCGCGATCCCGATGCGGCGGCTGAAGAAGAGCTCCGCGGCCTGCGGCACGCCGAAGGCGAAGAAGCCTGCGTTCTCGAGGAAGAACGGCCGCTTCTCCGGAAAGAAGAGATTGAACCGGCTCAGGTTGATCTGCTGCTCGTCGACCTCCACCTGCGCGAAGTCCGTGTTGTAGGTCAGATCGAGCGTCACGCTCGGCGTGAGACCGAGCTTGGCGTCGGCGCCGAGCGCGCCATCCGCGTCGAGCTCGTCCTGGATCCGGTAGTCGCGGGACAGCCTGCCGAGGGCGAAGGGCGTCACCTGCGCGATCCGATGCGTAGGGGGCGCGAGACCCTCGAGCGACCCAGCCTCGGTGAGCCGGAAGATGGTGTACTGCCGCGGAATCGGAGCCCAGAAGGACTGCTCGTTCCGCCTCCGGATGAAGCGGGCCAGGTTGAGACCCCAGACCTGGGACTCGCCGGGGCCGTACCGGAGCGTGGCGAAGGGAATCCGGAGGACCGCCGTCCAGCCGGCGGAATCCACCGTCGTCACCACGTCCCAGGTGCCGTCCCAGTTCAGGTTGAGACCGCCGCCGATGGTCGTCTGCTGCCGGGTAATGCCGAGACCGCCGAAGGCGCGCTCGTCCTCGCGGGTCACCTGCCCGTCGTACTCGATGCCGGCCGGCGTGGTTCCGAAAACGAAGGCCGTCTGACGGTCGCGATAAGTGTCGAGCAGGAGGAGCAGCGCATCCTGGTTGGTGAGGTCGGCGTCGCGCCGGACTTCGCCGCGCACGATGTTCGCCGCCTCCCGGTCGTGCATGCGGGCGCCGATGTAGAGCGCTTCGCCGTCGAAGAGAATCCGGATCTCCGTCCGCTCGCTCGCCGGCGCATCGTCCACCGGCTCGTGCTGGGTGAGCTCGGAGAGCGGCGTGGCCGACTGCCAGATGGGATCGTCGAGCGTCCCGTCGAGCCTGGGCGGGCGCGTGACCCGCGCGGCCTGCGCCACGGGGCGCGGGCGCTCGGAGACGGTGTCGCGCGCGGCCCCGCTCATTCTCGCCTGGGCGGCGAGGGATGAGGTGAGGAGACCATGTGCGAGCAACAGGGAAAGCGAGGCGCTGATGGCCATCGCCAGTAGGATAACGGGACGCCGACCCCGCAGTCGAGGGGTCGCGGGGGCCCGCTATCGCGCGTGGGAGTAGATCAGGTCCAGGAGCTCGTCGTACAGCGCGTCCGCCTCCGCGCCGCCCGCCCGGGCCCCGCTGGCGACGCAGTGGCGGAGGTGGTTCCGCATGACCTCACGCCCCACCGAGCGGAGCGCTTCGTGCACCGAGGCGATCTGGGCCAGCAGGTCGGGACAGTAGCGATCCTCGGTCACCATCCGCTGGAGCCCGCGAACCTGGCCCTCGATCCGCCGGAGCCGCTTGAGATTCCGCTCCTTGATGTCGGGGTCCACGCCGGCCGCTCGGCGCGCTCCCTCGGAGGGCTCCTGCGCCTCGCAGCCGCACCGCGCCCCCGGAACGCTCTCTGAATTCATATGGCTCCCTGGCTCCCTGGCTCCCTGGCTCCCTGATCCCGCCCTCATGCCTTGGCCAGTCTCAAGCTGTTCGTCACCACGCTCACGCTGGAGAACGCCATCGCCGCGCTGGCGAGGATGGGGCTCAGCAGCACACCGAACGCCGGATACAGAACGCCGGCCGCCACCGGGATCATCACCACGTTGTAGACGAAGGCCCAGAAGAGATTCCGCTTCATCGTGACGACGGCCCGCCGGGCGATCCGGATCGCGTCGGTGACGGAGGTGAGGTCGCTCCGCATGAGCACCACGTCGCCCGCCTCGGCGGCTACGTCGGTGCCGCTGCCCATGGCGATCCCCACGTCGGCCCGCGCGAGGGCCGGGGCGTCGTTGATGCCGTCGCCCACCATCGCGACCCGCCGGCCCTGCTCCTGGAGCTTCCGCACCTCCTCCACCTTCTCCTCCGGCAGCACCGGCGCGATCACGCGGCGGATTCCGACCCCGCGGCCGACGGCTTCGGCAGTCGGCCGCCGGTCGCCGGAGAGGAGGATCACCTCTCGCCCGCCCGCGCTCAGCTCCGCGATGGCCGCCGGCGAGGAGGGCCGGATGGGATCGGCGACGGCCACGACTCCCGCAAGCTCCCCATCCACCGCGACGAGGACCGGCGTGCGGCCGGTCGCGGCCAGCGCCTCGATCCGGGGAGTGAGCGTCGAGGGGTCGAGACCCATCTCCCGCATCAGCCCTTCGTTGCCGACCGCGACCGCGCGGCCGCCGACGATTCCGACCGCCCCCCGCCCCGGCACGGCCCGGATGCTCTCGCCCCGCTCCACCGGCAGCGCGCGCGCGCGCGCCGATTCGACGATCGCCTGGGCGAGCGGGTGCTCGGAGCCGGCCTCGACGCCGGCCGCCAGCCGCAGGAGCTCCGCCTCCGTCCACGGCGGCGCCGGCTCCACCTCGGTCACGGCGGGCCGGCCCTCGGTCACCGTGCCGGTCTTGTCGAGGACGATCGTGTCGAGCGCGGCCAGCCGCTCGAGCGCCTCGCCCCCCTTGATGAGCACGCCGCGCTCCGCCCCCCGTCCCGTCGCCACCATCACCGCGGTCGGCACCGCGAGCCCCATGGCGCAGGGACAGGCGATGATGAGCACCGCGATGGCGGTCGCGAAGCCGCGGACGACGGGCGCCTCGTCGGAGACGATGAACCAGGCGACGAAGGTCGCGACCGCGATGGAGAGCACCACCGGCACGAACACGGCGCTGATCCGGTCCGCGAGCCGGGCGAGCGGCGCGCGGGACGCCTGCGCATCGCGGAGCAGCCGGACCATCCGGGCGATCACGGTCCCGGCCCCCACCGCCGTCGCCCGGTAGCGGATGCCGCCGGTGCCGTTGAGCGTCCCGCCGGTTACGCGGCTGCCGGGCCCCTTCTCGACCGGCATCGATTCGCCGGTGAGGAGCGACTCGTCCACCGCCGTCGCGCCTTCCTCGACCCTTCCGTCCACCGGAAGGCGCTCGCCCGGTCGCCCCAGCACGAGGTCTCCGGCGTGCACCTGCTCCACCGGGATTTCCGCCTCGACCCCGTCCCGCAGCACCCGCGCGCGGGGGGGCACGAGCCGCGTCAGGGCCCGGAGCGCCGCCGACGTCCGCCACCGCGCCCGTGCCTCGAGCGCGTTGCCGGCGAGGATGAGCGCGAGGATGACGATCACCGCCTCGTAGTACACGTCGGGGGCGACGCCGCGGTGGAGGAAGAACTCCGGCGCCACCGTGGCGATCAGCGAGAAGAGAAACGCGGCGCCGGTCCCCACGGCGATGAGGGTGTTCATGTCGGCGGCGCGATGCCGGAACGCCGCCCAGGCGCGGGCGTAGAAGTGGCGGCCCGCCCAGCCCATGACCACGACCGTCAGCACGAGGAGCGTCCAGACCAGCGAGCGGACGGGGATCGCATAGAGCCAGGGAAACAGCGCGCGCACGGGCGGATCGAGGACCCGCATCGCCCAGGCGAGCACGGGATCGCCGTGGGCGTGTCCTCCCGAAACCATGACCGGCATCGACGCGATCATGCTGAGCGCGCCGGCCACGAGGCTCACGCCGGCCTTGAGACGGAGATCGCGATACTCCCGCTCGGCGGCGCGGTCGCGCTCCGCCTCTTCGCGCGCCAGATCGGGTGCCGCCGAGGGCAGGTCCGCCTCGTACCCGGTGGAGCGGACCACGTCGACGAGCGCCTCCGGTGAGGTGCGCACCGGATCGTAGTCCACCGTCGCGTTGTGGAGGAGGAGATTGACCGAGGCGCGCTCGACGCCGGGCGCCTGCTCGAGGGCCCGCTGCACCCGCGCCTGGCAGGCGGCACAGTGCATCCCGGTGACGGGGAACGAGAGATTCTTCCCGCTCATTCGGCGACCACCCGCCCGCGCAGCATCCGCATCCCGCAGGTGAACTCGTAGGTCCCCGGCCGCTCCGGCGTGAACTCCACGGGGGTGCGCTCGAACGGCGGAAGGAAGCGCTGCAGGTGAAAGTCGGGGAACACGACCTCCTCGGAGCAGCCCGACGCCTCCCGGCGATCGAAGATGATCCGCACCGGTACGCCGTGGCGGACCCGGATGACCGCGGGATCGTAGCCGCCCTCCACCGTCACGACGACTTCCTGCGTGCGGCCGCTCGTCGTCATCGCCCGAGCGGCTCTTCGCCCGGACAGGAGGAAGTACCAGTTGATCCAGAGGATGGCGGCGATCCCGGCAGCGAGGACGATCCAGTCATGCGTGGGCATAGCCGACAAGCTATATACCCCCTCCCCCTATGTCAACCGGGACGAAACGAAGCCCGGCGAGGGGAGCCGGGCTTCGTATCACCGCACCGGGGAGGTGCAGCGGCAACGTGCGATGCGGGTTTAGCCCGCGGTCGCCGTTGCGATCGTGACAGTCTGGGTGACCGTCGCGCCTACCCCGACCGTCACCTGCATCGGTGAGGCGGGGTTAGTCGTGATCGTGACGCCCGAAGGCGGCAGGATCTTGAGCGTATAGGTGCCCGGAAGCAGGAACCGGAACGGGGCTTCGAAGGTTCCGTTGCCGTCCGGGTCCGTGAAGGTGACCTGCTCGCCGTTGAGCTCCGCCTTGAACTGGCCGAGGGTGACCTGCGTGCCGCCGACCACGGGCAGCGTGACGCCGGTGCCGAGGGCGATCGACGCGGTGAACGTCGCCGCCTCCGAGATGACGGCGCCCTTCACGACGGGATGCATCACCCACATCCCGGAGTTTCCGGCCTGGTGCCCGAAGCTCTGGGAGACGTCGAAATCGACGAGCCAGTCCTGATCCTCGCCGATCGAGAGCGTCGTCGCGTTGCCGATCTGGACCTTGAGCCCCGACGTGCCGAGGCTCGGCATCTGCAGCTGGCCTGTGACCTGTGCCCCGGGCGGAAGTCCTGAATAGGTGGGGGAGGACGCGTAAATGTCCGTCCCACCGGAAGCATTCTCGACCTCGATGTAGCCGCCGCTCAGCACGAAGCGGAGGTCGTTGTACGTGCCCGCGGGGACGACGGCCTCGTCCACGATCACGGCCGTGGAGTTCGCGAGATCGATGAGATCGGTGGTCACCGGGATGCTCGACAGGGTCACCTTGGTGTTGCCCGAGCCCTGCAGGAAGATCTCGGAGATCGTCACGACCGCGGCCTTGATGTCGCCGGCGGCGTCGGTCAGCTGAATCGTCACTCGCGGCCCGTCGACGCCACCCTCCGGCCCGCTGGTGTCGCCGCAGGCGGCGACCGCCAGCAGGGCGAGTAGGAGAGTGGTGAACGGTCTGGAATCGCGTCGCATCAGGTGTCCTCGTGGTGGCTGCTGCAGATGAGTCGTCCGCGGGCGCCCCGATTTCCGGCCCAACTCAACCCTGTCCCGGCGCCCCAGTCAGGTCCGACAAGAAAGGGACGGCCGACTCAGGGATCGCACGCACAGATGGCCTAAACGAGTTCCGTTCAAGGGGCCGATTTCGCTTCAGCCTTGGGCTCTCGAACTCGGATTTCTGACCGGAATTCAGGCCGCCGGGATCCGCTCACAGAAGGACGCGCAGCGCCGGCAGGCTTCGGCGCACTCCCTCATCATCCGGTCTTCCCCGTCGAGGCGCTCGCAGTCATCGGCGCACGCATGGCAGACCTGAGCGCAGAGACCTGTGATCTGCTTCTGAAATCGGGAGTTCCGGAGCATGAAGTTCGCGGCCATGGTGCAGACCTGGGCGCAGTCCGACATGAGGGTGATGTGCCCGGCCTCGGCGTGGCGGCCGCCCAGATCGAGACAATGGCGGATCGTGGCCACACAGATCGAGTGGCAGTGCTGGCACTCGTCGATGGCGTCCTGGACGTCACGGGTGAGATGCGTAGCGGTGCGATGCATCGCGGCTTCCTCGGAGGGCTGGAGTGATGGCCGGGGGACGCGCGCCGCGGACTCGCAGACACAGCGGCCGAAAAACGGAGCGGGCGGCCGTCTCCGGC
>JBOHSH010000090.1:0-2320 GCA_050733195.1 Gemmatimonadales bacterium
GGCCCGGTGGTGGCGATCAGCGGCTCGAAGCGGGACAAGGGATTCGCCTCGGCCGACACGACCGGCGTGATCCGCCTGCACTACGGCACCTCCGGCCACACGCTCCTCTCGGTGAAGGCCGACCAGGGAGACCTCGACTCGGTCGTCTTCGCGCCGAAGGCCGACGGACTGCTGGCGGTGGATCGGCAGGGAACCGTGACCAACTGGCAGGTGAACAATCCCCACCCCGAGATCACGCTGAAGACGGTGTTCGGCAAGGTCTGGTACGAAGGCTACTCCCAGCCGGAGTACGTGTGGCAGTCCACCGGAGGCACCGACGACTTCGAAGCGAAGTTCAGCTTGACTCCGCTCCTCTACGGCACCCTCAAGGGCACGTTCTACGCGCTGCTCTTCGCGGTGCCGCTGGCCCTGCTGGCGGCGACCTACGTCAGCGAGTTCATGCACCCGGCAGTGAAGGCGTACGTCAAGCCCGTCGTGGAGGTCATGGCGGCCCTGCCGAGCGTGGTGCTGGGCTTCCTGGCGGGGCTGTGGCTGGCGCCGATGCTCGAGCGGGTGGTGCCCGGCCTCTTCCTGCTGCCGTTCATCCTGACCGGCTGCATCCTCCTCGCCTATCTCGGCTGGCGGACGATTCCGACCCGCGTCCGGGGTCGGTTCAAGACCGGGACCGAGGTCTTCCTGCTCCTGCCCGTCGTGGTGCTGGGTACCTGGCTGGCGTTCGCCCTCGGTGGCGTCGTGGAGAGCTTGCTGCTCGGAGGCAACTACCGGGGCTGGATACTCTCGGCGCTGGGCCTGACCTACGATCAGCGCAACTCCCTCGTGGTCGGCGTCGCCATGGGGTTCGCGGTGATTCCCATCATCTTCACCATCGCGGAGGACTCTCTCGCGAATGTGCCGCAGCACCTGCGCGCCGGATCCCTGGCGCTCGGCGCGACGCGGTGGCAAACCGCCCTCCGCATCGTGCTTCCAACCGCCAGCCCCGGAATCTTCTCCGCGATCATGATCGGCTTCGGGCGGGCCGTCGGCGAGACCATGATCGTGCTCATGGCGACCGGCAACACCCCCGTGATGGACTGGAACATGTTCAATGGGTTCCGGGCTCTGTCGGCCAACATTGCCGTCGAGCTTCCGGAGGCGCCGGAGGGCGGTACGCTCTTCCGGGTCTTGTTCCTGGCCGCCTTCCTGCTCTTCTGCCTGACGTTCGTAGTCAATACCGTAGCCGAGCTGGTCAGGCTCAGGCTCAGAAGGAAGTACCGATACCTATGACCGTGAAGAGCAAGCGATTCTGGGGAGGTGGTGAGCCGTTCATCTGGCTGACGGGCGGAGCCCTGAGCCTCTCCCTCTTGCTGGTGGTCGGGCTGATCTCGCTCATCCTGTACTACGGGCTGGGGTTCTTCTGGCCCAAGGCCGTTGTGCGGGCTACGCTGGGCGACGGCACCACCATGACCGGGCAGGTGGTGGAGCGAGAGCCGGTGCCGGGCAAGCCGGGCGAGTACCGGATCAAGCTGAAGGTCGCCAACCGGGATCTCTACGGTGCCGACTTTCAGTGGGTGGACGAGAGCCGCATCGTCAAGCGGGAGTATCCCGCCGACGCGGCCGTGATCGAGCGAACCGAATGGGGCGCGCTGATCGGAGCCATCAAGGAGGTGCGCGACGGCGGTCAGGTGGTGGGGTCCGGCCCGCAAGCCTGGGCCGAGGTCGAGCGGCGGCTTCCCGAGGCGGCGCGGGTGCGGCAGGAGATCCGGCGCATCGAGACGCGGGAGATCGGGGCCATCAACTACGAGCAGGAGCAGGTCCGCCTCGGCCTGAAGAGGCTCGAGCTGAAAGGGACGGCGGCGGGACCCGCGGTGGACGCCCTCAAGGCGAAGCTGGGTCCGCTCGATGAGCGGTACAAGGCCCAAGAGTCGCGCTTGAGCGAGCTGAAGAAGAGCCAGACCGCCAACCTGGTGGTCGAAGCCGACGGAGGCAAGCAAAAGGAGTGGCCGCTGGCCCTGGTCGTGGACGTCCGCTTCCCGAATGCCATGAGCCTGCCCGCGAAGACGGGCTACTACCTGGGCCGGATCTGGGAGTTCGTGGCCGACGAACCCCGCGAGTCCAATACCGAGGGCGGGGTGTTCCCGGCAATCTTCGGCACCGTCATGATGGTCTTCCTCATGAGCATCATCGTGACTCCGCTGGGGGTTCTCGCCGCCTTTTACCTCCGGGAGTATGCCAAGCAGGGCGCGTTCGTGAGCGCGGTGAGGATCGCGGTGAACAACCTGGCCGGGGTGCCCTCGATCGTGTTCGGGGTCTTCGGCGTCGGGTTCTTCATCTACTTCGTGGG
>JBOHSH010000091.1:0-2995 GCA_050733195.1 Gemmatimonadales bacterium
CTTAACTGCCGCCAGTTAGGGGGCTGAGCAGAAGGAGCTGGCGGGGGTTGACAACGTGGTCCATAGGAATGCCCTTTCACCCCGTTCTAGATTGGTTTACCAGCGATCGCACCCCCGACTTCCCCGAGCGAGGGTTCCCGCTTGAACGAGGATATCTACACCGGCAAGAACCCCGTAGACCTGCCCAGATACACTTACCGGGACGCTGGCCGGGCAACCGGCGTACCAGCTACGACCGTTGCCGCCTGGTTCAGGGGGCAAGCGTGGCATAAGGGAAAGAGCGCCGGCTTCTTCAAACCGGTTCTTCAGCGCCCGGACTTCAAGGATCCTCGGCTTTCCTACAACAATCTGCTCGAGGTGCACATCCTCCGGGCCCTGAGAACGACCCACGAGGTTAGGCTCGAGAAGGTTCGCGAGGCAATCCTGACAGCCGAGCAGAAGTACAACGTGCCCCGATTGCTCTTGAGCAATCAGCTCCATGCCGGCGGGGGCGAGCTGTTTCTCTCGACGTATTCCGAGTTGGTGCACATCACCATCGGAAACCAGACGGTGATGCGCGACCTGTTCGTACAGTACCTCAAGCGCATCACTGTCGAAGAGGCGGAAACCGACCTCCTCTCGTTTTATCCGTTCCCCAAGAACCCCGCACTGGGAACCCAGAAGCTCATTCTTGTCTCCCCGCACGTCGCATTTGGCGCAGCGGTCATCAGCCGGCTCGGTGTCACAACCGCCACGATCGCGAGTCGTGCCGATGCCGGGGAGGAAAGGGCCAGCATCGTAGAGGACTACGGCTTGCAGGAGGATGAGTTTGACGAAGCCGTCCTCTACGAAGCCGCTTGAATCCAAGTACACATTCTTTACCGACGCCGACCTCGGGGAGATGATCCCCAAGGCGCTCGAACAGATCGGCCTCGCCGTTGAGAGGCACACAATCCGTTCCGTCATAGCCTTCCGAGATAAACACGAGGCCCCGTTCATCGCCAAGGTGTATCAGCCGGACGCCGGAGCGAGGGAACATGCCAAGAGATCGGGCGGAACGGCGAAGGGGAGGGTGGAAATGTCCCTCAGCTATTCCGAGTGGTTGTCCACGCGCCTCCACGCCCTTCAATAGCAGCGAAGTATCTGTTCTCCTCGCGCATTCGTATGGCCGCCTCATGGCCCTCGCGAGCATGCCCCTGGACCGCGACGGGTCCGCGGAGCGGCAAACGGGGTCCGCCGCTTCCCCAAGCGCGATTAGGCCAGTGCCCGCACCGCGTCGATCGTGTCCGCCTCGTCGGCCCGCTTGTCGGGACGGTAGCCCTTGATCCGGGCGAAGCGCAGGGTGACCCCGCCGGGATACTGCGAGCTCGCCTGCACCTCGTTGAAGGCCACCTCCACCACCAGCTCGGGGCGGACGTACACGGTGTACTCGTCGCGGCGCACCTCGCGGGCCAGGAGCTCGCGGGTCTGCCAGGCGAGCACCTCGTCGGTCATGCCCTTGAACGTCTTGCCCAGCATCACGAATCCGCCGCTCAGGGGGTCGCGGGCGCCCAGGTGCAGGTTGCTGAGCCAGCCCTGCCGCCGTCCCGATCCCCACTCCGCGGCGAGCACCACCAGGTCGAGGGTTCGCGCCGTCTTCACCTTGAGCCAGGCCGAGCCGCGGCGCCCCGCGGCATAGGGAGCGTCGAGCGACTTCGCCATCAGCCCTTCGTGGCCGAGCGCGAGGGCCTCCGACTCGAACCGCCGCGCGTCCTCGAGGACCTCGGTGACGATGCGGGGAACGCGCAGCGACGCCGGCAGCGCGGTCTCGAGGCGCTGGGCCCGCGTCGCGTAGGGCAGGTCGAGAAGCTCCTCGCCGTTCTCGTAGAGGAGATCGAAGAAGAAGGGGGTGACGGGAAGCTCGCGCTGGAGGCTCTCGACCTCGAGTCTCCGCCCGAAGCGGCGCATCGTCACCTGAAACGGATGGGGCCGGCCGTCGGACCTGAGCGCGAGCACCTCGCCGTCGAGGATCAGCTCCCGCGCGGCCAGGCCCCGCACCGCGGCGACGACCTCGGGCACCGCGGCGGTCACCGGGTTCGAGCTCCGCGAGTACACCGCGACCTCGTCTCCCGACTTGTGCACCTGAATGCGGGCCCCGTCGAGCTTGTACTCGAGGGACGCCCGGCCCAGCTCCTCGAGGGCGGCGGCGACGTCGGAGGCCGAGTCCGCGAGCATCGGCTGCACCGGGCGGAACAGCTCCACGCGCCAGCGCGCGAGGCCCGCTTCCCCTTCGACGAGCAGCACGGCGGCCGAGCGGCCGAGGTCCCCGGCGAGCATCGCGGCCCGGCGCACCCGGTCGGCGGGAACTCGCGCCGCGCGGGCGACGGCTTCGGCGAGCACGCCCTCGAGCGCGCCCTGGCGCACCTCGCCGATGACCAGCGCGCGAACAAACTGCTGCTCCTCCGCCGTGCTCTTCGCGAACAGCTCCCGGAGCAGCTCGAGCCGCAGCCGGGCCGAGCCCCTGCCCTTCGCCTCCTTGATGCGCTCGAGCGACCGGTCGACGTCCGCGAGCGTGAGGTCCGGAACGGGGGAAGGCTCTCCCTGGGCATCGCGCAGGGCGGCCCAGCCCACGCCCATCCGTCCCTGTCTCGGCCAGCCGGTGAGGAAGCCAACGGCGATCTCGATCTCGGAGGGGTCGAGCCGCGACAGGAGGCGGGCGAGCCGGCCGACCTTGTCCAGCCGGCCGCCGGTTTCCGCGACGGCGCGCGAGACGGAGACCAGCTCCTCGAAGCGCACGACCCCGCCGAGCCTAACCCGCTGACAGCGGTCCGGCGATCCGCGCGAGGCCCCGAAGCGTGCGCGTCACCCGCCGCTGGGCGGACGGGTTCCGCATGGCCAGGAAGATCGTGTCGTCGCCGGCGATCGTCCCGAGCACGTCGGGCCAGGCCAGACGGTCGAGCGCGACGGCGACCCGGTTGGCTTCACCGGGCGGCGTGTGCAGCACGATGAGGGCGTCGCCCGCGGGCTCGACCGTCAG
>JBOHSH010000092.1:0-24512 GCA_050733195.1 Gemmatimonadales bacterium
GGCGTCCGGCTCGCCCCCTTCCATCCCGGGGAGGCGGCCCGTCGATTCGAAACGCTCGCGGCGAGCGACTCCCAGAACGTCGAGGCCCACTGGCGGGCCGCCATCTCGCGCGCGGACGAAGCGGAGCTGCTGGTCGCCAAAGCGGAGCGGCCGCGGCGCGACTCGCTGCTGGCGCTCGCCCTGGCGCACGGCCGGCGCGGCGTGCGACTCGACTCGACCAGCGTCTGGCCGTCGTTCGCGCTCGGGCTCGTGCTCGGCAACCTCGCCCTCACCAAAGGCGTCCGCGACCGGGTCCGGCTGGCGGTCGAGATCCGCCGGCTGGCGCTACGCGCCCTCGCGGCGGACTCGATGCACGACGGCGCGCATCACCTGCTGGGCCGGTGGCACGCGGAGGCGCGCCGGCTGTCGGGGTTCGAGCGGCTGCTGGCGAGAACGCTGCTCGGAGGAGGGGTGCTGGGGGAAGCGAGTCGGGAGGAGGCGCGGCGCCACCTGGCGCGAGCCGCGGCGATCGACTCCATGCGGATCCTCCACCGCCTGGAGCTGGCGAAGGTCTGTCTCGATCAGAAGGACGAGGCCTGCGCGGGCGCGGAGCTGCGCGCGGCGCTCTCGCAGCCGGAGCGGTTCGCGGCGGATGCGGGCTACAAGCGCCGGGCGGAGGAGCTGCTCGCCCGCCTCGAGCGGCGTTGACCGAACAGCGGCCGGGCCGCCGGCCTGCCTCAGGCCCGCTCTCGCGCCCTTCGCACCTCCCGCCGGGCCCGCTGGGCGAGATCGTCCCACCGCTCCTCGGCGCGGTGGCGGACGTGGCGGAGCTTCCGGCGGAGCCGGCTCCGCGTCACGTCGCCCGGGGCCGGCGCGAGCAGCAGGGCCACCGTCGCGCCGAGCAACGCTCCCACCGCAAGACCGGCCGCGAATCCCGCCACGCCATGAGTCGGGGACGGTTCGGTCTCCACCTCTTCCTCTTCGTCTTCGGCGTCGTCCGCGCTCATCGCCTCATCGTCGGTCATCGGAAGCCCTCCGGGCTCGGGAAGCTCCGCGGAACGTACCCTGGGAGCGAGGAGCGTTCAACGGGCGCGGGGGCCCTGCTTGACCGGCGACCGACGACGAGTCCAACTTCCTTCGCCGCCTCCGGCTCCCCTTCTCCTCCGGATCGTTCATGACCACGCTCGCCGCTCCCGCGGACCAGGTCACCCGGCTGCAGAACCGGGTCAACGCGCTGGAACGGGAGCGCAAGCAGCTGCTGGCGCTGCTGGACATCTTCAAGGAGATCAGCGGCTCGCTGCATTACGTGGACATCGTCCAGACCGTGGCCCGTCGGCTCGGCAACACCTTCGGCCTGGACCGCTGCTCCGTCTTCCTCGCCGAGCGTGGCGGCGGCGCGGTGCACCTGGTGGCGAGCTACGAGGATCCCGGCATCCGCAACCACGTCGTGGACCTGAGCCGCTACCCGGAGCTCCGCCGGGCGCTCGAGACCGGCGAAGTCGTGATCATCCCCGACGCGACCCGGGATCCCTCGCTCGCGGGAGTGTTCGCCGTGCTCTCGAGCCGGCGGGTGCAGTCGATCACCGTGGTCCCGATGACGTGGAGGGGCACGGCCATCGGCGCGATCTTCCTCCGGACCTTCAAGGACGGCGCCGAGCTGGCGCAGCAGGAGATCGAGTTCTGCCGCGTGGTGGCCGACCTGACCGCGCGATCCCTCAGGCAGGCCCATCATTTCGAGCGGCTGCAGGCCCGGCGGGACGGCGGCGACGCCGCCCTCAGCGCGGAGCGGGAACGGGCGGCGCTCATCGGCTTCCTCCGGCGCTTCCTCTCCGCCTTCGGAGATCGGGACGGCGCCCGGGACGAGGGTCTCCTCGCCCGGGCCAGCTCGAGCGAGCTGGACCGCCTGGTCGGCGTGGCTCTCACCGTGCTCACCAGCGAAGCCCAGGCGAAGTGACGGAGCAGGTCCAGGCCGCCGTCGCGGGACGGGTGGCCGAGCTCCGGGAGCAGATCGAGCGCGCCAACCGCAGGTACTACCAGGAAGACGCGCCCGAGATCTCCGACGCGGAGTACGATCGCATCTTCCGGGAGCTCGTGACGCTGGAGGAGCAGTATCCCTCCCTCGCGAGCCCCGATTCCCCCACCCGGCGTCTCGGGGCCCCGCCGGCGGCGGGCTTCAGCAAGCACCACCATCGCCGGCCGATGCTCTCGCTCGCGAACGCGTTCGCGCCGGAGGAGCTTTCGGCCTGGGAGGATCGGATCGCCCGGATCAACGAGGACGTCCGCCGGGGCGGCTACACGACCGAGGTCAAGATCGACGGGGCGGCGGTGAGCCTCACCTACGAGCTTGGGCGGCTTGTGACGGGAGCGACCCGCGGCAACGGGATCGTGGGCGAAGACGTGACCGCGAACCTCCGCGTGGTGCCGGACATCCCGCTGACCATCGATGCGGAGGTGCCCGAGGTGATCGAAGTCCGGGGCGAGGTGTACATGCCGCTCCAGGCCTTCGCCGCGCTGAACCGAACGCGGGAGGCGGCGGGGGATCCCCACTTCGCCAACCCGAGGAACGCCGCCGCCGGCGGGCTCCGGCAGCTCGATCCCAAGGCGACCCGGAAGCGCCGGCTTCGATTCTTCGCCTTTCACCTCGAGGTGCACCAGGGCCGCCTCGACCTTCCCACCCATCACCAGGTGCTGGAGCAGCTCGAGCGCTGGGGCTTCACGGTGGAGCCGCACCACGAGCGCCACGGTGACCTGTCCTCCGTCCAGCAGCGCATCGCCTGGTACGAGGAGCTGCTGCCGACGCTTCCGTTCCAGGCCGACGGCGTCGTGGTGAAGGTCGACCGGCGGGACCTTCAGGACGACCTGGGCATCGTGGGCGGACGCGAGCCGCGATGGGCCGTGGCCCGGAAGTTCGCGCCCGAGGTGAGCGTCACCAGACTCCTCGACATCCGCATCAACGTCGGCCGGACCGGCGCGCTCAATCCGTACGCGGTCCTCCAGCCGGTCGAGATCAGCGGGGTCACGGTCTCCGCGGCGACGCTGCACAACGCCGATCTGATCGAGACGAAGGACATCCGGATCGGCGATTGGGTCGAAGTCGTACGCGCGGGCGAGGTCATCCCTCAGCTGGTCGGTCCGCTCCGCGAGCGTCGCGACGGGAGCGAGCGCGCGTTCGAGATGCCGGCGGCCTGTCCGGCCTGCGGAACGCCCGCCGAGCGGCCCCCCGACGAGGTCATGTCCTACTGTCCGAACGCCGCATGTCCGGGGCGCATCTTCGAGGGGATCGTGCATTTCGCCTCCCGCGGAGCGATGGACATCCGGGGTCTGGGTCCGGAGCGCGTTCGGCTGCTTCTCGAGGAGGGTTTGATCCGCGACGTGAGCGATCTGTACCACCTCGAGGCCGATCGCCTCGCCCAGCTGCCACGGCTCGCGCAACAGTCGGCGGAGCAGCTCGTGCAGGCCATTGCAGCGTCGAAGGATCGCCCGCTCTCGAAGCTCTTGTTCGCCATCGGGATACGACACGTGGGAGAAACCGTGGCCGAAGTACTGGCGCGCCGGTTCGGCTCACTGGATGCACTCCTCGCGGCCACGAACGAGGACATCGCCGCGGTGCCTGGAATCGGCCCGACGATCGCGGAGGCGGTGGCAAGCTTTTTCCGTGCTTTGCCCAACCGCGAACTGCTCCGACGCCTGGCCGACGCCGGGCTCACGCTGGCGGAGCCGCGAGCCCTGAAGCGCGGCGGCCCGCTCGAAGGCAAGACCTACGTCCTCACGGGTACTCTTCCCACGCTCTCGCGCAGCGCCGCGACGGAGCTGATCGAGACGGCGGGCGGCCGGGTCGCCGGCAGCATCAGCAAGAAGACGGACGCGCTGGTGGCCGGCGAGGAAGCGGGCAGCAAGCTCGAGAAGGCACGAAGCCTGGGTGTGGAGGTGATCGACGAAGCGGAGCTCCTTCGGAGGGTCGGTCGGAGCGCCTGACGCATCGGGTTGCCGAGGAGGAGAGGATACGATGAGCACGATTCCGGGCGGGATCAGCATCGGTCGCAAGGCACTCCACCAGCTGCACGCGGTGCTGGAGCGTGAGGCCGGTCCGCAGGCTGCGCTCCTCCTTCGGGAGATCGGCTTCGCGACCGGCGAGTCGCTCCATTCGGCGTTCGTCGACTGGTGCCGCGAGCATTACGGGGTGGAGAAGCCGCAGGACCTCGACGTGAGCCACCTCGGCGCGGCGCTCTCCGGGTTCTTCCACGCGACCGGCTGGGGCGAGATGGCGGTGAGCGAGCTCAACCCGAACGTCGTCGCGCTCGACATGCCGGCCTGGTCCGAGGCGGAGCCGCGCGGGGCGGCGTTCCCCTCGTGTCACTTCTCCTCGGGGATGCTGGCCGATTTCTTCACCCGGCTGGGCGGCGCCCAGGCCGCGGTGATGGAGGTGGAGTGCGTGTCCCGCGGCGAGGCCCGCTGCCGGTTCCTCCTGGGCTCGCCCGACATGCTGACGTACCTCTACGAGCGGATGTCGGCGGGGATGAGCTACACGCAGGCGATGAGCAGTTGACGGGGAACGGGGAACGTCAACGTCTGATGACACTGACACCATCGAGTACAAGGCTGGGCGAGCAGAAGCCGCCGAGCCAGGTTGCATCGCTGCCGATCGCGATGAGCCTGGTGAGGAGCGCGAAGACATTCCCGCTCAGCACGATCCCCTCGAGCCGGCCGCGGACCTCTCCTTCCGCCACCAGGTAGGCCCACGGCGCCCGGACCGCGAACGACCCCGGAAGGGCGTTGGCGCCGGCTCCCCATTCCAGGTCCTCCACGAGCAGCCCGGGAGAAAGCGGCGCGAACAGGACCTCGCGACCGGCGTCGCCCGCGCGCACGATCAGGTTGGTGAACCCCGGCTGGGGAGGCGCACCGGCGCGGCGCCAGCCGTGGCCGGTCGACGGAACCCCGGCGAGCGAGCCGACCCGCAGGTCGACCGCGACGCCGACGATGCGGCCGTTCTCGACCAGCGTTACCCGACGAGAGGGCACGCCTTCGTCATCGATCGGCCGGGAGCCCGGCCGGGCGGGCACGAGGGGGTCATCCACCAGGGAGAGGCGCTCGTCGAAGGCGCGTTCCCCCCGCCGCTCACGGAAAGGACCGCCGCCCAGCAGGGCCTCCCGACCCAGGAGCGCCGCACGCAGCGGGCGGAGCAGTCCCGCCGTCGCCCGAGGCGTGAACCAGACCGGCAACCGTGGCGGCAGCGGCGGCGTCTCGATCGAGACCGGGTCCAGGCGTCGCTCGACCTCCGAGACGAGGCTCTCGATCTCGGGGAAGGCGGGCATCGTGACCGCGGCGATATGGACATGACAGGGCGGTCCCGCTCCGGCACCGATGGAATGCACGGTCGCGCCCAGCCCGACCAGAGTGACCTCGTATTCGGCGAGCACGCCCCGGGAATTCGCGATCCGAACACTCCCGGCCGAGCGTTCCGCCCAGAGGTGCACGCGCCGGTGCGTACGGGACAGACGATCCGCGAGCGGACGGAGCAGGGCGAGCAGCTGGTCAGGCCCGGCGACCGCGCCCTGAGGCGAGCGCGTCATCACGACGGGAAGCGGCGAGGGGGCCGGAAGGTGAATCGTGAGGCGCTCGGCATGAGGCAGCGCCGCAAGCACCCGGGCTACCAGCTCCTCCGGGTCGCGGTCGGTTCCGCCCGCGACCGCCACGGCGCCCTCGGCACAGACTCTCAGGTGGCTCGTGACGCTCCGGCTCGACGCCACGGCCGTACGCCGCTCGTCATCCAGCTCGACGGTCACCGTATCGTCGCTCTTGGTCACCGCATCGGCGGCGGGGACCCGCCCCGCAACGGCGCCAAGCAGGCGCTCGATCACGGCATGCCTTCCGTGACGGGGACGTCCACCAGCCGGAGGTGCGGTGCTCCCAGGGATACCGCGACAGCGCCGCCGGCACCATCGCGGCAGCGCGCGGCCGCAGGGCTCCAGGTGAAGTCCCCCGCGACGGCGTCGAGTCTCCCGAGCAAGGCGAGCAGGGAGCCGTCCAGCTGGACGCCCTTGACCGGCTCGGCCAGCCGGCCGTTCCGGATCATGCGGGCCGCGGCGGCGCGGAGCGTGAGCTGTCCCGAGCCCTGCTCCGCGGCGAGGAGGTCGGCGATGTAAACCCCGCGGTCGACACCGGAGAGCAGGTCCTCCAGCTTTCCCTGGCCCGGCGCCACGAAGCTGTTGGCCGCCCGCGGCGCCGGTGCCGCCGAGAGCGTGCCGGCGCGGGCGTGACCGGACGGGGATTGCCGCGTGCGCATCGCGGTCTCGCGGGTGGTGAGATGGCCCGTGACCACGCCGTTCTGCACCAGGACGGCTCTGCGCGCGGGTGTCCCCTCGTCATCGAGCGTCAAGGTGCCGCGAAGGCCGGCGGCGGTGGGGTCATCGCCGATGGTGAGCGACTCGGGACCCACTCGCAGTCCGATCGGCAGTGCATCCGGGTCGGCCCCCGAGAGAGGGGTGCGCCCCAGGTGCGACACCAGCCGGTGGGCCATCAGTCCGGCGGCCGCCGGGTCGAGAACGACCGTGTAACGGCCGGCTCGCACGGGAGCCGCGTGCAGGCGATCGAGAGCGCGATTCGCGGTCCCGGCGACCGTCTCGACGGCCTCCGCGAGCGACGGCCAGTCGCGGGAGCCGAACGATCCGAGGGCCCACTCCACGTTGCCGCTCTCCTCGGCAACAGCCAGCGCGGCCAGGCTAGTCTCGCACCGGAGCTCGTGGAGCCAGGTGCCCTCGGACGTGGCGAGCCAGGTCTCCACCACTTCGTCCCGACAGGTCACCCGCCCGCCGACGATGCGCCGGTCAACCGCCCTGAGCCGCGCGGCCAGGCGCTCCGCCACCTCCTGCTTGGCCGCGAGGGACACGTCCCGCGGATCGCCGGCCGGAGATTCGGCCTGCTCGAGCTGCCGGATCGGAATGGTGGCGAGCTGCACGGGCCGCCGGGCGTGGGCGCCGCCCGCCGAGGCGAGATCCGCGGCCCGGGCCAGGTGCTCGTCGAGCCGATCGGTGCCGGTGAATCCGGTGATTCCCCAGCCGGTATCAGGGGAGACCGTGCGGGCGACGCCGCCGGCACGCTCGTCGGTGCGGGCCACCTCCACCGTTCGGTCGCGCACCCGCACGATCGAGGTCCATATCCGGCGCACCCGGAGCTCGCCGTACGCCGCGCGCACGCCGGCCACTGCGGCTTCGAGCCGCCGCTTCACCGCTTGTTCTGCAGGTAGGGCACGTAGTCGGGGCGCGTCGCCAGCTCGCCGTCGACCACGACTTCACGGTCCCAGGGGAGAATGATGTACTTCTCGGTCTCGAAAGAATGAAAATCGGGCTGGTACGGCCCGGTCTTGAACGACACGGCCGTGCGCACCTCGGCCGGCTTCACCGCCTTGACCTCGTTGAGAGCGAGCCGGAGGGTGTGCCCCGAGTCGCACGTCTCGTCGACGATCAGGATCCGGCGACCCTTGATCGTGGAGGGCGGACCCACGACCAGGATCGGCAGGGAGTCATCCTGCTTCCGGGTGACGACCATCGAGGTGAAGTCGCGCTGCAGGATCGAGGCGATCACTACGCCGGGGATGACGCCGGCCTTCGCGATGCCCAGGATGAGCTCGGGGTCGTACTCGCGGGCGACTTTGAGAGCGAGGGCGCGGCAGAGCTCACCAAACAGCGGCCAGTCGATCTCGAGCACCCCACGGGTCGTCGAGGCGATCTTGCGCGGCATGGAAAGCTCCTGCGGCAGCGGTGGCCAGGCCGAGGGACCGGCGGAACGTAAACACCGGAACGCGAAGCGGGCAAATGCGTTGCCGGATGACGCCGGGAGTTTTAGCTTAGAATCGTCCCGCACGCGAGCCCGGAATTCCCTTCGACGCCGGAGACGATCCCGCACCGATGACCTTCTGGCGACGGTTGGTGGATACCCTCTCGAGCTCCGATGCTCACCGTCCCAAGCGCCTGGACTATCTTAACGAAGCCCTGGCCCTGGAGCGGCAGGGAGACTACAGCGCCGCGATCACGTCGTACCGCCTCGGTCTCCGCGACAATCCGCGCGACCCGCGCATTCTCCAGAACATGGCCATCGCCTTCACGAAGACGGGACAGCCCGACGAGGCGATCCGCCATTACCGGAAGGCGCTCGAGCTCGATCCGACGCTCACCGGGGCCCACTACGGCATCGCCTTTCTGCTTCTCAAGCGCGGCGACCCCGATCGCGCGGCCCAGCACCTGCGCGCCTTCCTCGGCCGGCCACCCAAGGGGCCGGATGCGGACAAGTGGGTTCGCCACGCGGAGACGACGTTGCGCGAGCTGGAGGCCGGGATGTCACCCTCCGGAGCCGAGGCGGCGGAAACCGTGTGAGCAGAGGTCGGTGGGAGGGGGCGATGCTCGCCCTCGCCGTCGGGTGCGGCGCCCTCGAGGTCACAGACGAGGGCGCCGCTGTTCTGGAGGTCATCAGTCCGGCCGGCACCACGATCGCCGTCGGCGGCACGCTCCAGTTCTCGGCTCGCGCGCTGGACAAGGAAGGCAACCCGGTCGCCGCGACGATCCGCTGGCGGACGCCCGACACGACGATCGCCGTCGAGGAGAGCACCGGCCTGGTCACGGGTCTCTTCAAGGGCACCGGCAGGGTCCAGGCGGTCACCGGCACCGAAGGCGACAACGTCTCGGCGTTCATCGCGTCCGACTTCTTCACCGTCACGGTGACGGACCCGCCCTCCCCGACTCCCTTTCCCGACCGCTAGCGCCGGTGCCTCCCTCGACCCTCAACGAGCTCTTCTTCGGAGCGACCGACCGGTTCCGCGACCGGCCGGCGGCGATGCGCTACAAGGTGAACGGACGGTGGCAGGCCATCGGGTTTGCCGGACTCCTCGAGCGGGTGCACGCCGCGAGCGCCGGACTCCTCCATCTGGGCGTCCGGCCCGGTGACCGCGTCGCGATCCTGTCGGAGAATCGCCCGGAGTGGGCCATCGCCGACTACGCCTGCCTGACCTCCCGGGCCGCGGACGTGCCCATCTATCCCACGCTGCCCGCCAGGCAGATCGAATACCTGCTCCGGGACTCGGGCGCGGTCGCGATCTTCGTCTCCACCCGCGCCCAGCTCGCGAAGGTGCGGGAGATCCGCCCCGCGCTGCCCGCGCTCGCGCAGGTGATCGCCTTCGATCACGGGCTCGAGGACGATCAGGTGCTCTCCTTCGACAGCCTCCTGGAGCAGGGCCGCCGCGTCCGGGACCGGTGGCCGCGCTGGCGGGACGAGGCGCTGGCGGTCCGTCCCGACGACCTGGCGACGATCATCTACACCTCGGGCACGACCGGCGAGCCCAAGGGCGTGATGCTCACGCACCGGAACATCACCTCGAACGTCACCTCGGCCTGCCCGATCCTCGAGGTGAGCTCGACCGACCAGTGCCTGTCTCTCCTCCCGCTGTCGCACATCTTCGAGCGGATGGCCGGTCACTATCTGATGCTCGAAGCGGGCGTCATCATCAACTACGCCGAGAGCATCGAAGCGGTCGGGGCGAATCTCCTCGAGGTCAAGCCCACGATCACGTTCGCGGTCCCCCGGCTCTTCGAGAAGATCTACGCGCGCGCCCTCGAGGCGGCCGTGAGCGGCTCGGGACTCAAGAAGCGCATCTTCTTCTGGGCGAAGCGCGTCGGCGAGCTCTGGGCGGATCGCGTCCTCGCAGGGAAGGCCGTGCCGTTCGATCTCCGGATCGCGCGGGCCATCGCCGACCGGCTGGTCTTCGCCAGGTTCCGCGCACGCGTCGGCGGGAGGCTCCGCTACTTCGTCTCGGGAGGCGCTCCCCTCAACCCGGAGATCGGCCGGTTCTTCTATGCCGCCGGCCTCCAGATCCTGGAAGGCTACGGCCTCACGGAGACTTCGCCGGTGATCGCCGTGAACACCCTGGCGGACTACAAGCTGGGCACGGTGGGCAAGCCCATTCCCGGCGTCGAGGTCACGATCGCGGCCGACGGCGAGATCCTCACCCGCGGTCCGCACGTCATGCGGGGCTACTACAACAAGCCCGAGGCGACCCGCGAGGCGATCGATCCGGAGGGCTGGTTCCACACGGGGGACATCGGGGTGCTGGACGCCGAAGGGTTTCTCCGGATCACGGACCGGAAGAAGGATCTGATCGTGACCGCGGGCGGCAAGAACATCGCGCCGCAGCCGATCGAGAGCCGGCTCAAGCTCAACAAGTACATCAGCGGCGCCGTCGTCCTCGGCGACCGGCGCAAGTTTCCGATCGCGCTGCTGGTCCCCAACTTCGACCGGCTCGAGGCGTGGGCCCGGGAGCAGGGCCTGAGCTGGGGCAGCCACGAGGAGCTGGTGGCCCTTCCGACCGTGCAGGAGCACGTGGCGAGCGAAGCGAGGAAGAATCTCCGCGACTTCGCCCATTACGAGGTCCCCAAGAGGTTCCTGATCCTGTCGCGGGATTTCTCGATCGAGAGCGGTGAGCTCACCCCGAAGCTCTCGGTGCGCCGCAAGGTCGTGGAAGATCGCCACCGGGCGGCCATCGACGCGCTGTACGGCGACGCCGACGTCCCCGGCCGGGAGCCGGACGAGGTGATGACCGGCTAACGGGGAACGGGGAACGGGGAACGGGGAACGGGGAACGGGGCACGGGGAACGGTCGCCAGCCTTCGGCTAAGCACTGCCGCAGCATCGTGTTGCCACCTAGGGCTGATCTCCTTCACGCCAAGAATTCATCACGTTCGCGTCACGGACTTGTCACTTTCCTCGTGACAGATAACTTTGCACGCCCTTTCTTCTCCTCTGTCAGGAGCGCGCTGGTGCGCCTCATGCCCCGCGACGAGCGGTTCTTCGACTTCTTCACCGAGGTCGCGAACCTGAACGTCGAAGCCGCGAACCACCTCCGGGACCTGTTCGCCGCCGGGGCCGACCAGCGCCGCTACCTGGTCGAGTCCATCAAGAAGCTCGAGCACCAGGCGGACGGCGTGACGCACCAGGTGGTCTCCCGGCTGGACCGCACCTTCATCACGCCGCTCGACCGCGAGGACATTCACCTTCTCGCTTCCCGCCTGGACGACATCATGGACCGCATCGACGGCACGGCCCGCCGGGTCGTGATCTTCCGCACGGAGGATCCGCCGCCGGGCGCGGCCATCCTGGCGGACGTGATCCGCCGGGCGACGGAGCAGCTGCTGGCCGCCGTCCGCGTGCTGGGCCGCGGGAGCACCAAGGTGGTGAGCGACGCGTGCAAGGAGGTGAAGCGGCTCGAGGAGGAGGGGGACGCCGTCTACTCCGACTGGCTGGGCCGGCTCTTCGACCAGGAGAAGGACCCGATCACCCTGCTCAAGTGGAAGGAGATCTACGACACCCTCGAGAAGACGCTCGACCAGGCCGAAGACGTGGCGAACGTGCTCGAGTCCATCGCGATCAAGCACTCCTGAGCGATGACCCCGACCGTCAATTTCGTCCTCTTCATCATCGTCGTCGCACTCCTCTTCGACTTCATCAACGGCTTTCACGACAGCGCCAACTCGATCGCCACGGTGGTGGGGACGCGGGTGCTGTCGCCCGGTGTGGCGGTTATCTGGGCGGCCTTCTTCAACTTCATCGCGGCGTTCCTGATCGGCACCGCGGTGGCGAAGACCATCGGCAAGGGCCTGATCCACATCGAGGTCGTGGATCCGACCGTGATCCTCGCGGGACTGATCGGCGCGATCGTCTGGAACCTGGTGACCTGGTGGTACGGGCTGCCCTCGAGCTCCTCGCACGCGCTGCTCGGGGGCTACGGCGGCGCGGCGGTGGCCAAGGCGGGGGTGGGAGCGCTCATTGCGAGCGGCTGGGTGAAGCCGATCCTCTTCATCTTCCTCTCGCCGATCATCGGCATGCTCGCCGCGCTCATCCTCACCACGAGCCTCTCCTGGATCGCCTGGCGGCTCCCCCCCGCCCCGGTGGATCGTTTCTTCCGCCGCCTGCAGCTCTTCTCCGCCGCGGCGTTCTCCGTGAGCCATGGCGCCAACGACGCCCAGAAGACCATGGGCATCATCGTGAGCCTGCTGCTCTCGTCACAGGTGCTGTTCGCCGACGCGAGCGGGTGGCTTCGTCATCTCCATCTCACCTCCGCCGAGGAGATTCCGATGTGGATCATCCTCTCGGCGCATGCCGCCATCGCGCTCGGCACGGCCCTGGGAGGGTGGCGGATCGTGAAGACGATGGGCACCCGGATCACCAAGCTCCGGCCCTTCGGGGGCGTCTGCGCCGAGGCGGGCGGCGCCAGCGCGGTGTTCCTCGCGAGCTATCTGGGCATACCGGTGAGCACGACGCACACGATCACCGGCGCGATCGTGGGCGTCGGGGCGGCGAACCGGTTGTCGGCGGTGCGCTGGGGACTGGCGGGGCGGATCGTCTGGGCCTGGATCCTGACGATCCCGATGTGCGCGTCGATCGCGGGGATCGCGGACCTGGTACTGCGTTGACGGGGAACGGGGGAACGGGGGAACGGGGGAACGGGGGAACGGGGAACGGGGGAACGGGGGAACGGGGAACGGGGAACGGGGAACGGGGAACGGGAACCCCTAGCTCCCTAGTCCCTAGTCCCTAGCCCCGTCTCCTCTCCCCTACCCAACAGATCGGCGACGACGCCAGCACCTCGATGCCGGCCGGCGGGTCCGCGGGCCTTAGGGCTTCGACCACGATGCGAAGACCCGGCAGGACCGCGCGGGCGGCATCGCTCACCCACTCGCCCCGGCCGGCGAGATCAGCGCCAAGAACGACTCCTCGCACCGACCCCCCCCGGAGGGGGAGCCGGGGAGCGTGAATGACGGACACGGCCTCGTGGCTCTCGCTCCCCTCGGGAGGATTCACGGCGGCAATGCTCACGCCCGGCAGGAGCGTGGCCAGGCCGGACGCGAGCGAGCCGGCGGCACCGACCAGCGCGATCCACCCGCCCGGGCCGCCGAGGCCGAGGAAAGCGAGCGCTCCTTCCGGCGAGAGCTGGGTTCCGACGGCGCCCGCCTCGGCTCCCGCGAACTCCACGACGCCTTTCCGGATCATGACCTCCTTCCCGCAGTCCGGGCAGCCGAGATGGCCGGTGACGACTCGGCGGCCAACCATCTGTCCGGTCAGGAGAACGAGGTACCCTTCCTCGTGCGGCTCGAGGCAGCGCAGGTGGTCGGTGAGCTCGATGAGCATGGCGAGGGGCTAGGGGCTAGGGAGCTAGGGGTTACCGTCAACCGTCAACTGTTCACCGTTCACCGTTCCCCGTTCCCCGTGCCGGCCCCAACCTCACCCATTCTACGTCCATTCGGGCGGGCCGGGTCGCGATCCAGAGAATCGTCTCCGCCACGTCTTCCGGGAGCAGCATGGCTTTCCGCGGCGTGAAACCCAGGCGCGAATCGGGATCCACGGCGTCCCAGACCTCGGTGTCGGTCGGCCCCGGGCTGAGCAGGCTCAGGCGGATGCCTGCGCCGCGATACTCCTCCCGCAGGACGCGATGCAGCCCGCGCAGACCATGCTTCGCCGCCGCGTAGGCGGCGTTGTCGGGAAACGCGTGGTGGTCGGCGATGCTGCCCACCGTCACGACGAGGCCCCCACGGCCCCGCATCGCGGGCAGGAACGCGCGGGCGACGAGGAACGGGGCGCGCAGGTTGGCCGCGACCTGGGCCTCGAACGCCGCCGGCGTGGTCTGCTCGACGGAGGCGAGCAGAAACGACCCCGCGTTGTTCACCAGCACGTCGGGGGCGCCGAACGTCTCGAGGACGCTCCTGGCCATGGCCTCGACCTGGGCCGGATCGGTCAGGTCGCAGCGGACATCGAGCTTGCGGCTCCCGGCGTGCGGCTCGAGCGTCCGCGCCACCCGGACCACGCGGGCGCCGGCGGCGGCGAGCAGGGCGGCGGTGGACGCGCCGATTCCGCGCGACGCGCCGGTCACCACCGCGACCCGCTCGGCCAGCACCGTCATTCGTGGACGCGGCCCGCGTGCACCAGGCGGAGGAACTCGGAACGGGTCTTGGAGTCGGTGCGGAAGATGCCCCGGACCGCGCTGGTCACCGTGCGGGAGTTCTGCTTCTCGACGCCCCGCATCATCATGCAGAGGTGGGCCGCCTCGATGACGACGCCCACGCCCTGCGGCTCCAGCGCCTCCATGACGGCGTCGGCGATCTGGTCGGTCATCCGCTCCTGCACCTGCAGCCGCCGCGCGAAGATGTCGACGATGCGCGGCAGCTTGGAGAGCCCGATCAGCCGGCCGTCCGGCACGTACGCCACGTGGGCGCGGCCCCAGAACGGGAGCAGGTGGTGCTCGCACAGCGAGTAGAGCTCGATGTCGCGGACGAGGATCATCTCCTCGTGCTCCTCGCGGAACACGGCGTCCCCGACGACGTCGGCGACCGACAGCTCGTAGCCCTTCGTCAGCCAGCGAAAGGCCATCTCGACCCGGGCAGGGGTCTTCTTCAGGCCCTGCCGTCCGGGATCTTCGCCGACCGCGAGGAGGATGGTGCGGACTTCCTCCTGGAAGCCCCGCAGGCGCGGACGCCGGGAATCCTCAGTGTCCTTCATAGTCCACGTAGTTGCGGGGGGTCTCCCAGAGGCGGATGCGGAGCAGGCGGCCGCTCGGGATGCGCGGGGCGAGCCGCTCCCAGCAGAACACGGCGATGTGCTCCGCGCTCGGGATGCGCTCGCGGAACCAGGGAACGTCCAGGTTGAGGTTGCGATGGTCGAGCTCGGCGACCACGGTCTCCTCGACGAGGCGGCGCAGCACCGCCACGTCGAGGACGTAGCCGGTCTCCGGGTCGATCTCCCCCTCGACGAGCACGTCCAGCTCGTAGTTGTGCCCGTGGAAATTCGGGTGATTGCACGGGCCGAAGGTGGCCCGATTCCACTCGTCGGAGCGCGCCGGGTTATGCAGCCGGTGGGCGGCGTTGAAATGCAGGCGTCGAGCGACTACGCAGCGCGGCATGCCGGGCCTCCGCGAGCCGGCGGGAAGAAACGAGGGCGCCGCCCCGCTGCTCAGCGGATGTCGGCGCCCAGGTGTCGGCTGGCGACCGGGATGTTTTCTGAAGCCCGAAGTAAACCCTTGGCGCCCTCACCCTGGCATCTGCCGTCCCCCGAGGGGCGTGACATCAGTCACGGTATGCGGGCCCAGCCCCGGACCTGTTGGCTCAGAAACGTGTCTCCCAGCCGTCAGTCGACGCGGTTATAATATCGGCCGCCTGCGCACCAGTCAACCACGGAGCGACCCCATGTCCCCGACGTTGATCGCGTCCGTGCTGTGCCTCCTCGCGTGGATCACGCTCGTCTACGTCGCGCCGGTCGGTCTCGGCGTCGTGCACCTCCTGCTCGCCGCCGGGACGGTACTCTGGATCCGCTGGTGGGCGACGATACCGGTGAACGGGGAACGGTGAACCGGGAACGGGGAATAGGGAACGGGGAACGGGGAAGCCATCACTGTCCCTGTTCCCCGTTCCCCGTTCCCCGTTCCCTGTTTCCCCGCTCCCCTGTTTCAGATCTCCCAATTCGAGAACAGGATCGCCCCGTTCCGCGGGGGGAGCTCGCCGCGCCCGTCGAGGGTCATGCGCAGGTCGGTCCAGTGCACGCGATAGCCCGCGTCGACCAGGGCGGCGTAGGCATCGCGGAAGGCGGTCTGGCAGCGGATGCCGAGTCTCCGGGCCCGCTCCTCGGCCGCGTGCGCCTCCACCGCGCCGAGCAGCCGGCGGAAGGTCGGGAGGTCATCCGCGACGAGCTTGAGCACGCGCACCTCGTCGGGCCCCCGCCCTTCCGCGAGCGGCGCCGAGTGCCAGAGCGCGTAGGCCGTCACCTCCTTCGCGTCCGCGAGGAGGGTGGCGTCGCCCAGCCCCTGGACGACGGTGAGCTCGAGCTCCCGCGTGTAATCCGCACCCGGTACGAGGCGGGACGTGAGATCCGCGCACTGCGCGAGCCGGTCCTCGAGCCGTGAGCCGGCGGCACTGAGCCGCTCGCCGGGACCGGGCGACGGCCGCCCGAGCTCGCGCGTCAGGCTCACGGTGAGATGACCGGGACGGAAGCCGAGGCGCGAGTAAAAGCCGATGTTCTCCACGGTGCGCGGCATCGTCTCGAGCCCGATGGTCCGGACTCCGACCTGCTCGAGCCGCTCGATGCCGGCGCGCACGATCGCGATGCCGAGCCCCTCCCCCTGGCGGTCGGGGCGGACGGCCAGCGGGCCCATCCAGCCCTCGCTCCCCGAACGATGGACCATGTTGAAGGCGACGAGCGCTCCGCTCTGGTCCCGCCACACCAGGGCGCCGTCGCCCGCGGTGGCGATCGCGAACCGCCAGATGGCCGGATTGAGCAGCGGTACCCGCACCCCGGTCATCCCGTCGCGCTGATACCGGTCGGAGAAGGCGTCGGAGAAGAGCCGGTTGAGGCGCTCCACGTCCGCAGGGAGCGCGCGCTCGGGTCCGCGGACCGCGGGCTCACGCGGCGGCATGCCTCGCCTCGACCGGCGGTTTCGCCGGCGATTCGTCCACGACCCGGGCGGTGCCGCGCTCGACGTCGTAGCTCACCCGGAGCACGCGATCGAATCCCTCGCGGACCGTTTCGATGTGGGTGATCAGGATCACCTGCGGGAAGCGGTCGGCCAGCTGCCGCAGCAGGCTCAGCACCGCGCCGCGATGCTCCTCGTCCAGGGAGCCGAAGATCTCGTCGAGCACGAGGAGGGACAACGGCTGTCCGGCCCGCTCGGCGATCATCTGGCTGATGGCGAGCCGGAGCGCGAGGTTGGCGACGTCCTCTTCTCCGCCGGAGATCACCGACTTGGGCTCGCCCTCGTCGATCACGGTGGCGACATACTCCTCGTCGAGCTCGAGGTCGGTGTACCGCCCCGCCGTCAGATCCCGGAGGAATCCGGAGGCGAGATCGGAGAGATCGGGCCGGAGGGTGTTGTTGAGATCGGTGCGGAGGTCCCCGAGCGAGCGATCGAGCTCCTGGAACAGCAGCAGCTCGTCGCGGAGCCGCCGCACTTCGGCCGCCTGACGCTCCCGCTCTTCCCGCCGGCGCTGAACCTCGGCCCGGAGCCCGAGCGCGGCCGTCAGCTCGCCTGCGGCGCGCGCCCGCCCAACCTCCGCATTGCGGACGGCAAGCTCCGCCTCCCGAAGCGCGGCGCGGGCCCGTTCGAAGGCCTCGGTGGACCAGCCCAGCGCGGCCAGCTCCTCCCGGAGCCGCCGCGCGGTCGCCTCCCGCCCGCTGAGCTCCTGCTCGGCAGCGACGGCGCGGGGTCCCAGATCCGCGGCCCGCTCGGCGGTCGCCCGGAGGGCGGCCGCCTGGACGCTCACCGGCTCGAGCTCGGTGATCCGACGACGGACCTCGCGGTGGCGGGCTTCGTCGTAGCCTTCCGCCGCCCCGCTCATGGAGGCCGCCAGCTCCGCGGCCCGGGCCGCGAGGGCGGCCTTCTCCGTCTCGAGCCGGCTTCGCTCGGAGGCGGCCTGCTCGATGCGCGCCTGCTCCGCGGTCAGTCTGGCCACCTCGGACTCCCGGCTCGGGCGCTCCTGCTCGGCCTGCAACAGCTCCGCCGGCTCCGCCTGGAGCTGCTCGATCCGCTGCCGATAGTACTTCCCGTTGAGCTCGACGTCCTCGATCTGCCGCCCCAGATCGTCGAGGACGTTCCGGAACTCGGCGCCGAGGGGCCGGTTGCAGGTGGGACAGACACCGTCCGGCCCGCGCTCCTCGAGCCTCGCCCGCTGCTCGCGAAGGTCCTGGTGCTGCTCGAGGAGGAGCTTGCGCTGCGTCTCCGCATCCTGCCTGTCGCGAACCCAGGCGGTGCGCTGGGTCTCGGCTTCGCGCGTCGCGTGGGCGAGCATGCCCGCGGCAGCCTCGAGCGCAGCGGCCACCGCGGCCCCATCGGCGGACGGGGGCAGCTGGGCCAGCCGCTGATCCGTCCGCGCGAGCTGCTTCTTCACCTCGGCGAGCCTTGCCTCCGTCGCCTTGCGCGCGGCGGCCGCTTCCCGGCGTCCATCGAGCGACTCCCGCTCGGCGCGAAGCGACTCGAGCGGCTGCAGCCGCGGGAGCAGCTCGTCCAGCCTGGACCTGGCGCTCAGCGCTTCCGCCAGCTCGCGATCGAGCCGGGAGAACGTCTCCCGCGCCGCCTCCGCGCCGTGGAGCGCCACCTTGAGATCCCCCTCGAGCGACACCACTCGCTGCTGGAGCTGTTCCCACCGCTCGGCTTCGGGCCGCACCGTCGCGAGTGCGGCTTCGGCGGCCTGAAGGGCGGCGGCAAGACGGGCCGCCGCGGCCTCCGCGGCGGTCAGCTTCTCCGCAGCACGCTGCTCGGCCGCCTCGAGCTCCCGTAGGTCCACCAGCTCCGCCTCGCGGGCCTCGAGCGCTCCCTGCGCCGCCTTCCGCCGGTCGCGAAGCCGCTGTTGCGCCGTCCGGAGCCGCTCGTAGCCGAGCACGCGGCTCAGGAACTGGGCCCGCTCCGGCGCGCTCATCGCAGCCATGAAGGCCAGCTCCTTCTGGCCGGTGAAATAGGTGTTGAAAAACTCTTCCCGGCTCATCCCGAGCAGCCGGGTGATCCGCTCGGTCACCGCGCCGAGGCTGTTGGCGACCGGAGCGGCGTCGTGATCCTGATAGAGCTCGGCGTTCTGGAGCGTGCGGACGAGACGGTACCGGTGGGAACCGAGATCGAACTCGAGCTCGACCTCCACCCGGGAGCGCGGCGGTGCGCCCCGGCGGCGGATGGTCTCCCGGCTGCCTCTGGCGGCGGGCATGCCGTACATCGCCCACGCGATCGCCTCGAGCAGGGTCGTCTTTCCCGAGCCGTTCGGCCCGACGACGCCGGTGAGTCCGCGGTCGAGCACCAGCACGGTGTCGGCGTGCTGCCGGAAGTTCTGGAGGCGGAGCCGCCGAATCTGCATCAGGCGACCTCGCCGGACGGCGCTTCCTCGCGCTGCTCGAGCAGCTCGAGACCGAGCCCCACGAAGCGCTCCCGGTCCACCCGCTCGGGAAGCGGACGGCCGGACAGATACTCGCGCACCAGCTCCGGCAGGCTCTGGCGGCGGCCCTGTGCCCCGACGCCGGCCCGCCGGTCGGGGAGCGGCCGGCGAAAATCGAGATGGAAGTGGAGGGCCCGTGCCTTCACCGTCCGGAGGGCCGAGTGATTGAGCTCCCGCACGACGTGGCGCGCGGCGTTTTCGATGACCAGGCGGATGATGGCGTCGTCGCAGCCACCGGGCACCAGCGTCAGCTTTCTCGCGATGGCCGCATCCAGCTCCGCAGGGCTCAGGCCCTGCGCATCGATCCGCGGAAGATCAGAGACGGTCCGCGCCGCCGGCACCCGTCGCGGCTCCACCCGTCCCTTCGCCAGATCGACGAGGAGCCACCCCTTGCCGTTGACGCCGTCCCGCTCCTCGTCGGCCCGCTCGCCCCAGGGGTTCGAGCTGACGTACTCCAGCGCACCGGCATACCACATCCCGGGCTCGACCTCGCGGCACACGTGGTAGTGCCCGAGTGCCACGTAGGACCAGCCGCCCCGGCGGAGCTCCGCGGGATCGAGCGGCGCGAGACCGTAGTCGAGCGAGGTGTGCTCTCTCGGGATGACGCCTTCCAGCTCCCGGTGGATCAGCAGAACCTGGACCTTCTCCGTGCCCGAGGGCCGCAGCACGGGCCGGTCCTCGGCCGGGGCGGCGCACGCCGCGTGGGGCACCGCGAGAATCGAGAGATCGAGGGCCGGATAGGAGAGCCGGCGCGCCTGATCGACCGCGACGTCTACGCGCAGCTCCTCGAAGAGCCGGAGGATCGAGCCGGTCTCGCTGCTCCGGGGCGTGTCGTGGTTGCCGGCGACGAGGACGATCGGCGCCTCCGGAAGCCCGTCACGCAGCCGCTGGAGCTGCCGGAACGCGAAGACGATCGCGGCGTTGGTCGGACGTACGGCATTGAAGACGTCGCCGGCGATCACGACCGCATCGGGACGGGACTCGAGAACCTGGTCGACGGCCGCGCGAAACGCATTCGCGACGTCCGCCTCGCGCTGGTTGATGCCGCCAGCGGTCTGACGGTGATACTGGCGAAAGCCGAGGTGAAGATCCGCGAGGTGGGCGATGCGCACACGGGAAATCTAGACGGCCCGACGGCCGGACGGCCGGACGGCCAGGGGCCTGCTTATCGGTAGGGATCCTCGGGCGACCGGACCGCCCGGATCCCCCGGCCTACCGGAACCTCCGCCCGGACGGCGCGGCCGAGGCACCCGCGGAAGTACGCGATGGGGTCCTCGGGGCGGGCACGGATCGTCGCATGCAGCGCCTTCCGGACGTCGGCCTCGGCGCGGTCCGCGACCAGCTCCTCGACCCTGGCCACCGGGATCGCGGGATCGAGCGTCCGCAGCCGGCGCGCGACAGCCTGGGCGAAGGGCAGCTCGGGGGCGGGCGGGAACCGCTCCACCCCTTCGCGCCCGGACAACACCGGCGGCCGGGGGAACCGGACAAAGATGGCGTGGGTGAAATGGGGGTGCCGCACCAGCAGCTCTCCCTTGGGGAGCGCCGCAAGGCGGGCCTTGGTGGCCGGGGTCAGCGTCGCATAGGCCGGCAGCGCCAGCTCGTCACCGTCCATGCGGCCGAGGATCATCGTGCCGGCGTTGCCGACGACGCGCCGCTGGACCTGGGAGCGAAACTGCTGCGCCGAGAAGAGCACGAGCCCCAGGTACCGGCCCCGCTCTGCGATGTCGAGCAGCATCTTCCGCACGTAGGTGTCGGGGCCGTCGCCCGGGGCGTACTTGTTGAGCTCGTCCACGACGACGATCACCTGCTCGACCCCGAGATCCCGGCGTTCGAGATGCTCCCGCAGGCGCGATACGGTTCGCGCGAACACCAGGTCCTGGGCCAGCGGGTCGAGCCCGGCAACGTCCACGACGTACAGCCCGCGATCCTCGAACCGGCCCCACGGCAGGTCGTTCACCTCGCCGTCGTCCGTCACGAGGCCCTTGGAACGGGTGCTGATGTTGCCGAGGCGGTTCCGGATCTTCCGGATCGTCGCCACGTGATGGGTCCGGAAGACGTCTCCCCGGCCTTCCTCGAGCAGGCGGAAGATGTCCCGGAAGTATTCATCCAGATCGGCGAAGCTGCGGACCTGGTAGCGGCGGCCGAGCAGCGGGTCCTCGTAGTCGCGGCCGACGATCCGCTCCGCGAGAAAGTCGATCAGGGCATCCGCCTTGGCGTCGACGTCGTCCCGGTTGAGGAGAACTTCCGCGTAATCGAGCACCTCCCGGAGTCCCCAGACCAGCGGCTCGGTCTGGTCCGCCAGCTCGGGGTGCGTCCGCGACGTATTCAGATTGACGCCGTCGGACCGGTACGGAGCGAAGTACCGGGCCTGGCGGAACGGCTGCGGATCGAGACCGAGGCGCTCGTAGAGCCGGAGGTCCTCGGGCCCGAGCTCGGCCGGCTGGTCGAGGAAGCAGAGGTCGGGGCCCTTGACGTTGAAACAGACTGCCGCGATCCGGCCCTTGGATTCGGGGAACCGCTGGAAGATCGCCGTGAGGAGGAATTCGACGGCGCTGGTCTTGGTCGCGAGGCCTGACACGCCGCTGATGTTGAGGTGCGCCGCTTCGGGACCGAGCAGAAAGTCGGCGTCCAGGTAGACCGGCGCCTCGAGACCGCCTGCCGCGTAGACCCCGACCGGCACGCCGGTCGCACCCTCGCCCTGAGCATAGGAGTCCATCCGGAGGGCGACGACCACGTCTTCGTCGGTGGCGAGAAACACCGTCCCGAGCGGCACCGGCTGCACCGGCTCACCGGGGATCTGCCTCAAGGCCGCGGCGGCCCAGAGCCGGATCTCGGCGCGGCCCGCCCCGACCGGGGCCGCGGGGTCACCTTCGGCTTGAATCACCGCCTCGAGCGGGGTCTCCAGATCGGAGTAGGCGAATCCGTCGGTGACGACTCCATATACCGTCCGGCCCTCGCCCTCGACCCGGACGATCGTCCCGATCCCCACCGGCGACTGCTGGGCGGTCCAGAGATAGAACTGGTGCGGCGTGCTGGGCTTGAGCTCGGTGGCGACGACGCGGCCTACGGGGTTCTGGGTTCCGGGTTCCATCATGACTCCTCGATCTTACCTCTGGGGTAGTTAGAACCCAGCACCCAGAACTCAGAACCCAGAACTCTCTTTGATGAAGCCCAGAATCCTCCCGGCCGCCTCGTCCAGCTCCCGATCCGACACCGCGTATGAAAGCCGGACCCAGCGATCGTCCCCGAAGGCGGCTCCGGGCACGAGCGCCACGCCGGTCTCCTCCATGAGCCGCTCGCAGAAGGTGGTCCCGGTCATGGAGTGATCGGCGGTGATGCCGTCCACGCGGAAGAACAGGTAGAAGGCGCCGTGCGGCTCGACGAACTCGACGCCCGGCACCTCGTCCCGGACGCGCTGGACCAGCCGGTCCCGACGCCGGCCGAACGCCGCGACCATGCGCAGGACCTCGCGCTCCACCTCCGCGCTGCTGAAGGCGGTGACGGCGGCCCACTGCGCCGGGTGATTGGCGCCCGTCGTGGTATGGGACTGCAGGTTGGCCATCGCCTTGACCACGTGCGGCGGGGCGTACGCCGCGCCGATTCGCCAGCCGGTCATCGCGTAGGCCTTGCTGGCCCCCGTGATCACCACGACCCGCTCGAGGTCCTCGTCCGGCAAATCGAGGAAGGACGGCGCGGATCCGTCGCCGTAGAAGATCCGGCGATAGATCTCGTCCGCGATGATCCAGATATCGTGCCGGCGGGCCCATGCGGCGATCGAGCGAAGCTCGCTCAGGGTGTAGACCGAGCCGGTCGGATTGCAGGGAGAGCAGAGGATGAGCCCGCGGACCAGCCTGTCGGTCCGCCGCTCCAGGTCGTCGGCGCTCACCTTGAGGCCCCAGTCTTCTTCGCCGGGCACCATGACGGGCTCGGCCCGGCAGAGATGCACGATCTGGGGATAGGACACCCAGGCCGGCATCGGAATCAGCACCTTGTCCTTCGGGCCGAAGAGCGTGAAGCAGGCGTTGAAGAGCGACTGCTTCGACCCGGAGCTCACCACCAGATGATCCGCCGAGACGGTGCGGCCGCCGGAGAGCTGGGAGAGGTTTCTGGCGATCGCCTGCCTGAGCTCGGCGATGCCGGCGTTGGGCGGGTAGCGCGTATAGCCGCGCTGGATCGCGAGCACGCCCGCCTGGGCGGCGGCGGTCGGCGTGTCGAAGTCGGGCTCGCCGACGCCGAGGTCGATGACGTCCTCGCCCGCGGCCTTCCGGCGCTTCGCCTCCTGGCTGATGGCGACGGTCACGGATCCCCTGAGGTGGGCCACGTTTTGTGAAAGGGGATCGGGAAGTCGAATGACTTTCGCCATGGCGTCAAGATAACCCCTTGGCGCTCGGGAGAACGGTCGCTAGTGTTGGTCCTCCAGCACTGTTCGTTGACAATCGAGGGGCCCGTGTCGGAACTGGATGCCGCTTCCATCGCGCCGTCGCAGGTGACCGCGCGCCTCGCCACCGCGGGCTGGCCCGCGGACCACCCCGCGGTGCGCGCCGCGTTTCCCGTGGCCGCACGCGGCCACAATCTGGTCGTGAGCGCTCCCCCGTCGCCGGCCTGGTCGGCGCCGGCAGTCGCGGGCGCACTCGGCCGCCGCGCCGGCTCCGACGGGCTCGTCGTCCTTCTCGCCCCCGCCGAGTCCGTCGACGAGTGGGCCCGGCTCACGGCGTTTCTCGCCGCGGATACCGGCCTCCGGATCACCGCCGCCCACACCACCGGCCGGCTCACGCGCCTCCTGCGCGCCGAAGCGGTCGATGTGCTCGTCGTCCCTCCGGAGACGGCGGTCGACGTCGTCCGGCGGGCCGCGCTCAAGCTGGAGAGCGTGCGATCGGTGATCCTGGCCTGGCCCGAGCGATGGTCCGGTGAAGACACCCTCACCGTGCTCCTGGGCGACGTTCCCCGTGAAGCCCAGCGCATCGTGGTCACGGCGGACGCCGCGGGCGTCGCGGAGGTCATCGAGCGCTATGCCTGGCGCGCTCCCGTCGCCGATCTCATGGGAAGCGCGCCGAGCGATCCCGCCCCGGCCGTTCGGACCGTCGCCGTGCCGTGGCGGCGCCGACTCGATACCATCCCCGACCTCATCGAGCAGCTGGATCCCGCATCGACCGCGGTCTGGACCGCCGACTCCCGCGATCACCCGGCCATCGCCGAGGCCCTCGGGCGCACCGACGCCGCGGGAACGATCGTCGCGCGGGCCTCCGCCGAGGCCGGCCTGGTGATCGCCTACGACCTTCCTTCCCCCGCGGACCTGCGCACGCTCGGCGGCGGGGACATCGTGCTGCTGGTGCCGCCGGGAGCCGAGCCCTTTGTCTCGCGGATCGCGCCGGCGCGGCGCCCGCTCCTCCTTCCGGGCGTGCTCGACAAGGCGCGGGCGGATCAGGCTCAGGCCCGCCAGGAAATCGTGACGGCGCTCGAGCGCGGCGCTTCCGAGTCGGCGCTCCTCGCGCTGGCGCCGGTGCTCGAGCGCTTCGAGGCACCGGCGGTCGCCGCGGTGCTCTGGGACCTCTGGCGCGCACCCGCGGCGGAGCGGCCCGCGGCGGCGCCCGC
>JBOHSH010000093.1:0-1868 GCA_050733195.1 Gemmatimonadales bacterium
CCCGCCCCCGCCCCCGCCCCCGCCCCGGTGCGTCCGGCCGTCGAGGAAGAGCCCGCCGCGCCCCGGAGCACCGGGCGCGGGCAGGCGCGCCAGGAGCCGCGCATCACCGTGAGCTGGGACAAGGCGACCATCGAGGAAGTCGTCGCCGGGTTCCAGGCGGTGAGCGGGCGCTCGATCATCCTGGGCAAGAACGTGAGCGGCACCGTGACGGCCGAGATCCGCGACCGTCCCTGGACCGAGGCGTTCTACGCGATCCTCTCCTCGCAGGGCCTCCAGGCCCGCGAGCTCCCGGGCGGCATTCTCCGGGTCGACGCCCCCGGCACGCTGGCCGAGATCGACTCGCTCGAGCCGCGGGAGACGCGCGTCGTCCGCGTCAACTACGCCCGCGTCGGCGAGCTGGTGAAGTCGCTCGAGGGCGTGCTCTCGAGGCGCGGCAAGGTGGTTCCCGATACGGCCACCAACTCGATCATCATCACCGACAACCAGTCGAACGTCCAGAACGTCCAGGACTTCGTCGTCGCGCTCGACCTCCGGCCGAAGCAGATCGCCATCCAGGCGAAGATCATCTTCGTCGACCGGACCGACCTCGAGCAGCTGGGCTTCAAGTACGACATCGGGACCCGCGATCAGTTCTACAACCGGCTGGTCCAGCGGCCCGACCCGCTCAAGGGCGGCCTTCCCTTCGAGCCGGGCATCAACGTGGTCAACCTGGGCGGCAACCAGATCGCGGCCATCGGCAACGCCGAGGGGGTGCTCCGGACCCCCGCGCTCGACCTGATGTTCTCGACGGCGATCGGCGGCTTCTCCATCACGAGCTTCCTCCAGGCCCTGGAGCAGGTGGACCTGTCGGACGTGCAGGCGGAGCCCTCGACCACGACCTCGGACAACAAGAAGGCCAGCATCGTGGTGGGTGACGAGATCCCCGTCCGCGTGATCGACGCCAACGCGCCGACCGGCGCGGGCCAGGCGGTGCGCGCGAACGTGCAGTACAAGGAGACGGGCATCAAGCTGCTGGTGACGCCGCACGTGACCAACGACGGCAAGATCTCCCTCGACCTCGAGGTCGAGCGGTCGAACCTGCAGACGCTGGCCGCGGCCGACCTCGGCTTCGTGATCTCCAAGCAGTCGGTAAAGAACCAGATTCTCGTGGCCGACGGCGAGACCGCCGTGATCGGCGGCCTCACCGTGACGACCGTGACCAAGACCCGCTCGGGCATTCCGCTCCTGTCGAGCCTGCCGCTGGTGGGCGGCCTGTTCGCCTTCTCGAGCTCGAGCGAGAACCGTCGCGATCTGATTATCTTGATCACGCCCAAGATTCTGCAGGAAAGCGCGTCGGAGTCCTGACCGCCGGCACCGAACGGCGAACAGGGAAGCTCCCCGGGCCCGGCGCTGCCGGGCTCGGTCATTTTTAGGGGGCTAGGGGCTAGGGGCTAGGGAGCTGGGGAGCGAGGTGCTCCATGCGACTGCGCTTCACCACCGCCGGCGAATCGCACGGGAAGGGCCTCGTCGTGGTCGTCGAGGGCCTCCCCGCCGGCCTCGCCGTCACCGCGGTCGCGGTGAATCACCAGCTCGGCCGCCGGATGCAGGGCTACGGCCGCGGCGCCCGCATGAAGATCGAGCGCGACCGCATCGAGTGGCTCGCCGGCGTCCGCGGCGGAGAGACGCTCGGCGCTCCGGTCGCGATGCTGATCCCCAACCTCGACTGGTCCAACTGGGAAGACGTGATGGCCGCCGAGGGCGCGCCCGGCGACCTCCGCCGCCGGCGCGTCTCGCGCCCGCGTCCCGGCCACGCCGACCTCGTCGGCGTCCTCAAGTACGACCGTCTCGACGCGCGGGACATCCTCGAGCGCGCCAGCGCGCGCGAGACC
>JBOHSH010000094.1:0-4542 GCA_050733195.1 Gemmatimonadales bacterium
CGCGCGTCGCCGCCGCGGAAGCGCTCGCCATCTACGAGCGAACCGGCCCGGCGGCCGATGCGCTTCAGGTGCGCCGGCTTCTCGCGGACGTGCTCGCGGCAGCCGGCGACATCCAGGGAGCGCTGGACGAGCTGCAACAGGCTCAGACGCTCGCCACCACCGCCGAGGCCGGTCCTCGGGTGGGAGCGGCCCTTGCGCTGTCGCGGGCCGACCTCGCGGTTCGTCTGAACGCCCTGGGCGACGCGGAGCAGCGATACCGGCTGGCGGAGCGCCTGTATCGCTCCGCCGGCGATCGGGAAGGAGAGGCCGAGGCGCAACACGGCCGCGGCCTGCTGGCGCTCGCGCGGGACGACACGCCCCGCGCCGAGGCGCTGCTCACCGCGGCGCTCCGCGGCCAGACGGCGGTGCGGAGCCGCCGCGCGGCCGCCCTCACCCGCCTTTCGCTCGGCCGCGTGTTCTGGCAGCGCGGCGACACGACCAGAGCGCGCCGGCAGCTGAGCCAGGCGGTCCAGGAGCTGGAACAGCTCGGCGACGTAGTCGCGCTCGCGGAAGCCCTGGGGGAGCGCGGCGCGCTCGAAGGCGAAGCGGGGGCTCCCGCCGCCGCCGAGTCCTTCTATCGGGCCGCGCTGCGGCGGCTCGAAGGACGACCGGTTCCCGAGACGGCCTGGCGGCTTCGCAGCGGTCTCGGCATGGCGCTCAAGGCTCGGGGAGCCCACGACGCGGCAGCCCGGGAGCTCCGGGCCGCGGTAGAGGCGCTCGACCGGCCCAGCCGGTCCCTGGTGCTGCCGGAACGGCGCTCCGCGTTTCTGGCCGACAAGTGGGAAACCTACGCCCAGCTCGCGCTCGTCGAGCGCGCCCGGGGGCTTCCCGCTCTGGCCTTCGAGACGAGCGAGCGGCTCCGGGCGCGCGAGATGCTCGAGCTCCTCGACCGGGGACGGGTTGCGGCCGCGCCGGATGCCGCGCCCGACCTCGTCGGCCGCGAGCAGGACCTCCGGCGCCGGATCACCGAGCTCACGCGGGAAGTCGATCGGCTTGTCCCCGGCCGCGAGGCCGTCCGTGGTCCGGACCTCACGCGGGTGCCGAGCGCGACGCGCCAGTCGCTGCTTCAGGCCCAGGAGGAGTACGGCGATCTCCTGCTCCGGATGCGGGAGCGCGCTCCGCGCCACGCGGAATTCGTGTCGCCCCGGCCGGCATCCTGGAGGGAGATCGCCCGGCGGCTCGAGCCGGACCAGGCGCTCGTGTCCTACCTGCTGAGCGACTCGGGCAGCGTGGCGTTCGTGGTTACGCCGGACACGATGGTGGCCGTCGATCTGGAGGTGCGCCGCCACGAGCTCGCCCGTCTGGTCGAGTTCGCGCGCGGCACGCTCGAGCGTCCGCTCTCCGATTCGCTCTGGCAGGGACCGTTCCGCAGGCTCCATGCCTACCTGGTGGCCCCGGTGGAAGAGACCCGGCTGCTGGCGCGCACCAGCCGGCTCGTCCTGGCGCCGCACGGTGAGCTGCACTACCTGCCGTTCAGCGCGCTGCTGCCGGAGCGCGGCGGGAGGCTCTTCGGCGAGCGCTATCAGCTCAGCGTGACGCCGTCGGCGTCGGCATGGCTGACGCTCGGAGACCGCCCCGCCGCCGGGAACCCGAGCGGCGTGTTGGCCGTCGCCCCGCGAGCCGACGCGCTTCCCGCTTCACGGCAGGAGGTAGCGGCCATTGGGCGTCTGGTCGCCGGGGACGTACAGGTACGCGTCGGCAGGTCGGCCTCCGAGGAGCTTTTCCGGCGCGAAGCACGCGGGCGGCGCATCGTCCACCTGGCGACCTACGGCGTGCTCAACAAGCAGAACCCGCTCTTCTCCTTCATCGAGCTGGCCGGCGGTGACGGTCATGACGGGCGGCTCGAGGTCCACGAGGTGTTCGGGCTCGAGCTGACCGCCGACCTCGTCGTGCTGTCGGCCTGCCAGACGGGCCTGGGCTCCGGTGCGCTCGCCGACGTACCGGCGGGAGACGACTGGGTCGGGCTGACGCGCGCGTTCCTCCATGCCGGAGCCCGGCAGGTGATCGCCACGCTCTGGGCGGTCGACGACTGGGCCACCGCCGCCCTGATGGAACGCTTCTACCGGTCGCTCGCGGGTGGCAATGACCCGGCCCGGGCGTTGGCCGAGGCGCAGCGAGCTCTGCGCGGCGAGACGGCCACGGCGCATCCCCGCTACTGGGCCGGCTTCGTGCTGGTCGGCGGCCGGGACTCGCATCGGCTCAGCGGGGCCCAGCCCTGATGCGTGCACGACGCCGGCGTTCGCTGATGATTCTCGCGGCCTTCGGGCTCGCGTGTCAGGGCGAGCGCATCACGGGCACTACCTATAGCCTGCGAAACCCCAGCGCTCTGGTCTCCAATCCGCTGACCGAGCCCGGCAGTCCGGTGCCGGTAGCGTACGTCAATCTCCCGCCCGGCACGATCCCGGAAGGCATCACGGCGCGGATTATGAACGTCGACCGGGGCGTATCCACGCTGGCGTTCTTCACGGGAGGCGGATTCGACCCGGTGCCGATCGAGGCGCGCGCGGAGGACCGGCTCACAATCGAAGTGCGGGGTGCGGCAGGTCTGCTCCTCAACCGGGACATTCCCGTGCCGCCCTCCCGACGGCCGATCGTGGTGCGCACCGATCCCCCGCCGCGGAAGCGGGACGTTCCCTTGAACACCGCGCTGGTGATCGTCTTCAGCGAGCCTATCGACGCACGGACGATCGGGACCGGCAGCGTGCGCCTCTTCACCGGAAGCCGCGCGGTCGGCGGCCAGGTCGCGCTCGATCCCGACGGCCTGCGTGCCGAGTTCGTGCCCGACGCGTCCCTCGCCCCCAGCACGACCTACCGCTTGGTCCTGACCAGTGACGTCCAGGATCTCGAAGGCGAACCGCTGGAGGCTACGGAGGTCGAGTTCACCACGGGAATCGAGGAGACGCCTCCGGGCCTGAGCCGGATCGCGTTCGGCCACTGTCTCAACGATGACGACTTCGCGTGCGGCGTCTTCGACATCGCGCCCGACGGATCCGGGCTCCGCCAGCTGACGGATCCCCTGTATGTCGGCCAGCTCGATCCCGCCTGGTCTCCGGATGGGCGGAAGATCGCGTTCTCCGGCTTCCGGCATTGCCTCTTCGAGCCCCAGCCGGGTCGGTGCTTCCCGGAGATCTTTGTGATGAACACGGACGGCACCGACATCCAGCGGATCACCCGGCGGCCGGACACGTTGAGTGTGTCACCGACCTGGTCTCCCGACAGCCGGCGCATTGCGTTCCAGAGCACCGCGTTCTCCTTCGCGGGAGGACGATCGAGAATCACCGACGTCGACATCTACGTGATGAACGCGGACGGATCCGGGCTCGCCCGGCTGACCACGGACGCCGGTTTCGAGCTCGGGCCCAGGTGGTCCCCCGACGGCGCGCGCATCCTGTTCCAGTCCTCTCGCGACGGCGACGACGACATCTACGCGGTACTCTCGGACGGCTCGCTCGTACAGCAGCTCACCAACCACCCGAGCAGCGATCATTCCGCGAGCTGGTCTCCCGACGGCGCCCGGATCGTCTTCTCGAGCAATCGCGACGGGAACAACGAGCTCTACGTCATGAACGCCGACGGATCGGCCCCGGTCCGGCTGACCAACGACGCCGGGAGCGACCTCGGCGCCGCGTGGTCTCCGGACGGCAGCCGGATCGCCTTCTTCAGCGATCGCGGGGGCTTCGGGCTGTTCCTCATGAACGCGGACGGGTCGGGAGTCGTTCGCATCTTCAGCGGATTCGCCTCGAGTCCCACCTGGGGAATGCTGGAGCGCCCCTTCCTGAGCAAACGGTAATCCGGCGTCCGTCTCACGGAAGCACTCGCGCGGCGCTCAGCCGCGCCCTTCCAGGACCCGGACCATGAGAATCCTTCCCTTCCTGACGGCGCTGGCCGCTCTCGGCGTGGTCGCCTGCTCCGACGGCGGGGCCGGCCCCAGCCAGCGCGTCGACCTCGAGGTCCGCATCACCACCACGGGCGGAGACCTCGACGAGAACGGGTACGACCTGGTTCTCGACGGCCGGGTCCTTCAACGGGTCCTGACGAACGACGCCGTAGTCATCCGGGATATCACCGCGGGCGCTCACACCGTGGCGCTCGCGGACATCGCGGGCCAGTGCGACGCCGTCGGACCGGCCTCCCAAACCGTCGACGTGACGGACAGCGGCATCGAGGTCGTCCTCGCGGTGCAATGCTTCGCGACCGGGATCGCGATCCGGAACGTCACGACCGGCCTCGATCTCGATGTCGACGGCTACACTGTCTCGGTCGGCAGCCGCGCGCCGGTGACCGTGGGGACCAACATCGCCGCAGTCGTGAGCCGCCTCGAGCCCGGTTCGTATTCCATCGTCCTGGGCGGGATCGAGCCCAACTGCCGTGCCTCGCCGGACAACCCCGTCGAGGTCGTCGTTTCCTCGCGCACCATCGTGCCCGTGCTTCTGGCGCTCGATTGCGTCGCGGCGTTCGGCAGCGTCCAGATCTCGGTGACGATGACGGGAGCCGATCTGGATC
>JBOHSH010000095.1:0-5034 GCA_050733195.1 Gemmatimonadales bacterium
CCCCCGCGCCGGCAGCGTCAGCTCGAGCGTCGCCGGGTCGGTCTGCTCGTGCCAGGCGGTCAGCCTCCCCGGCCCGGCCGGCAGACCGGCGAGACGGAAGCGGCCGGCGGCGTCGGGGGAGGCATAGTACGGGGTGTCGAGCACCATCACATAGGCGACCATCCCGTGGTGGACGTTGCAGTAGATCCGCACCAGCCCGGCCTGCCGGAGCACCGCTTCGGCGCCCGGGCCCTGGCCGAGCAGGCCGAGGTCGAAGGCGTTGCCGCGCGAGACCGAGAACACGTTGTGGAGGATCGGGTCGCGGTTCGGGAAACGCACCGTGCTCCCGCGGGTCACGGCCAGCACCCGCGGCCAGAACTGCTTGTCGCGCGTCTCGATCGTCAGCGTGCGCGGCGCCGGCGCGCGGACGCCGGCCGCGGGCCGCCCTGGCAGCTCTTCCGCACCGGCCCGGCGACGCGGCCGTTCCGGGTGATCTGGGCGGATGTCGCCCGGCGGCTCGAGGCGGCGGCGCTCGTGGAGGCGCGGACCCGCAGCTGGATTCCCCTCAATACCTGTTACGCGATTCCCACCCGCGACGCGGAGACCGCGCTCAGGCTCGCGGCCTGGCTCAACACCACCTGGTGCCGCGCGGCCGCCGCCGCGATCGCCGACCCGGCCATGAGCGGGTTCGCCCGCCTGAACGGCCGGGTGGCGTCGGCGCTTCCCTGCCCCGATTCGGTGCTCCATGACGACGGGCTCCTGGCGGTGGCGCGCAGCGCCGAAGCCGGCACCGTCTCCCAGGCCGAGCTCGACGAGCGGGGCGCGCAGCTGCTCGGCCTAACCCGGGAGGACGCCGATGCGCTGGCCGCGCTGGCTCAGGACCGCTCCCCCGCTCGTCGCTGAATCCCTCGTCGAGGTCGTCGACCCCCTGGCGGCCTGGCTCCGGATCGGGGAGCCTCGGCCCGCCCGGACGGTGATGGCCGCGCTGGCGCGCGCGCTCCTGCCCGGCGAGGCTCGCGACCACCCGCCCGAATGGCTCCGCCCGGACCAGGCGCTGTCGTTCCGGCGCGCGGTCGCCGCCGCGCGGCGGTTCGGCGGGGCCCTGCTCGCCGACTCCGTCGGGACGGGCAAGACGTATATAGGAATCGCGGCCGCGGCGGCGCTCGGACCCGGGAGGCCGCTCACCGTGCTCGTCCCAGCTTCGCTTCGGGAGCAGTGGCAGGAGGCGGCGAAACGGACGGGAGTCCCGCTGCTGCTGCACTCCCACGAGACCCTGAGCCGCGGGCGCCTGCCGGCCGCGGCCAGAGGCCCCGTCATCGTGGATGAGTCCCACCGGTTCAGGAACCCGGACACGCGGCGCTACCGCTGTCTCGCGCCCTGGCTCACCGGCCGGCGGGGCATCCTGCTGTCGGCGACCCCCGCCGTGAACGGGGCCGACGACGTGGCGCATCAGCTGCTGCTCCTGGTTCGTGACGACGCCCTCGCCGGCCATGGTGTCCCTTCGCTTCGCTCCGATCTGCGGCGCGGCGGCGCCTCCGCCCTGGCCCACCTGGTCGTGACGGGAGAGGACCGGACCCGCGAACGGCCGGCCCGGCATGCCGTCCTCATCCGCGCGCCCGAGGATCCCGACGAGCTTCGCCTGCTCGACGGGCTGGACGATCTCGCGCTCTCCCGCGACCCGGGGATCGCGGCGCTCGTCCGGCTCTCGCTCATCACCGCGCTCGCCTCGAGCCCGGCCGCGCTGGTCGAGGCCCTGCGGGGTTATCGCGACCTGCTGCGTCACGCGAGCGAGGCGACGGCCGCCGGGCGGCGACTGGACCGGGCCGCGCTCCGGCGCACGCTCGGCGGGATGACGGGACAGCTCGTCATGTGGGAGCTGCTTCCGGATCCGGCGGCGTCAGGCGAGCTGGTCCCCGGAGATCTCGAGCGCGTCGTGGCACTCGCCCGCGACGCCGCGGAGTGGGCGGCTCGCGGCGACCAGCGCGTGGCCTATCTCGCGCGGGTCCTCGAGGGCGACGATCGCCCGACGCTCGTCTTCGCCACGGCGCGAGCGACGATTCCCTACCTGCGCGATCGCCTCCGGGGCTCGGCTCCCGCATGGTGTACCGGAGCCGCCGCGGGCATCGGGTCGCACCGGATGGATCGGGCCGCCGTGCTCGGCTGGTTCCGGAACGGCAGGCCCGCGGCCCGACTGCCGCCGGGGCCCCGCGTGTTGCTCGCGACCGACGTCGCCGCGGAGGGCCTCGACCTGAGCCGGATCGAGCGGGTCGTGCATTACGACCTGCCATGGACCGACGTCCGCCTCGCCCAGCGCGAAGGCCGCGCGCTTCGGCTCGGCGCCTCCCATCAATGGGTCGAGGTTCTCCGGTTCGCGCCTCACGAGTCGATCGAGGAGCGGATGAGGCGCGCCGCCCGGATCGCCGCCAAGTCGAGCCTGCCACTCTCGCTCGGTCTGGGCGAGGATCGTTCGGCGCCGTGGCGGACGAGCGCCCGGCTGGCGCAGGACTGGGGTGACACCGACGCGGCGGAGGGTATCGCGTGCATCGCCTGCGGGATGGAGGCCGCGATCGTCGGGTACCGCATAGCGGGATCGGCCGGCGAGTGCTGGCCGACGGTGCGGGTTCGGGTCAACGGCGAGTGGCGAAGCGACGCGGCGCTGCTCGCCCACTGCTTCGAGGCGGCGAAAGGGGGAGTGGAAGCCCCGCCGCCCGAGGCGGGCGCGGTCCGGAAGCTCCTGACGGAGCTGGCCCCGGTGATGCGCGACGAGCTGCGGGCCGCTCACCGGCTGAGCGTGTTATGCGGAGAGGCGGCATCCGCTCCGCGACTTCGCCGGCGCCTGCTCGAGCTTGCCCGGCATGCCGCGCGCCACCGCGACGCCGACACCGTCGCGCTGACCGATCGCGCGCTCCGTCTCCTCTCGCGGGGCCGCACCGCCGGTGAGGATGCGCTCCTCTCGAGGCTCGGCGCGTTGCCCGATCGTGGCCTCGTCCAGGCCGTGAAAACGCTCGCCCCGGACGAGCCGGGGAGAGGCGCGGTGTCGATACGGCTGGTCGGGGTTCTGGTGCTGGTCAAAAGCCAGGTCACGGTTGACGGTTGACAGTTGACACCGTCAACCGCCTCAGCACCGCCAACAGATCCTCCGGCCTCTCCAGCCAATGGTCGGGCTCCGTGGCCTCGAGGTCGCCCCGGCAGAACGGGCCCCAGAGCACCGCGGCCGTCAGCGCGCCGGCGGCCCTGCCAGAGACCATGTCGTGCACGCTGTCCCCGACATAGAGCGCCCGCCCCGGCTCGACACCGAGCAGCCGGCAGGCGGCCAGCACCGGCTCGGGGTGCGGCTTGGGGTTGGCGACCTCGTCGGCGCCGATCACCACGTCCACGTCGGCTTCGAGACCGATGAGCTTGAGGCCGCGGAGCGCCCCCGGCCGGTTCTTGCTGGTCACGAGCCCGGTGCGAAACCCGCCGGCCCGCACCGCCCTCACCATCTCCACGACGCCGGGGTACGCCGTCACCCGACCGTCGTGATGGGTCAGGTTGTATTCCCGGTAGGTGGCGATGAGGCGCTCGACCTCCTCCGGCCGGTCCGTGCACCCTGCGAAGACCACCCGCAGCGGAATGCCGATGCCGGCCAGCCATTCCGCGTCGCTCCGCGCGGGCAGGCCGTGGACGGCGAAGGTGTGGTGATAGCTGTCGAGAATGAGGCGGACCGAATCGATGAGCGTGCCGTCGAGATCGAACAGCACGGCTGCCGGAGCGGGTCGCTGCATCGCGGCAACGTAGCCGCCGGACCGGCGGCGTAGAAGCCGGCTCTTGACGGCCAGGGGCCGCCTGCTTAGTGTATTAGTACACTAATACACACGGCCAGTGTTCTCGACTATCGACGCGAAGAGCGCGGTCCCGCTGTACGACCAGATCGCCGCCCGGGTGCGGGCGGCGGTCGCCACGGGCGAGCTCTCCCCCGGTGACGCGCTGCCGTCGGTGCGACAGCTGGCCACGCGGCTACGGATCAACCCGGCCACCGTGGTGCAGGCGTACCGGTCGCTCGAGTCCGAGGGATTCGTCGAGATGCGGCAGGGATCCGGGACGTTCGTCCGCGCCGTGCAGGCGGAAGCACGGGAACGCGAGCGCGGCACGCAGGCGCGGCGGCTGGTGCGGTCGCTGCTGGCCGATGCCGCCCGCCTCGGTCTCTCGCGCCACGACCTCCGGAGCGCGATCCGCCACGAGCTGGATGGAGGCACGGGATGAGCAACGCAATCGAGACCCGGGGTGTCGAGTACACGGCGGGCCGTCAGTTCGCGATCCGCAACCTGTCGCTCACGGTGCCGGCCGGGGCGCTTTACGGCTTTCTCGGCCCCAACGGCAGCGGCAAGACCACGACGATCCGCCTGCTCCTCGGTCTCCTTCGGCCAAAGGCCGGCACGATCCGGCTCCTGGAGCAGCCCGTGCCGTCGGCGCTGCCGAGGATCCTCGCGCGGACCGGCGTCGTTCCCGACCGCCCGCATCTGCACCGCCATCTCACCGTGGGCGAGGCGATCGCCTACCATGCGGCGTTCTTTCCGACATGGGACGCGGCCTGGGCGGAGTCGCTGCGGAAGGAGTTCAGGCTCGGCGCCGGGCAGGTGCTTCGGGGCCTCTCCAAAGGCGAGATGGCGAAGGTGATGATCCTGCTCGCCCTCTGCCAGACACCCGACCTGCTGGTACTCGACGAGCCGACCGAGGGTCTCGACCCCGTGGTACGGCGGGACGTCCTGGCCGCCCTCCTGGATTACGTCTCGCGCCGGGGAGCCACCGTCTTCATCTCGAGCCATTTGATCCACGAGGTCGAGCGATTCTGCGACTGGATCGGCGTGATGGACGAAGGCAGCCTCGTCGCCGAGCTGCCGATGGCTCAGTTCCGGAGCGGCATCAAGCGGGTGCGGGTCGCTGCGTCGCGGGAGCTGATGGCGCAGGACGCGCCGTTCACGGTGCTCGGTCGCGAGCGGGAGGAAGGCAGTCTCGAGGCCTGGGTCGTCCGCGGATGGGAGGCCGACATGGCCGGATGGTTCGCGCGCGCCGGCG
>JBOHSH010000096.1:0-7172 GCA_050733195.1 Gemmatimonadales bacterium
GCCAGGGGGGGGACCGGTAACCGCCTACCGGCTCCCTGGCTCCCCGGCTCCCTGGCTCCCTAGATTCCCGCCATGCCACTCCGTCCACTACGTCAGATCGGCCTTCCCGATTCAACCCGGGAGGCCAACGACGCCTGGCTCGCCGCCCTCGACGCGAAGCTCTCCGAGACGGGCTCAGACTGGTACGCCGTGGCACGCGACACGCTCCTCGAGATCTGGTACCCGGGTCTCGCCCTTCGGAAGAACCCCTTCGACGACGCGTCGCTCCCCGCCACCACGCGGGTGCAGCTCCAGGCACTCGACCCGCGCAGCGTCACGCTCGAGCCCGAGTACTACAACGAGGTCGACGCGGAGAAGTTCGCGCGGGTGAAGCCGCTGCTCTGGCTCTGGTATTCGTTCGACAGGTCGCCGGCGGGCGGCCAGAACATCGACCTGGGCGTCAAGCTCCGGCGGCTCCTCGCGCCGCGCATCTTCGGGCGCTGTGGCAGGAACTTCAAATGCTTCCAGCACGTCGAGTTCTCGTTCGGGTACAGCATGGACGTGGGCGACGACGTCGTGATCCACCGCCACGTGCTCCTGGACGATCGCGGGGGCATCACCCTCGGCCACCGGGTGAGCGTCTCCGACTACGCCAACATCTACAGCCATACCCACAGCATCGTCGACCAGAAGGACGTGACGAGCGCGCGCACGATCCTGGAGGACGACGTCCGGATCACCTATCACGCGACGGTGCTCGCGGGCGTCCGGGTCGGCCGGAACGGCATGGTGGGCGCCCAGGCGGTCGCGACCAAGGACGTCAGGCCCTACCACGTCAACGTGGGTATTCCCGCGAAGAGCATCCGGGTGAAGCCGAACGCGCCACCCGAGGCCTATGTCACGGAGCGCGTGCAGCGGCGGGGAGAAGCCGAGTGAAAGCCGCGTAACACCTTAGACGCCGGCGCCCCGGTGCCGGCCACCTGACTGCTGCTACACCGCTGTGACAATCGCTTCGCCGACCCGATACCGCTTCCGGCAAGCTTCCGCCCCGATTGGACTGGCGAGGCCATCCGGCCCTGCCGTGCCCGATCCACTCTCAACGGGAGCGGTCCATGGCCAGAGGCCGGAACCTTCGACGACTGGCGCTCGGCAGCTTGACGGCGTTCGCCGGATTCGTCCTTCCCACGGTCCTCACCGCTCAGCAGCAGCCCGGGAGAATCACCGGCCGGGTGGTGGACGCCCAGCAGGGGACCCCGCTGCAGGGAGCGGTGGTCGAGACGGTCGGGCTCGCGTCGGCGCTCCGGGGGGCCACGGCGGTGGACGGGCGGTTCACGCTTCCGGCCGTGCCCGAGGGTCAGCTGGGGCTCAGGATCCGGATGATCGGATACGGCGCCAAGCTCGTGACCGGTCTCTGGGTGGTTGCGGGTCAGACGACGACGCAGGACATCTCCCTCTCGCCCGAGGCGGTGCAGCTCGACGAGGTGAACGTCACCGCGGACGCCGAGCGCGGCTCCGTCGCGGCGGCGCTCAACGAGCAGCGCAACGCGGTCGGGGTCGTCAACGCGGTCACCGCCGAAGAGATCGCGCGGAGCCCTGACGGCGACGCGGCCGCGGCGGTCCAGCGGGTGAGCGGGGTCACTGTCCAGGAAGGCAAGTACGTGTTCGTCCGCGGCCTGGGCGAGCGCTACACGACGACAGCACTCAACGGCTCCAGGATCCCGAGTCCCGAGCCGGAGCGGAAGGTCGTTCCCCTCGACCTCTTCCCCTCGGGTCTCCTTCAGTCGATCACCACCTCCAAGACCTTCACCCCCGACCAGCCGGGCGATTTCTCCGGCGCGCAGGTCAACATCCGCACCCGCGAGTATCCCGCCGAGCGACAGGTGACGCTGGCGACGTCGGTGGGCTGGAACAGCCGGGCGACGGGTAGCGGGGTCCTTCGGGCTCCGACGACCGGGATGGAATGGCTGGCGTTCGGCGCCGGCGATCGCCGGCTGCCCTCCCTCGTCCGCGACGCGGGGGATTTCCAGCAGACGCCGTCGCAGCCGGACATGAACGCGATGGTGAACGCGTTCCGGAACAGCTGGTCGGTCCGGCGGGACGCCAAGGTCCCCAACAGCTCCGTCAGCTTCTCTGCCGGCGGGCACGACAACCTGCTCGGGCTGACGGTGGGGTCCCTCTTTTCCGGCTCGTATGCCTACGCGGCGGAGACCCAGGCCGAGCAGGTGCGCGCGTATGCCCAGCCGCTCACGGAGCCGGGTCAAGTGCGGGAGATCGACCGGTTCGAGGGCAGCACCGGCAGGACCAGCGTGCTGTTCGGCGGACTTACGACCCTGAGCACCACGGTCGGCGGGTCCCGCTTCTCGGTCAACGCCTCGTACAACCGCACGGCCGACAACGACGCGCGCTACGAAGAGGGCGACAGCGAGAACCTGGGCGGCCGCTTCGGCATCACCCGCCTCCGCTATGTGGAGCGGCGGGTCTTCTCCGCCCAGCTCCGGGGCGAGCACCAGCTCGGCGAGCAGCATCGGGTCGACTGGACGGCCTCCCGCTCGGCGGTGGCGCGGAAGGAGCCGGACCGCTCGGAGATCGTCTACGCGTTCGACACCGATCCGCTGGGCGACCCGCTGCCGCCGGTCTGGTTCAGCGCCTCGAACGAGGGCGCCGTGCGGACCTTCGCCGACCTGAGCGAGCAGAGCACCGAGGCGTCGGCCGGCTATACGCTCTGCCTCGGCTCGGTCACCCGTCCCCACCAGATCCGGTTCGGCGGCCTCTACCGGTCCACGGATCGCAATGCCGACAACCGGTCGTACAGCATCTCGGCCTTCCTGCCCCGTTCGGCGCGGGAGCTCGAGCCCGAGGCCATTTTCGACGGCCGGTTCTCGGGCCCGAACGACACCTGGTTCCGCGTCACGCCGCTGAGCCAGGGCGGAAGCTACGACGCCCGGGACGAGCTCGCGGCGGGGTATGCGATGGTGCAGCTCTTCCTCACCGACCGGCTGGAGCTGGTGAGCGGCGCCCGGGTCGAGCGGTCGACCGTCCGGGTGAACACCCAGCCCGCCATCGGCAGCGCGGTGACGGCGCGTCCCGAGTACACCGACGTGCTGCCCTCGCTGGCCTTCAACTACCGGCTGGCGGAGACCCACACCCTCCGGCTGTCGGCGTCCCAGACACTCTCCCGCCCCGAGTACCGGGAGCTCGCCCCCGTGGCCTACCGTGACGTGATCGGCGGCGAGAACGTGCTCGGCAATCCCGAGCTCAAGCGCGCGCTGGTGCAGAACGTCGACCTCCGCTGGGAGTGGTATCCGACCCCGGCCGAGGCGATGAGCGTGGCGGTGTTCGCCAAGCGCTTCGAGGACCCGATCGAGCGGGTCTACCTGGCCACGTCGGGCACGCGGGTCGTGAGCTTCCTCAACGCCGAATCGGCGGAGAACTACGGCGTCGAACTCGAGGCCCGGAAGAATCTCGGATTCCTGTCGCCGTCGCTCCTCCCGCTCTCCGCGCACGCCAACGGCACGCTGATGCACAGCCGGATCACGATCGGCGGCGGCGGGTCGAGCCGGATCAACGACGAACGGGCGATGGTGGGCCAGGCGCCGTACGTCGTGAACGGCGGGCTCACCTGGACCGGCACGAGCGGCGCCAGCGCCACGGTGCTCTACAACGTGGTCGGCCGCCGGATCGTGAGCGCGAGCGAGTTCCCGCTTCCCGACAACTACGAGCGGCCGCGCCACCTGGTCGACGTCTCGGCCCGCTTCCCGATTCTCGGCGGACTCAAGGGGAAGGTCGATCTCAAGAACCTGCTCGACTCGCCGTTCGAGATCCGGCAGGGCTCGGTGGTGCGGGAACGGTTCCGCACCGGCCGGATCGTGAGCGCCGGCCTCTCGTGGGAGCCCTGAGCGATCCTGATCACACCTGAAAGGACAGTCCGATGCGCGCTGTTTCTCGTGTCCTCGCTGGAATCGCGTTGACGGTGGTCGGTCTCGCCGCGTGCAACGGCGACGACGACACCGGCCCAAGCGGCCCGAATCCGCCGGCCGGGCTCACGGTGACGGCCCTCTCGCCGATCGCGGCCCGGGTGAGCTGGAGCGCCGCGACCGGCGCCACCAGCTACATCCTGGAGCGGGCGCAAGGCGCCACGGGCGGCACGTTCGCCCAGGTCGGCACCCCCACGGGCACCACCTTCGACGACACCGGGCTCACCCCGGCCACCACCTACCGGTATCGCGTCGCCACGGTGTCGGGGAGCCAGACCAGCAGCTTCAGCACCGAAGCGAGCGTGACGCTGCAGCAGCAGCAGATCATCACGGTCAGCACCGACATCACCACGAGCACGACCTGGACCGCGGCGAACAAGTACCGCCTCACCGGGTTCATCCACGTCGCCAACGGCGCCACGCTTACCCTCGAGCCGGGCACCGTCATCGAGGGCGACTTCAACGTCGTCGGCAGCTCCCTGTTCGTCCTGCGCGGCGCCCGCATCGTCGCCAACGGGACGGCGACGCAGCCGATCGTCTTCACGTCGTCGCGCCCGGTCGGACAGCGGCAGGCGGGCGACTGGGGCGGCCTCATCATCGTCGGGAACGGCATCATCAACCGCGCGGCCCCGGTCATCCTCGAAGGCACCGGCGGGACCGGCAATCCGCAGGTGGACTACGCGGGCGGCACCAACAACGCCGACGACTCCGGGGTCCTGCGGTACGTGCGGGTGGAGTTCGCCGGCTACGCGACCGCGCCCGACCAGGAGCTCAACTCGTTCACCTTCGCGGCCGTCGGCAGCGGGACCACGATGGATCACCTCGAGGCCCTCAACGGCCTCGACGACTCGTTCGAGTGGTTCGGCGGCGCCGTGGACGGGAAGCACTTCGTCTCCTACAACTCGGGCGACGATCACTTCGACATGTCCGAGGGCTACGTCGGGCGGCTCCAGTTCCTGATCGCCTACCAGAACATCGCGGTGATTCCGCGTCCCCAGGCCGGGAACATCTCGAACGATCCCCAGGGCATCGAGAACGACGGCTGCAACGGCACGAACTGCACCAACGGCCAGAATTCGACGCCGCTCACGGTCCCCCTGATCGCGAATTTCACCCTCGTCGGTCCCCCCGCCGGCGTGAACAACCAGGGCTCCGGGCTCGTCGGCATGATGCTCCGGCGCGGGACGGGCGGGTACTACGTGAACGGCGTGGCGACGCGGTGGGGTCGCGCGGCGATCTCGCTCCGCGACCAGACGACGCTCGACCGCGCCACCGCGGGCGACCTCGTGCTCAACAACCTCCACCTCGCCGAGAACGCGGTGACCTTCCAGCCCGCCTCCGGCACGACGGTGCAGGGCACGGTGGACCTCACGGCGAACGCGATCGAGGTGGCGGCCGGCGGCACGGCGACCGCCCTGTTCACCGCGCTCCCCGCCTCGCCCACGGGGCCGGCCCAGCTCGACTGGATGCCCGCGACCGGCGCCGCGATCCGGACCGGGGGCCTGGCCGCGTTCAGCGGCGCGGTGGCGACCAAAGCGGGGACCTTCGTCACCGGCACCGCGTTTCGCGGAGCGGCGGATCCCGCCGGCGCCAAGTGGTGGGAGGGGTGGACGAACTATGCCACGAACTGACGGTGAAACGGGGAACGGGGAACGGCACCGGAGGAATAGCATGCGACTGGCGTTGGTAACGCTCGGCACGGCTCTGCTGGCGGGCCTGACGAGCTGCCGCCCGTCCGCAGCCGACTCCCGTTCACCGGTCACCGGTCACCGGTCACCGGTCATCGACTCCATCCTCCCCCTCGAGGAACAGCTCCGCCGGTTCCGCACGGGGACCCCCGACAGTGTGACGAGGCTGTCGGGGGGCGCGGCGAGCCGGGAGGCGCTGCTCCGGCGGTTCCGCGAGGCCGTCGAGCGCGGGGATACCGTCGCCATGCTGTCGCTCGCCGTGACGAGGGCGGAGTTCGCCTGGCTCGTCTATCCGGAGAGCGAGTTCACCCGGGAGCCGTATCGGCAGGATCCCGCGCTGGTATGGTTTCTCATGCGGAACGCCACCGACCAGGGGCTGGTTCGCCTGCTCGGCCGCCACGGCGGGCGCCCGTTCCCCTGGGACGGCTGGCGGTGCGAGGAGTCACCGCTCCGACAGGGCCCGAACCGGCTGTGGCGGGAATGCCGGGTCCGGCTGGCGGAGGGCGAGCGACGGCTCTTCGGAACGATTCTCGAGCGGGAGGGGGTCTACAAGTTCCTCACCTACGCGACCGACTACTGACGGTCAGCGCACCTGCAGCACGTCCTCCGCCTCTTCCGCACCGCCGCTCGCGAGCAGCGCCACCGCATCCTCGATCTCCCGGCGGACGCGGGGCCAGAGGATGCGCTCGCGCGCGGCGTCCGGGCTGAGCCAGGCGAACTCGTCGTGCTCTTTCGAGAGCCGCACCACCGCGCCGTCGGGCACCACCGCCGCGAAGACGGGAACCAGCACGACCTCGTTGGTACTGTGCCGGTAGAAGGCCTCGACGCGGCTCAGGTTGTACAGCCGTCCGGGCTCCACACCGGCCTCCTCCCTGACCTCCCGTCGCGCCGTCTCGACCGGCGTCTCGCCTTCGTCGATGTGGGCGTGGACGCATTCCCAGCTTCCCGGCGACCGGCCCTGCGGCCCGCGCCGGAGACACAGCACTTGGAGGGAAGCCCCGGTGCCCCGCAACACGAGGACGTCGACATAGGCGACGCGCACCGCGGGTCCCGGCTGATCCGCGCGGCTGGGCACGACTACGCCTGCCTCCGGCTCAAGGCGGTCTCGAGCCGGGCCGCGAGCGCCCGCGCCCGGAAGGGCTTCGTGAGGAAATCGTCGGCACCGAGCTGGAGCACCCGGACCTCGTTGTCCTCGTCGCCCTTGGCGGTGAGCACGATGATCGGGAGCTGCCGGGTCGAGGGCCGCGAGCGGAGCTGCGAGAGCACGGAGTAGCCGTCGACGCCCGGCAGGTTGAGGTCGAGGATCACGATATCAGGGGCGTGACGATCCACTTCGTCGAGCGCCTGGGCGCCGTCGCGGGCTTCGACGACCGTGTAGCCCTGCCGCTCGAGCAGGTCCTTCATGACCCGGCGCAGCTGATCCTCGTCGTCCACGAGCAGCACCATGGCCCCCTGCCGCGTCAGCTCCGCGCGCACGGGCGGGAGATCCTCGAGCAGCTCGAACGCGGGAGAGAGCTCGAGGCCGAGGTCC
>JBOHSH010000097.1:0-15627 GCA_050733195.1 Gemmatimonadales bacterium
CTCCGGCGGCGCGCCGCCGACGGCTTGGGCCGGCCGGGAGCGGGCCCGCGCCGAGGGGAGCGGCGCGCGGGAGGAGGCTTCCGTCGCGGACTCATCCCCGCCCCTTGCGGGCGAAGGCGAGGAACTCCGGCGCGGGCCGGGAGTTCAGGATCCGGTCGCGGTTGAGCCCGCCCTTCCGGGCCATCCCGATGCCGAACGGGATGTTGCCGATCGCCGACCGGCTGTGGGCGTCCGCGCCGATGGAGATCGTCACCCCCGCCTCCCGCGCGCGCCGCACCATCCGCCAGTCGAGATCGAGCCGGTGCGGATCCGCATTGATCTCCACGGCCACGCCGCGCTCGGCCGCTCGCGCGAACACCCGGTCGAGATCGATGGGATACGGATCGCGGGTGAGGAGCAGCCGGCCTGTGGGATGCCCGAGAATCGTGAGCCGGGGGTTGTCGAGGGCCCGCAACACGCGCGTGGTCATGGCCTCTTCGTCCAGCGCGAACCGGCTGTGGATCGAGCCGATCACGAAGTCGAATTCCGCCAGAGTGGCGTCGTCATAGTCGAGGCTTCCGTCGGCCAGAATGTCGGACTCGATCCCCTTGAGCACGCGTATCCCGAGCCGCCGGGCGTTGACCTCTTCCACCTCGTCCCATTGCCGCCGGAGGTCCTCCAGCGTGAGCCCGCCGGCATAGGCGGCCGTCTTGCTGTGGTCGGTGATGCCGAGCCAGGCGTAACCCGCTTCGCGGCAGGCGAGCGCCAGCTCCTCGATGGTGGAGGTGCCGTCCGAGTAGTTCGTATGGCAGTGCAGGAATCCCTTGAGGTCGGCCTGCTCCACGAGCCGGGGCAGCGTCCCGTCGCGCGCGCGCGCGAGCTCGTCGTCGCCTTCGCGCAGCTCCGGAGGGATCTCCGCCAGCCCGAGCGCAGCATAGAACGCCTGCTCGTCGGGGGTCGGCACGAATTCGCGACCCCGCCAGAGACCCGCGGCGTTGAGCGCGAAGCCCGCACCCTCGGCGTGCGCGCGCAGCGCCTCGAGGTGGGCCTCGCTGCCGGTCGCCTGCACCAGCACGGAGCCGAGGTTGGCCGGAGGCGTCGAGACGACGCGCGCGGTCGTGCCGCCGGCGAACCGGAGGATGACCTGGCGCTCGTCGGTGCCGGAGACCTCGTCCACGCCGGGCAGCTCGGCCAGCGCGCGGGCGACCTCGGCCGGGGTGCCCTCGGCCGCCAGGACGACGACGAGCTCCCGGACCACCTCCATCTTCCGGCGCACGTCGCCCGCGACGAACGCCCGGCTCACCCCCCGCACCTTCGCGAGGGCATCGCGCAGGATGGCCGCCTCGTCGGCGGCGTGGTGGAAGAGCCGGAGACCGCGCGACCGTCGCAGCGCGGCGATTCCCCGGAGCACCGCCTCCGCGGTCTTCGGACCGAACCCCGGGAGCGACGCCAGCCTGCCGTCGCGACTGGCGTCCTCGAGCTCGGCGAGCGTCTCGATGCCGAGCTTCTCGTGAATCGTCCGGATGCGGGTGATGCCGAGCCCCGAGACCCCCATCATCTCGAGGAGCCCGGAGGGGAACTGTGCGCGCAGCTCCTCGAGCATGCCGGAGCGTCCCGTGTCCACGAGCTCGCGAAGAATCGCGAGCGTGGCCGGACCCACCCCCTTGGCGGCGGCGAGGGAGCCGTCGGCCAGGGCCTCCGACAGCTCCTGCCCATAGCCGAGAACGGCTTTGGCCGCGCCCCGGAAGGCCCGCACGCGAAAGGGATTTTCGCCCTTGAGCTCGAGGTAGGAGGCGATCTGATCGAGGACGTGGGCCGCCGCCGTCCGATCCATGCTCATGCGGACGCCACCTCGGAAAGGCTCGACGGGTTCCCGGGCCGCTCGCCGGGATCGAGCCGCCAGGCGAGCTCCAGCAGCTCTTCCTCGCCGTCGATGGCATGGAGTTCCGCGGCGGCCCCGCCTGCGACTCGCGGCGCGAAGAGCGGCGTTCCGTCGGCCCGCTCCAGGTGAGCGGAAGGCCGGGGGCCCTCGAGCTCCACCGTCACCAGCTCCTCCCGGCCCGGACGCAGGCCGAAGACCGCGAGAACCCTGAGGTGGTCCTCCTCCCGCCGGGCGAACCAGCCGTCCAGAGGCTCCGCGGGACCGCCGGCCACCGGCGTCCCCCAGACGACCAGCGGCGGGAGCTGAACGTACACCGTCGACGCTTCACGCGCGCCGGGATCCTCAGGTCGCGAGGCGATACGCGCCGCGAGCTCCGCGCGCTCCACCGGGAGGACCCGAAGACCGTCGCGCCAGTAGAGGTAGGCCGTGTGCACGAATGCCACCAGCGCGTCGACCGCCTCGCCGAGGCCCTCGTCGGGTCGCAGGCCATGCAGGAGCTCCACCACTTCCTTCACGAGCACAAACTCGTCCCGGCTGGCCGGGTCGCGGCCGGCTTCCTCGGCCCCCGCGCGGATGCGCGCGAGCGGCTCGTCCGGGTGGTCCCCGAAGAGCAGCTCGAACGGGGAGATCCGGATGTCGGTCACGACGCCGCGGAGGGAAGAAAGGGATCGAGCGCGGAGACGAAGGCCTCCGGAGCCTCGACGTAGGGCACGTGACCGCAGGCCGGGACCCGCGCCAGGGAAGCGGCCGTGATGCGGGACAGCTCCTCCGCGGTGGCGACGGGAATGGGGTCATCCTCGCCGTGGACGATCGTCATCGGCAGGCGAAGCCGGGCGAGGTCCGGCCGCAGGTCGAAGTCGCCCAGGGAATCCCAGACTTCCTGCTGGGTGCGGCCGGTGATCCGGAAGGGGGTGAGCTCGTGAGCCCTTCTCCAGTCGTGGAAGTACCCCGCGACCGAAAGCGCGAACATCGCGCGGCGGTAGGCTTCCGCGTCCCGCTCCCTTGAGCCTCCTGCCTGGACCCGCCCCCGCTCCGCAAGGATCTCGGGGGCCGCGTTCCGCTCGGCCAGACGCCGCTCGAATTCGGCGCGCGCCGCCCGCCAGACGGGTGCGGGCGACACCAGCGCGATCCGATCGACCCGTCCGGGATGCGAGACGGCGTAGAGCAGCGCGAGAAGCCCGCCCCACGAATAGCCCGCGATGCAGAGTTTCTCCATCCCCCAGATTTCGCGCAGCGCGTCGAGGTCCTCGACGTGCTCCCGCCATCCCACCGGCGTCTCCCGGGAGACGGCCGACCGGCCACCGCCGCGCTGGTCGTAATAGACGAGCGTGCGGCCGGGTGCCAGCCGGTCGAAGCCGGGAAGGAGATAGTCGTGGTGGGCCCCGGGGCCGCCGTGGAGGACGACCGTGGCGGTCGTTCCCCCGCCGATGCGCCGCTCGAACAGCCGGACCCCGCGCACGTCGCGCAGGGCCGTCCGCTCCTCCATCACCCGCCCTTACAGCAGGACGGCGAGCGCATCCGCGACCTTCTTCACCTCGGCCTGCTCGGCGGCGCTGAACGGGTCGGGCACGTCGGAGTCGACGTCGATCTGCCCCAGGATCAGCGGTCCCCGCCGGACGAGCACCACCAGCTCGGAGCGCGTCTCCAGGTTGCAGGCGAGGTAGTTCCCGATCGCGCGCACGTCGCCCACGTTCTGGTCCTCCCCGGTGGCGACGGCGGTGCCGCAGACACCGGTGCCCACCGGGATGCGGGTGTGCTCGGTCTCGCGCCCGCTGTACGCCTGGAGCACGAGCAGGTCGTCCTGCAGCATGTAGAGGTAGACGGAGGTGTACGGAGGGCCGGCCGCCCGCATCCGATCCGCGACGAGCGCGAGCAGCTCTGCGCGCGAGGCGTCCCGGGCGAACGCGCCGCGCAGGGCCGCGACGATGCGGTCGCCGGCGAGCACAGGCATGCCGCTCACCTCGCCCGGCGGCCGAGCACCGCCCGCACGGTGTCGATCCGCTCGCCGCGGCGCACGACCACCGGGACGGTGTCGCCGGGCTGGAGACTGCGGAGCGCGTTCGTCATCGCCTGCAGGTCCGCGATGTCGAAGCTCCCCAGACGCAGCAGCACGTCGTTGGCCCGGAGACCGGCGCCCTCCGCCGGGCTCCCCGGAGTGACCCCGGAGAGCCGGACGCCGGGCCCGCCGCCGCTCATGTCCGGAATCGTGCCGAGCCAGGTCCCGTACCCTCGCGATCCCGCGACGGGCGCCGGTCTCGGAGCCTCGACGAAGGTGAGCGGCGTGGTCCGGTCGCCGAGCGCGCCGGCGAGTGCCGCGGTGAATCTCGCGATCCGCGCCATCCCCGCGACGTTCAGCTTCTCGGGGTCGTCGCTCGCCCGGTGATAGTCCTCGTGGAGATCGGTGAAGAAGTGAATCACCGGCCGCCGCGCCAGGTAGAACGACTGGTGATCGCTCGCGCCGTATCCGTCGCCGCCGGCGCGAAGCTCGAATCCGGCCTCCCGGTTGAGGGAGTCGAGCAGGCCCCGCAGCTCGGCCGCGGTCCCCGCGCCCAGCGCCATGAGGCGATCGCTCCGGAGCCGGCCCACCATGTCGAGGTTGATCATGGCGACCGTGCGCTCCATCGGGACGGCGGGCTCGCGCACGTAGGCGCCGGACCCGAGCAAGCCCAGCTCTTCTCCGGAAAAGGCGACGAAGACGACGGTGCGCCTGGGCGGCGCGGCGGCGAGAATCCGCGCGGCCTCGAGCAGCGTCGCCGTGCCGGACGCGTTGTCGTCGGCGCCGTTGTGGATCAGCGCCGTCGAGCCGGTGTCGCGGGAGCCGACGACGCCGCGGCCGAGATGGTCGTAGTGCGCCCCGATCACCACCGCTTCCCCGCGCAGCGCCGGATCGCGGCCGGGCAGGACCGCGACCACGTTGCGGCCGCTCAAGCCTTCGCGCGCGGCGAGCTCCGTCCCGTGCAGAGCCGGGGCGTCGGGCGCGATGCGGAAATCCTGGAACCAGCCGCCGGCCATTCCCGGACGCAGGCGCGCGCGGCGAAAGCCACCCGCGATGTGCTCCGCGGCGGCGAGCGCGCCTGCGGAACCCGTGAGCCGCCCCTCGAGCCGGTCCGCCGCGAGGACCGCGACGTCCGCGGCCAGCCGGCGCTGGGCCGCGTCCTGCGCCCCGGCGGAGACCGGCAGGATGGAGACGAGAAGCGCCGCCAGGCCGCGGCGCGCGTGCATGCCCATGCAACCTCGAAACGCAGAGATGAGCCATCGCGGCAAATTGCCCGGCTCGGAAATTAACTTATCTTGGGCCGACGCCGCGCGCGTTCCTTCATGCCGAGTGCCTACGCAGTCACCGCGACCTTCGGGTCCCTCATCTTCCTCTCTCGGCACCAGCCCGGCGGTGAAGCCGATCTTCGCGCGGTCGCGACGGCGGTCCAGGGCAATCTGGACGGCGGCCCGCTCGAGATCGACGCGCAGCCCGAAGCGCTGACCGTGCTCGGCGTCCCCGTCCCGCTCGACGCCCCGGGCGCCACCATGGTGAACGAGCACATGCTGCTGCACGGGCTGCGCACCCTCACGAGCCGCGGCACGCCCGCACCCGACCAGCTCATGCGGCTGGCCCGCGTGCTTGCCGCGTTCCCGGGCACGTTCGCGACTTTCGAGGACCTCACGCGCGCGCTCGGCCCGGACACCGACGCGTTCACGCTCGGCAGGGGGCCGAACGAGTTCGAGGTGTTCCGCGCCCTTCCCTTCCGCCCGCGCACGGTCATCGAGCCGGGCGAGGGAGGGGCGCTCGACTTCGAGCGCATCGAGGGCGTGACGCTGGGTGAGGGAGCGGCCGAAGGCGTCGAGGGCTCCGTGTCCCTGAGCGGCGAGCATCGCGCGCCGCCGCGGCCCACGCTGCAGGCGCTGCTCAAGCGCGGTCAGGAGGCGATCGCCAAGGAGGACTGGCCCGCGCTCCTCGAGAACGCGCTCCAGATCTCCGAAGCGGAAGCCGAAGCCCCGTCGGAGCTGACCGGCAGCACCTACCGGATCGAGCTCAAGCGTTTGATGTCCCGCCGGCACCTCGCCGCCATTGCCCGGCTCGCCCAGGGCGAGAGACGGCACGAGACGATCACGCTGCTCAAGCGGTTCGGCTCGGATGCCACCGAGGTGCTGATGGATCTCCTGGTGTCCGCCACCTCCATGGGAGAGCGGCGCGGGTTTTACTCGGCGCTCGTCCAGATGCCGGAAGGCAACGAGACCATCATCGGGCATCTGACCCACTCGCAGTGGTACGTCGTCCGGAACGCGGCGGACCTCTGCGGCGAGATGCGGATCGCCGAGGCCGTCCCCGAGCTCGTCAAGCAGATCGCCCACCCGGACGAGCGCGTGCGCAAGTCCGTCGCCGAGGCGTTGGGAAAGATCGCCACGCCGGCCGCCGCCGAGCCGCTCCGGCTCATGCTGGCCGACACCGCCGAATCGGTCCGCCTCCAGGCGGTCTCCTATCTCGGCGGGCGCGCGGCCCGGGGGCTCGCGCCCGCCATCGGTGAGATGCTCAAGACGGAGCAGAACGCCGATATCCAGCAGGAGGCGCTGCGAGCCCTCGGTCGCATCGGCACCCCGGATGCCATCGCTCTGCTGCGCGAAGCCGCCGCCCCCGGCGGCAAGCTGCTCGGCCGGAAGCCGCTCTCCTTCCGGCTGACCGCCATCCGCTCGCTCGGAACGATCGGACCGACGGCCCAGGATGCGCTCAACAGCCTGAGCCGGGACGAGAGCCCCGAGGTCCGCGCCGCCGCCGCCGAGGCCCTCGCCAGCTTCCGGCCCTGACTCGCTTCGCGTTCCCTACGGTTCCCCACTCCCGAAAGCCTCAGTCCTGAGCTAAACTCGGGTTGCGGTCTCCAGAAGCCGCACCACCCAAGGAGGGCCCCATGTCGCCCACCCGCGCTGTCGCTATCGTGTTTTCCGGAATCGTCCTCGCCGCAGGATGTGGCGGCGGCGGCAACGGCCCTACCGGCAACAACGGCGGTGGGGGGCCCACAATGGCGAAAGCGGGCGGCGACGCGCAGAGCGGGGCCGTCGGGACGCAGCTCCCGGAGCTGCTGCGGGTGCGAATCACCCAGGGCGGCAACGCGGTCGCGGGCACGGCGGTCACCTGGACGGTGACGGCGGGCGGCGCCCTGGTGAATCCGGCGTCCTCGACAACGGCGAGCGACGGCACCGCTTCGACCGCGGTGGTGCTGCCTCAGGCGGCGGGCAGCGTGACCGTCTCCGCGGCCGCGTCCGGGGTGAGCGGATCACCGCAGGTCTTCACGGCCACCGCAGTCGGCGTCGGATTCAGCGCGAACGTCACCGTCGTCAACAACGACTTCAACCCCTCCAATGCCCTCCTCAGGGCCACGGGGTCGGTGACGTTCACCTGGGGCACCGGGGCGATCGGGCATAACGTGACCCCCGTGGCCCCGAACACGATCCCGGCGTCACCCGGTCTGCCCGCGCTCAACAGCGCGCCGTTCAGCTTCGAGATGGTTTTCCCGGCGCAGGGGACCTTCGTCTACTTCTGCGCCGCCCACGGGTCAGCGCAGGGCGGCATGCGCGGCACCGTGACGGTTTCGCCGTGAAGTCGGTCTGGCTCGCCGGCGCCGCCCTGCTGGCGGCGGCTCCGGCGCTGGCTCAGGGCGACTGCTTTCCGTCGGAGACCTCGAACGAAGCGCGGACGATGGCGATCTTCGACGTCCCGCTCGCGTTCAGCGCCGCGGCGGCGCCGGTGCGCGAACCGGCTGGCAGGCTCCGGATCGGTCTCGAAGCGAGCTATCTGCCGGACATCGACGACGAGACGGCGACTCCGACGACCTGTCGGCCCGGCAAGGGTCCCGAGAACACCGATTTCCTGTTCGCGGCACCCCGGCCCCGCGTCGTTCTCACGCTCCCGGCCGGCCTGCGCCTCGAAGCGAGCTGGATCCCGCCCATCCGGCTGAACGAGGCCAAGGCCAATCTGTTCGGACTGAGTCTGGGAACCGCTTTCCCCCTGGGCGGGAGCGGCACGCTCGGGATTCGCGGGCACGCGACGGTCGGCAAGATCGAGGCGCCGATCACCTGCGACGACGACGCGCTCGCCGACGTCACGAGCGAGTGCTATCTCGGCACCCGCTCGAACGACTCGTTCAAGCCGAACATTTTCGGGGTGGAGGCCGCGGTCGGATGGGCCCTCGGCGGGAGCCTGCGGCCCTACCTCGGCCTGGGATACAACCACCTCGCGCCGAGGTTCCGCGTGAACTTCACCAACCGGAACGGCGAGGTCGACCGGAGAAGGGTGACCGTGGATCTCGATCGGGCCGTGCTCTTCGCCGGCGCCACCTGGGCGTTCGCTTCCTCGGCGGACTTGAGCGCGGAGATCTACTCCGCCCCCACCGACGCGGTCACCGGCCGCGTCGCGGGGCGCATCCGGCTTCGCTGACTCAGGGCTTGCAGCCTTCCCTGCGCCGCGTGTCGGCGACGTCGGTGATCTTCCACCCCTCGGCGGTCTTCGCCAGGACGAAGAGATCGACGCCGCAGTGATTGTGGCGCGTGCCGACGTAGAACTCGTAGCCGGTCCAGACCATCGCCAGGTTTCCGTCCACGCGGACCTCGGTGTCGTGCAGCCGCTCGTCGAGCACTTCGGCCGGCCCGCCGGCGACGGCACGAAGCCAGCTCGACAGCGAGTCGACGCTGACCCTGGGCGCGCCTTCCCGGGTGGTGCCGGCGCTCATGAGCTTGGCCCCCGGATGAAAGAGCGCCCGCATCTTCGCCGTGTCCTTGGCCCGCATGCCGTCGAAGACCGCCTTGACGACCGCCAGGACCTCGTCCTCGGCACGCTGGGCCTGGAGAGGCTCCACTCCGATCAGGAACGTCGCGCAGGCGACGGTGAGCGCTCGCAGCATCGCATCGACTCCGGGTGAGGGAACGGACGAGAGGGGCGGCCCGTTCGAGCCGCCCCTTTTACCTACGGAGAACCCGCGTCCCGGGTGTCGAGGCGTCACCTCGGCTCCGCCCGCTGCGGCGCGCGCGAGGGGTCGGCGAGGAGGCGCTCCGCGAAATCCAGACGCTCGCCCAGCTCGGAGACTTCGGCGCGCAGCGAGTCGAGCTCGTCGAGAATCTCCTGCGGGACGCCGAGGCCCCGCGCCCGCGCCTCTTCCGGGTCCCACGACGAGACGCGGCGGCCATCCGCATCGCGGAATTCTCCCGCGGCCACCATGATGAGATCGTAGAGATACCAGAGCCCGAATCCCCCGATCGTGCAGAGCTGCAGGAGACCGGTGCCGATCTTCCCCACGTAGAATCGGTGCGCGCCGAAGACGCCCAGCGGGATGCAGAGGGCGAGCGCGACGCTGCGAGACTTCTCCGAAGGCGGGTTGGCCATGGCAGAAAAGTATCGTTGAGCGGGAGCTAGCGCATCAGGTTGAGGGCCAGGGTCACGAGCAGCACGACGGTGAAACCGAGCGGGGTTCCTCCGACGGCCGGAACCAGCCGGAGAGCCCGGGGCGCGGGTCCATACCGTTCGCCGGCCGCGGCGAGGTCGGCAACGGCGCCGGCCGCGCCTCCGACGCTCAGGGCGGCATGCCCGCCGGCGATCACCGCCGCGTCGGTATCGCGACCCATCGTCGGGAAGGTCGCGAGCGCCGCGAAGCCCGCCCCCAGCGCGGCCTGCACGACGAGGATCGCGAGCAGCACGGCGGCGGTCCTTCCGAGTGCGGAGATATCGACGGAGAGAAGGGCCATCGCCACGAAGAGGGAGAGCGCGATCGTCCCCACGTCCTCGACCGTATGCTGGGGGATTCGGGTAACCCGCACCACGTCGAACAGGTTCCGGACGACGGCGCCGGCCAGCATCGCGGCGACATAACCCGGCAGCAGCAGGTTCCCTTCGACCAGTCGAACGAGCAGACCACCCGCGGCCATGGCCAGGAGCACGACCGTGAGCGTCTTGAGGAGCCCGTAGGCGGCGGGCTCCGCCGGAGTCTCGGAGCGGTCACCCGCCGCCGGCGCGACGCTCCGCGTCGATGGGTCGGGCTCCCGGACGAGTCCGTGCCGCCGAACGAGAAAGCCGGTGACCGCGGGCCCGAGCACCGCGCCGATCCCGACGCCGGCCGTCGCCAAGGTCATCGCGAAGGTGACCGCGCCCGGGAGCGGCCCTTCCAGCAGGATGCCGAAGGCCCCGCCGATTCCGTGGCCCCCTGTGAGGGTCATGGGTCCGGCGATGAGCCCGGCCGGCGGGGCGAGGCCGAACCCGTTCGCGAGACCCACGCCGACAGCGGTCTGAGCCGTCGCGAGGAGCAGTGCGAGCACCCAAAGCCTGAGCCCCTGGCGTCCCAGGGATCGAAGAGAGACAACGCTCAAGCCGAGCCCGATCGTCGCGAAGGAGGCGGCGGCGAGCGGTGTCAGGAGCGCGGTGTCCAGCTCGACCCGGAGGATGCCGGTCCGCTCGAGGGCCTGCATCACGGCGAGGCAGAGGAGCCCTCCGAGCACCGTCGCCGGGAAGTTGTGGCGATCGAGGACGCCGGCCCGCCGGCGGATCCAGTGGCCGGCGAACACCACAGCGGCCGCGAGCACGACCGTCTGAATCATGTCGAGCTCGAGCACCCTCATCCGATTCAGCCTGGAGCCTCGGGATCAGTCGCCAAGGATGGCACCACCCGAGCCCGGCGGCTAGCTTGGCGCTCATGCTCGCGATCGTCGTCCTGCTGCTCGCAGGCTTTCCCGCCAGTCTCGCGGGCCAGGCCCGCTGGCTGCCGTCCTCCACCGGCACCACGGCCGAGTTCCGCGGCCTTCACGCGGTGAGCGAGCGGGTGGTCTGGGCGAGCGGGAAAGGCGGGGTCGTAGCGAGAACGGGCGACGGCGGCCGCTCCTGGAGTGTGGACACGATTCCCGGCGCATCGGCGCTGTTCCTGGTCGACATCCATGCGCTCGACGACCGCGTCGCCTGGGTCGCCGCCACCGCCTTCGAGGGGCTGTCGGCGGGGCGAGTCTTTCACACGACCGACGGAGCCCGAAGCTGGACCGTGCGGTACGCGGACAGCACGCCGGGCATCTTCCTCGACGGCATCGCGTTCCTCGACGCCCGAACGGGGGTCGTCTTCGGCGACCCGCTCGGGGGCGCTTTCCTCGTCGTGAGGACCATCGACGGCGGCGCCACCTGGCGGCCGGTGAGCGGGATTCGCGCGGACAGCGGAGAGGCCGCGTTCGCGGCGAGCGGCACGTCGATTACCGCCCGCGGGCGCGACCTCTGGATCGGAACCGGTGGCGGGCCGCGTGCGCGCGTTCTTCACTCCCGGGACGCCGGCGAATCGTGGGCCGCGATAACGACGCCCGCCTCGGGCGGAGCGAGCAAGGGGATCTTCGGGCTGGCCTTCGGCGAAGACGGCGCCGGGGTGGCCGTCGGCGGCGATTACCAGAAGCGCGACGCGTCGGCGGAGAATCTCCTGATCACCGGCGACGGCGGGCGCACCTGGCGGCTTGAGGAGAGCCCGGGACTCGCCGGAATCCAGTACGGCGTCGCCCACGCCGGAGGCCGCACCTTCGTGGCCACGGGGCCGCCCGGCAGCGCGATCTCCACCGATGCCGGCAGAACCTGGGTCCGGATCGACGGCCCGGGCTTCAACACCGTGAGCTGCGCCGGCGCCGCCTCGCGATGCTGGGCGGCCGGCACCGGCGGCCGCATCGCGCGTCTCGCGCCCTAGCGGCCCGCCGCGATCTCCCCGCCGAGCTCGACCGCCTTCGCCACGAGCAGGTCGAAGTCCTCTCGCCGGCTGCGGTGGTTCACGATCGCGACCCGGAGCGCGAATCGTCCGCCCAGTGCCGTCTGCGACGGCACCGCGATGCCCTGCTCCTGAATCCGCATCAGCAGCTCCCGGTTGAGCTGGTCGAGCGACTCGGCGCTCCGCTCGCCGGTGCCCCGATAACGGAAGCAGACGATGTTGAGCGGCACCGGCGCCATCAGCTCGAGCTCCGGCGCCGCCCGGACCAGGTCGGCGAGGTAGCGGGCCTGGTCCACGTTCTGTTCGATGAGCCGCGCGTACCGGGCGATCCCGTGCTCCTTGAGCAGGAGCCACGCCTTGAGCCCCCGAAGCTCGGTGCTGAGCTCGGGACCGAGCGTGCCGGGGTCGCGATCGAGCGGCGCCGGACCGCGCGACATCCGGGAGAGATAGCTCGCGTGGGTGGTGAACGGCCGCCGGTGCGCCTCCGCGTCGCGCACCAGCACGCATCCGATGTCGTAGGGCAGGTACATCCACTTGTGCAGATCGAAGGCGATCGAATCGGCCCGCTCGAGCCCGCGAACCAGCGGCCTCAGGCGGTCGGAGAGCGCCACCAGGGCGCCGAACGCGCCGTCCACGTGCAGCCAGAGCCGCTCCCGCGCGGCGATGTCGGCGAGCGCGGAGAGGTCGTCGAGCGCTCCCGTGTTCACCGTCCCCGCGTTCCCCACGATGCAGAACGGCCGGAGCCCCGCCGCGCGGTCTTCCGCGATGCGGTGCTCGAGCGCCGCGACGTCGATCCGGTGCTCCTCGTCGACCGGCACCGAACGAAGCCCGCGCTGGCCGAGACCGAGAAGGCGCACGGCCTTGTCGACCGAGTTGTGCGTCTGGCTCGACGCGTAGAGCACCAGCCCCCGGCCGGATTCCGCGACCCCGGCTTCGGGGATGTCCGTCGCGGCGGCGTCCCGCGCGGCGGCGAGCCCGACGAGATTCGCCACCGAGCCGCCGGTCACCAGGAGCCCGCTCGCGTCCTTCGGGAACCCGAGCAGCTCCTTGAACCAGTCGACCACCTGGATCTCGAGATAGGGTCCGGCGTGATTGCCGCCGCCCGCGTTCACGTTGAGCACCGCCGTCGCCATCTCGGCGAGCACGCCGCTCGGGCTGCCGGTGCCCACCACCCATCCCCAGAAGCGCGGGTGGATGTTGCCCCAGGGGTACGGCAGCACGTGCCGGCGGAAGTCCTCCCATGCGCCGTCGAGGCCCTGCCCCTCCATCGGGGCCGGCTGCCGCAGGGCGGCTCGCGTGGCCTCGGGCATCGCCTGCCAGGCCGGCCGGCTCCGCACGTCACGCAGCCAGTCGAGGAGCTCGTCGAGCGCCCGGTGGCCGTGCGCGCGCAGAGCGTCCCAGGATTCCGGATCGAGGGTCAGCTCGGGCTCACTCGGAGACATGGGCTCCTTCCGCTTGCGTCGAGAACGAAGGGGATGGAAGATAGGCCATGCTCACCTCCGTCGCCGCCGCGATTCTCACACTCGCCTCCGCGTCCGCTGCGGCCTCGCCGCCCGAGCGCTCCGCCGTCCAGGACACCTCGCTCAAGGCGCGCGTCGATACCTGGAGGGCGCGCCGGGAGGGCGTGATTCTTCGCGAGCTCGTGGAACTGCTCGCGATCCCGAACGTCGCCCGCGATTCCGCCAACATCCGCCGCAACGCCGCGCTGCTCATCACGATGCTGGAGCGCCGCGGGGTGCGCGCCCGCATCCTGGAGGCGCCCGGATCCTCGCCCGCCGTGTACGGCGAGCTCGCGGTCCCCGGCGCCACCCGAACGGTCGTCTTCTACTCGCATTACGACGGCCAGCCCGTCGACACCGCCCGCTGGACCACGCCGCCCTGGAAGCCGGTCCTCCGCGACCGCGCGCTCACGGCGGGAGGGCGGGAGATTCCGCTGCCGCCGCCCGACGGGCGGGTCGATCCCGAGTCGAGGCTCTACGCCCGGTCCGCGAGCGACGACAAGGCGCCGATCGTCGCGATGCTCACCGCCCTCGACGCGATGCGCGAGCTGGGCGTGCGGCCTTCGGTCAACCTCAAGTTCTTCTTCGAGGGAGAGGAAGAGGCGGGGTCACCGCGCCTGCGCGAGATGCTCACGCGCCACGCCGAGCTGCTCAGGGCCGATCTCTGGATCTTCGGCGACGGCCCGGTGCATCAGAGCCGGAAGCACCTCGTCTCGTTCGGCGTTCGCGGGGTCATGGGCGTCCACCTCACCGTCTACGGGCCGGCGCGGCCGCTCCACAGCGGGCACTACGGCAACTGGGCGCCCAATCCCAACGTGATGATGGCCCACCTCCTCGCCTCGGTGCGCGACGAGGAAGGCCACATCCGGATCGCCGGCTTCTACGACGACGTCCGGCCGTTCTCCCCCGCGCAGCGGGCCGCGCTGGCCGCCTTTCCGCCGGTCGAGGCGCAGCTCATCGGCGAGCTCCGTCTCGGCCGCACCGAAGGAGGCAGCGCGCCGCTCGCCGAACGGGTCTCCCTTCCCGGGCTCAACGTGAGCGGCGTCTCGGGTGGGCGCACCGGAGCGGCGGCGGCGAACCTCATCGTGCCCGAGGCTACCGCCTACATCGATTTCCGGCTGGTGCCGGACCAGCGGCCCGACCGCGTGCGAACGCTGCTCGAGGCGCATCTCCGCGCCCAGGGCTACCACGTGGTGCGGGAGGACCCGGACTCGGCGACCCGGCGCGCGCATCCGCGGATCGTGAAGGTCCTGAGCGAGGGTGGATACCCGGCGACCGGCACCGACCTCGAGCTGCCGGTGTCGCGTGCGGTGATCCGGGCCGCCGAAGGGGCGATGGGGGAGCCGATGATCCTCGAGCCCCCGATGGGCGGCAGCCTCCCGCTCTATCACTTCGAGGAGGTGCTCAGGACGCCGCTGGTCATGCTGCCGATCGTGAACCACGACAACAACCAGCACGCCGAGAACGAGAACCTGCGGATCCGGAACCTGTGGGACGGGATTGCGCTCTACGCCGGTGTGCTGGCGCGACTCGAGGCCGAGTGGCGTCGCGCCGAGCGGCCGGTTCCCTAGAGCGACAGCTCAGAGCCTGGAGCTCAGCACCCCAGCGCTGATCAGCTCGACGGCCGTTTCGCCCGCGCCTTCCTCCGAGATCGGTGGCAGGTCCACCGCCCAGTGCCGGCGGACCGCCATCCAGGCCAGGGACTCCACGATGAGATGCGCCGCCGCCAGCGGATTCCCCTGGGATTCCAGCGCCCCCTCCCGCACCCGGCGTGTCAGGTAGTCGGCCACGCGCCGCACTCCGCCCCTCCAGAATCGCCGGTGAAAGAGCTGGGCCGCCTCGGGCCAGTCGCCGGCACACCGCTCCACGAGTTGAATGCCGCGCCGGTACCGGCTGAGCCACTGATACAGCTCGGCCACGATGTCCCGTACCTCCTGGCGAATGTCCTCCGGCCTGCCCGACTCCGTGGCGATCCAGAGCAGGGGGAAGTGGGCGGCGTTCTGGAGACAGCGCCAGAGATGGTCGGCGGTCTCCGTTCTCGCCTGAGTGGGGTGCGGCAGCGCGAGGTCGAAGAGCGTGGGATCCTCGAAGGCGCGCCGCAGGGCCAGATCGAAAAGCGCCTCCTTCCCCTCGGCATAGAGGTAGACGGTGCCCAGTCCCACCCGGGCGATCTGGGCGATCTCGCCAATCCTGGCCGGCGCGAATCCCCGCCTGGCAAAGACGTCGGTGGCGGCATCCGCGATGTCGTCGATCCGCGAGGGCAAGCGCTTACGAGTCATGAGGAGAATATAAATGAATCAGTCATTACTGTGCTGGGTGCTGGGTGCTGGGTGCTGGGTGCTGAGTTCTGGGTGCTGAGCTCTGGGTGCTGAGTTCTGGGTGCTGGGTGCTGGGTTCGAACTACCGTGGGCTCCCGCTAACCCCGCACAAGAACTCAGAACTCAGAACCCAGAACCCAGAACTCAGAACTCAGAACTCAGAACCCAGAACCCAGAACTCCCCGCGTGCAACCCTTTCTGGCGCTTCCCTGTCCCATCGGTGAGAATAGGGTCGACCTATCGAGCCA
>JBOHSH010000098.1:0-5270 GCA_050733195.1 Gemmatimonadales bacterium
CTAGCGCGAGACCCTGAGCGCTGCCAACCGTCGCGCAGCCACTCGCGAAAGGACCGGCCAGACCTCGAAGTCCGGATCGGGAATTCGAAAGTCTGCCACGGCTTGGTAGAGCTCGCGCGCGCGGTTCCGGAAGCCCTCTCGTGCCAAGGCATCCCCCTCGAGAATGCCCAGCGAGCTGATCGAGCGGCCATGAAAGGTCTCGCGCTGGGCCGCAGCCAGGTGGCCGGCCGCTTCCGCAGTGCGGCCCCGCACCAGGGCAGCGGCTCCATCCACCGTTTCGAGGGCCAGTACGAAGCTCCTGCGATTGCGATCGGCGTCCCGGCGAACGATTGCCGCGCGAACCGCATCGATGAACGGCTCGTCGCCGAGCCAAGCCCCGAGAATGGCGAGCCGCTCGTAGAGCCGGGCCAGCGCGGCGGCGGATAGATCGGCGCTGTCCACCCAGCGCTTGGCTTGTCGCGCCAACTGGTTGGCAAGCCGGCCGTTTCCAGCCTCCCACTCGGCAATGGCCTGGAGGATGAGCGCGCGGGGAGCGTGCTGCCTCCCGGGATCCAGGCCGATGATCTCCCCCATGACCTTCCGGCCGTCGGCGAGGCGGCCCAGCGCCAGCAATGGGGCGTGGCGGCGATAAAGCCAGGGAGTTTGCCGGGACCCGGAATAGGTCGAGTCGAGGAAGGCACGATCGAGGATGGCCAGAGCTCCAGTCCAGTCGTGCCGGAGCAGCGCAGCAAGGTAGCGGGCCTCGCGATAGGACGAGGGGGTGGCAGAGGCGTAGGCACCGGTTGCCGTCAGCGCGGTTGCGGTGTCTCCCACGCTGATCAGACTGTAGAGCAGGTTGTTCAGGGTGGGAACGACGGCGCTGGCTCCGAGCCTGAGGGCGGTATCGGCCGCGGCGGCGGCGGCGCGGTACTCCCCCAGGGCGCGGAGCGTCCAGGCCATTCCCTCGTAGGCGAGCACTTCATCGGGATAGGCGGCCCTAAGCTGGAGATAATAGGAGAGGGCGCTGTCCGGCCGGTCGGCAACGAGCTGCTGATACCGCGCCCGCACCAGAAACTGCTCCCGAATTGGCGCCCGGCCGACGAGCGCCTGGGCCCGCTCGAGATGGGCTTCGCTGTGACGCTGATGATCCGTGAACCAGAGCAGATCGCCCACCAGGTAATGGGCCAGGACAAAAAGACTGTCGTGCACCAGCGCGCCTTCACCCAGGGTGATCGCGGTGGCTCGATCGCCGAGGCTCAGCGCCCGGCGGGCGAGGACGTATTGCTCGAGAGCTTCCAACGAGGAAGTGGTCACCGCCGGCAGCGGCCCGGCGGAACTGTCCCCGGAGAGTTTTCCGAGCCTGGCCCGCAAGGCGCGAGTCAGCCGGCTAACCTCGCCAATCACTTCCCCCGGGGTCTCGGGCCGCGCGCTCAGAGTGAGGACCGGGGCGCGGGACGAGGGATCCATAACCTGAACCAGGAGCTGAACCCCGGACCCCAATGGCGCCACGATGCCGGTGATCGCGTACTGGGCCCCTTTTCGCGCGGCCAGCTCGCCCGCTACTGGCCCGGTGAGCCGGGTCGCCGCGGGGAGGTTCATGAGCCGAAGGGCTTCGGCGACCTCGAATTCGTGAAGGATCCGAATACTCTGATCCCGGGTCAGTTCGGCCCGGAACGCTTCCCGCACCGCGAGAGCCAGGGCGGAATCGGAACCCTCGAAACTTCCGAGTAAGGCCGAGCGCACCGAGGCGGAGGGGAACCCCGGCGTCGGACGCAGTCGGGGGAGCGCTATCGCGGCAAAGACCACCATGACCGCCGGGAGCAGCAAGAGCGCGCGCCGCCGACTTGGTGGCCGTGCCGGTTCCGTGGCGGCCGCTGCGATGACCGGGGCGGAAGGACGGCGGAGCGGGGCAACTGCGGGCGAGACCACGCCATTGGCGGGGGAGTGGAACGATGCGGCCAGAGCTGCAATAGCGGGGTCCGGTGGAGCATCGAGCTCTTGACGGAGCAGCTCGGCGTGGACCCGGGCATGACGAATGGCCGCGGCCCGATCGCCGGCCGCGGCCAGGCTCTCCATCAATTGAAGAGCGAGGCGGCTATCGAAGGGGTCGAGCCCGACGCGCCGCTGCCACCAACCAACCGCCGAGAGGAGATCCCCTCGCTTTGCCGCTGCGCCCGCCAGGGACTCCAGAGCAGCCCCGACACTGGAGGATAGGGCGGCCCGCTTCTCCTCGACCCACCGCTCAAACCCGGGCGCTTCGGCGATGAAGAAGCCATCGAGGAAGGGCCCCGCATAGCCGGCGACGGCCCGCTCCCAGTCGCCTCGCGCCAGCGCGGCTTCCAAGTCCCGCACATCTGACCCGACGAGTTCAGGGTTGATCCGTACCTCATCACTCCCCGCGAGGATCGCATCGTCGCCCAGCTCCTGCCGCAGCGCCCAGAGCATTTGGGATAGCGAGTGGCGCCCCCGGTCCTGGTCCCGCTCCGGCCACAACAGCGCGATGAGCTTGTCCCGGCTCACTGGCCGTTCGCCCGCGGTGGCGAGATAGATGAGGAGCGCAAGCCGGCGGCGCTGCGTGGCCCGCCCTGCGAGCGGACGGCCGTCGCGCTCCAGGGAGACACCACCTAATGTCTTGAGCCGGAACACGTTGCCTGCTGTTGACGCTGGGCGGAGAGGGAATTGACGAGCGGTTCCTATTATACCAGCCACTATCCAGGGCGGCAAGAATGCCGCTCCACCGAAAGGTTTCAGCGATGCCGCGTTCTCTCCGCTTCACGTTCCTGGCCAGCCTGGCGACAGCGGCCGGCGTCGCCGCTCAACCCACCAAGACCAACCTGACGAGCGCTCCACCCTCCTGTTGTGCTATCACCAGCATCGATTTCCGGAGCGCGATCGTGACCGCGCAAGAGGCGTCCACCGGTCATGTCTTCCGGTTCGAAATGAAGGACCGAGCGGTGCTCGAGAAGCTCAAGGTGGGCCAGAAGGTGTGGGCCGACTTTGCCGCCGGAAAGGTGAGGCTGGATCCCGCGAAGCCCGTGAGCGTGGCCATCCTGAGCGATGGGGCCGCCGCCCCCAACCTACCCGAGCCGGCCGGGGCTGTGCCCTGCTGCGGTATCACTGGGATCAACTTCACCACCCGCCTGGTGACCGCCAAGATCAACGCGACCGGCCGGACCTTCCAGTTCGAGGTCACCAACCAGGCGCTGCTCGGCAGCCTCAAGATCGGCGACAAGGTCTGGGCCAGCGGGGCGGCCCGAAAAGCAGGACTCATGCCGAGCCAGCCTTGCTGCAACATCGTCGGGCCGTTGCCAGCGGGGATGCCGTAGAGGAGGCTACGCGACTCGAAAGGAACCAGTCATGAAAGCGTCAACGGTCAACAGTCAACGGTCAACGAGAACTGCCCGCCAGGCCGGTTTGGGGTTGCTGCTCGCGCTGAGTGCGCTCCCTGCCGCCGCCCAGCAGTCGGCGGCTCCACCCCCGTTCAAAGGAATCTGGGAGCCGGTGAGCTTCAGCGAAGACATCGACCTTCGCGAAGTCTTTTTTGTCACCGCCGACAAGGGGTGGGCCGTTGGTGGCAAAGGCACAATCATCCACACCAAGGACGGGGGCGCCACCTGGACCGCGCAGCTGGGCGGAGATCCAGCGGCGGCCGAGGGCCGGGTCACCCTGCTGCGTTTCATCGATGAAACCCACGGCTGGGCGGTCAAGGACAACCGGATCCTGCGCACCGAGGACGGCGAATCGTGGGAGGACCTCGGCGCCGCCCCTCAGTACATTCATGAGCTCGCGATGAGCTCCCCGATGGAAGGCGTTGCGGCGGGCTACCTCGGCATGGGCAGGAACCCGAGCACCCTCCTCAAGACCCGCGATGGCGGCAAGACCTGGAAGCCGGTGGCCGGCTGCGCCGTCAAGGCGGTGGTCGGGGGACTCAATCGCGAGTTCGGCTGCGAGGTCATCCGGATTCAGTTCGTCACCGCCTCGGTTGGATACCTGGTCGCGAGGTATCAGTGCGCTGGAATGGGGTGCTCGCCTCCGCCCATTCTGGGAAAGACCGAAGACGCTGGCGAGAGCTGGCGCTTCTTCGTCGGTCCGGGCGACGCCGACGTAGTGGGCGCGACCGATCTGTTCTTCACCGATGAGAACACCGGGATCGTCCATACCACCGATGGCAAGCTTTCCCGGACCACCGACGGCGGAGTAACCTGGAAAGGCCTTCTGGCAAGCGTCTATACATACGGCAGCCGCCTGATTTTTGCCGACCCCGAGGTCGGCTGGGCACTTGAGTACAAGGTGGACGGGAAGGTGAGCTACACGGTGGACGGAGGGGCCCGCTGGAATTCGCGAGCCTTCCGCTTTCCCACCGCGCCGCGCGCCTGGAGCTTCCCGCGACGGGACCGCGCCTACGCCGTCGGCGACCACGGGATGGTGATGCGCTACCGCGTCGTCCCCCAGGCCGAGCCGGTGAAGCCCGGTGTGGTGCTTGCGCCCGCGATGCCCGCGTTCGCCTCGCCGCTCGAGGCCCAGGTGCCGCAGCTCGAGAGCTTCGTGCAGGAGCTGACGACGGTGGTGGCCCAGCTTCCCGACTCGGCTGCCGCTGCTGCGCCTGCGACTCCCCCGGCCGGGGTCGACGCTCCGCTTCCGACACCGGCACCCGGGGAACCGAGCTTCGCCCAGGACGCGCCGCCGACTCCCTTCGTGAACAACTGCTGCGGCAAGCCGCTCAACCGCTTCAACGTGATCCTCGGCGCGGTGCTGCAAAGCCTGCCGCAATTCGTGGCCAAGTTCAAAAACACCAATCTGTTGGTGGCCGGGCTCCGGATGCTGGTAACGATGCCGAGCCAGCTCGGCGATTTGCGCGGCGCCTTCCGGGCATTCAAACAGGCGACCGACAAGGCAGGCGCGCAGGCTGCGCTGGCGCAGCTCGGGACCGCGGCTACCTCGCTGCAGCAATCCACCAAGGCGGCGTTCCAGAAGGAGGTCGCTCCGTGAAATATGTGACCCTGCTCGCGAGCGCGCTCGCACTCGGCGCCACTGGTGCCGAGGCGCAAACAGCCGCCTGCTGCACCATCACCGCCATCGAGACGGCCACTGGCGTAGTTTCGGCCAAGGTCACCATCAACAACCAGGTCTTCCAGTTCAAGGTGGCCGACGCAAGGACCCTGGCCAGCCTCCGGGTCGGCCGCGCGGTGTACGCGAACTTCACCACCCGCCAGGTCTCGCTCGATGGACGGGCGGCCTGCTGCGCGATCACCGCCGGGCCGAGCGCGGCGCCCGCTCCTGCAGCCCGCGCC
>JBOHSH010000099.1:0-4339 GCA_050733195.1 Gemmatimonadales bacterium
CCGCCGCCACAAGGCTCGCGACGAGCGCGGTCGCCCCCATCGCCACCCCACCCCAGCCCGGCACGGAGGTCACCGTTCCGGCCCGGGCCATGGTGTCGCGAATGAAGGAGATGTCCTCGATCGCCCGGTCGTGCAGCGGGATCGGGCCGGCCCCGGCGGAAGACGCCTGGGGTCGGCGGGATGGCGCTTCTGACATGTCTAGAAGATATCGCCGCGGCGAGGCTTCGTCAAGTACTTTGCCATGCAAACCACAGTGGGCCCATTCGTCCGTCTGTCCGTCTGCCCGTCTGCCCGTCTGCCCGTCTGCCCGTCCGACTAACAGACCCCTTCCGACTACGTCCTTGAGACCATGAGCCTGCGAATCCTTCTCTGGCTGACCCTGGGCGCCACCGTAACGGCCCAGGCGCAGCAGACCATGAGCGCGGGGGGATCCGCTCCCCTCACCGCCCGTGACAGCGCCGTGCACGCACTCAACCGGCTGGCCTGGGGTGCCACCCCCGGTCTCATCGACCAGGTCGTGCGCGAAGGGGTCATGCGGTGGATCGAGCGCCAGCTGGCGGTGACCGACCCGCGCGATCCCGCGCTCCGGGATACCGAGAAGCGCTTCGCCATTCTCCAGTACTCCGAGACGGACTTGCTGCGGTCCTTCACGGACGTGCGGAGGGACCGGCGCCGGGCGCAGGCGGCGCGCAGCGATTCCGCCGGGATGTCGCCCGAAGAGCGCCGCCGCATGGCGGAGTCGCGGGGAGAGTTCCGCGCCCTGGCCGGGCAGTTTCAGCAGCTCGCCGTCGTCCGCGCCGCGTTGTCGGAGCGGCAGCTCGCGGAGGTGATGGTCGACTTCTGGACCAATCACTTCAACGTCTTCTACGGGAAGAACCTCGACCGCGTCTACCTCCCGGGCTACATCGAGCGGACGATCCGGCCTCGGGCCCTGGGCCGCTTCGAGGACCTGCTGCTCGCCACGGCGAAGAGCCCGGCGATGCTCATCTACCTCGACAATGCTCAGAGTGTCGCGCCCGGCTCGCGTCCCCCCGCGCTCGATCGGATGGACCGGGCTCGCCGGCGCCCCGTGGGGCGGTTCCCCGGCGCCGCCCGGCGCATGGACTCCGTCCGGCAGGAGCTCGAGCAGCGGATGCCCCGGGGACTCAACGAGAACTACGCCCGGGAGCTGCTGGAGCTGCACACGCTCGGCGTCGACGGGGGATACACCCAGCAGGATGTCGTGGCGGTCGCCCGCATCCTCACGGGATGGAGCGTGGAACGGCCCCGCGACGGCGGCAGCTTCGTGTTCAACGCCTGGGCCCATGACCGGAACAGCAAGACCGCGCTCGGCGTCGAGTTCCCCGCCGGCCACGGCCAGGACGAAGGCGAGCGGCTCATCGCGATGCTCGCGAACCACCCGAGCACGATGCACCACGTGAGCGCCAAGCTCTGCGCGCGCCTGGTGCTCGACGTTCCCCCCGACGGCTGCACCGACGACGCCGTCGGCGCCTGGAAGCGGAGCGGCGGCGAGATCCGCGAGGTGCTCCGCGCGATCGTCCGCTCACGGGATTTCTGGAGCAGCGGGGGTGCCAAGGTGAAGACGCCCCTCGAGTTCGTGGTGAGCGCGGTCCGCGCCGTGGGCGGCGTCCCCGACACCACGCCGCGCCTCGCCGGCGCCGTCGGCCGGCTGGGCCAGCCGCTCTATCTGCAGACCGCGCCGACCGGGTATCCCGAGACGCAGGAGGAGTGGGTCAACAGCGGAGCGCTGCTCGCCCGGATGAACCTCGCGGTCGCCCTCGCCGCCGGCCGGCTGCCCGGCGCGGCGGTCGATCTCGACCGCCTCTTCCCTCTCACGACCGATCACGCCGCGCTCGTCGACGCGGTGGATCGCGTGGTGCTGAGCGGCACGATGTCGGCGTACACCCGCCGCGTGATCCGCGAGCAGCTCGCCCTGGTGCGCGATCCGGCGCAGGCCCGGGCGCTCGCCGTGGGGCTGGCGCTCGGCGGGCCCGACTTCCAGCGACAGTAGGAGACGCCGTGCCTTCTTCCGAAACGACCCGACTCTCGCGACGGGTATTCCTGCGCACGGGAGGCCTGGCTCTGGTGAGCTTCGGCCTCGATCCGCTCTTCCTCGACCGGGCCGCCTATGCGCTCGGGCCGACCCGCCGACTGGCCGGCCGGACGTCCGGAAAGACCCTCGTCTGTCTCTTCCAGCGCGGAGCGGTCGACGGCCTCAACATGATCGTGCCCCACGGCGACGCGCTCTACTATCGCGAGCGGCCGCGCATCGCGATCCCGCGCGACAAGGTGATCGACCTCGACGGCCACTTCGGCCTGCATCCCTCGCTGGCATCGCTCAAGCCCTTCTGGGACGCGGGCACGCTCGCCGTCGTACAGGCCGCCGGCTCTCCCGACGCCACGCGAAGCCATTTCGACGCGCAGGATTACATGGAGTCGGGCACGCCGGGGGTGAAGTCGACTTCCGACGGCTGGGCCAACCGCTACTGCAGGCACCATCGCGAGCACCAGGAGACGCCGTTCCGCTCCGTCGCCTTCGGACCGCAGCTCCCTCGCCTCATGGCGGGAACGGCGCCCGCGCTCGCGATCGACGATCTCCGAACCTTCGGCCTCGGCCGGCAGCAACGCAGTGCCACACCCGGAGCGGGTGCAGTGTCGGACAACCTCACCCGCGCCTTCGAGGCGTTGTACGCGGGAGCGGGAACCGGGCTCCTCGCCTCGAGTGCGGAGGAGAGCTTCGAGGCGGTACGCATGCTGCGCGAGGCCGATCCGTCACGGCTCACGCCCACGGGCGGCGCGGAGTATCCCCGCGGCCGGCTCGGGCAGAGTCTCATGCAGATCGCCCAGCTCATCAAGTCGAATCTCGGCGTCGAGATCGCGTTCGCGGACGTGGGCGGATGGGACACGCACATCAACCAGGGAGCCGATCAGGGTCAGCTCGCCCAGCGGCTCACCGAGCTCGGCCAGGCGCTTGGAGCGTTCGCGACGGATCTGGGGGAGCGGATGCGCGACGTCTGCGTCCTCACGATGTCCGAGTTCGGCCGCACGGTGCGCGAGAACGGAAACGGTGGCACCGACCACGGCCACGGGACCGCCATGCTGGTGATGGGGGGCGGCGTGCGCGGCAAGCGGGTTGCCGGCCGGTGGCCGGGCCTCGATCCGGAGAAGCGGTTCGAGGGACGGGACGTGGCGGTCACGACGGACTTCCGCGACCTGTTCGGCGAGGTGCTGACCCGCCATCTGGGCGCGCGTGATCTGGCGGCCGTCTTCCCGGGCTCTCAGCCCGATCCGGCACGATTCCCCGGCGTGATGGGCTGAGGCCCCGCCGCGGGCCCCGCCCGGCGTGATAGATTGAAGCTGTGACGCCGGGAGTCTCGTCATCTCAGGTGAAACCCCCGCGCCCGGCGGCCTGGCGCTGGGCCGTTCCGCTGGTCATCGCGCTCGTTACCGTCGTCGCGTTCCTTCCCGCGCTCCAGAACGGCTTCGTCAACTGGGACGACCTGGAGAACTTCCTCGATAACCCGCGGTTCCGCGGGCTGGGGGCGGACGAGCTCGGGTGGATGTGGACCACCACCCACCTGGGGCACTACGTCCCGCTCACCTGGATGACACTCGGGCTCGACTACCTGCTCTGGGGCTTGAACCCCACGGGCTACCACCTCACGAGCCTGCTGCTGCACGCCGCCAACGCGGTGCTGCTCTACTTCGTCGCCCGGCGCATCCTGGGCTCCTCGAGCACGGGACCCATCGCGCTCGCGGCCGCCTTCACCGCGCTCCTCTTCTCGCTCCATCCGCTGCGGGTCGAATCCGTCGCCTGGGCCACCGAGCGCCGCGACGTCCTGTCCGGCTTCTTCTCGCTCCTCTCGGTGCTCTGCTATCTGCGGCGCCACGATGCTTCGGACGAGCGGAGCCGCCGGCGCTGGTATGCGCTGGCCCTGGTCGCCGCCCTGGCGGCTCTACTGTCGAAGGCGGTCGCGGCGACCCTGCCCGCCGTGCTGCTCCTGCTCGACGTCTATCCGCTGCGCCGGCTCGGGGGCTCGGCCGGATGGTGGACACCGGCCGCCCGCCGCGTCTTCGCCGAGAAGCTGCCGTTTCTTCTCATCGCGGCCGCCGCCTCGATCCTCGCGCGATCCGCCCTCGGGCAGATTCCCCAGCTCGAGGCGCCGGGCAAGATCGCCGTCTCCGCCTGGAGCTTCGGCTTCTATCTCTGGAAGACGCTGGTACCGCTCAGGCTCTCTCCGCTCTACCCGATGCCCGAGCGCATCGAGCCCCTCGCGCCACGATTCCTTCTGGCCTATGCCGTTATCGCCGCGCTCGCGCTGGTTCTATGGAAGCTGCG
>JBOHSH010000100.1:0-3915 GCA_050733195.1 Gemmatimonadales bacterium
CCGTGGTGAGCCGCCCGGCGACCGCCGAGAGCCCCATGATGGAGAAGAAGTTGCCGGTGACGAGGCCCACGTTGATCCGGATCGCGTCGTCCTCGCCCGAGAGGGTGTACTCCATCGCGGAGTACTCCGCGATCCCCCGGAGCGTGGTGGAAGCGGTCCGGAAGTCGAGGATCTCCGGCACCGAGAAGAGCATGTTCTCCCCGCCGGTGCCCTCGGCGGACTGGCGCAGGTAGACCAGCCGGTCGCCGTCACGGTGGGGAAGCGGCTTGAGCAGGACGCCCCGGACCACGGAGAAGATCGCGGTGTTGGCACCGATGCCGAGCCCGAGCGTCAGGATCACGGCGAGCGTGAAGCCGGGGGCATGCCGGAGGGAGCGCAGCGCGAAACGGAGGTCGAGCATGGGGGCGAGGGTTCTGGGTTCTGGGTTCTGGGTCTTGTTACATACCAGTTAGTATGTAGCTTGGACGCTATTGAGTCAATGATTGACCCGGGCCCTGGGTGCAGTTAGAACCCAGCACTCAGAACCCAGAACTCAGAACTCCTACCCCGAACCCCCGGAGACCCCCCATGGCTCGCTACGTCGACGGATTCGTCCTCCCCATCGCTCGGCGCAACCTGGCCGCCTATCGCCGCATGGCGCGGACGGCGGGACGCGTGTGGACGGAGCACGGCGCGCTCGAATACCGCGAGACCGTGGGGGAGGACCTCAAGCCCAAGGGCATGATGGCGACGTTCCCGAAGACGCTGCGGCTGCGCCCGCGGGAGACCGTGGCGTTCTCCTGGATCGTGTACAAGTCCCGGGCGCACCGGGACCGCGTCAACAAGCGGGTCATGAAGGACAAGCGGATCGCGTCGATGATGGGCGCGAACATGCCCTTCGACCCGAAGCGGATGCTCTATGCGGGGTTCGACGTGATCGTCGCCATGTGACCCGCTAGGGGCACTTGACCGAGGGATTCCAGTCGGCGAACAGCCCCGACGGATTATCGGTCCAGATCCACATGTGGAGATACCAGAGGTTGAGCTGGTGCTCCTGCTTGAGCGTCTGTCCCATGATCGTGGGCGGCGTGGAGTCCTTGGGCCAGACCCGGAACGGGATGATGTACTCGACCCCGTTGAGGACGTAGCGGCCGCCGGGGTGGCGCTCGAAGAGGAGAATCTCCGGCTTCTCCACCTCGACCTTCGCGTCCACCCAGGCGCGGTTGATGTGATGGAAGCCCATCGCGCCGTGGTGCTCGTCGACGAAACAGCGAGGCACGTCCCTCGCGTAGCCCACGGCGACGGCGGAATCGAGGCTCACGAATCCCGCCGTCGCCGCGCGGACTCTGGTGAAGCCCTCTCGCACCTCCGGTCCGAACCCCTTCACCAGCTTCTCGGCGGAAGGAGGCGACTGCGCGTACCCGGCCGAGGAGAGAGCAGCAGCGAGCAACACAGCCGGGACGATCCGCATGGCGGCCTCGGAAGGTTCAGGGTGCAGGTTTCGTGCAGGGCTCTCTGCCCTACGGGGAGCCAGGGGTCCCGGATTCGGGGCCGGCGCTAAGATTAGCGCATGCGCAAGCTGCTGGCGACGATCCTCCTGCCGCTCACCGTTTTCGGCCATGGAATTCGGGAAACGCAGGCGCCCCCCGCGAATTCGGGTGACACGCCCTGTGTGAGCCCGGCAGCCGTGGCCGGTGCCAGCCGGGATCTCTACTGTATCGAGCTGGACCCGATCCCCGATCTGGCAGGGGTCTCCGGGACCTTCGAGCTCAACCGGCTTCCCTCCCCCTTCGGGGCGAACGTCACCCGGGACGGCGCGATCCGGTATGCTCCCGTTTTCCGGGGGACCGGCCTGCCCGCTCCGGCGGCCTTTGCGCGGGGCGCGCGAGTCTGGGTGGCGTGGATCACGTCGCAACAGCTTCACCCGAGCCGAAGGCTGGGCGTCGTGGGCAACGGGACATTCCGGCTGCCTGTCGTGGACTGGGCCAAGTTCCTGGTACTCGTTACGGCGGAGTCGTCTGCGGCGGCGCGCGAGCCGTCGGGGCGTGTGGCGCTCCGCGGGTTCTCGCCCAGCTCGCGACTGCAGCCGCCGGACATGTTCGAGTTCCTGTACGGCGCCGCTCCGGTCACCGACTCGGGTGCCCGCGGCTCTGCGCCCCGGACCGGAGCCGTTCCGCATGCCGGCCACGAGATCCCGGCCCCCGCGAGCGGCGCCACCGCGTGGATCCATCCGCCCATGCCGCGCGGCCTCTCCATGATGCCGGCCGAGATGCGGCTGCCTCCGCCGGCCGCATCGCCATTCCTTCCGCGGGACTCGGGCGCGATTCCCGACGCGAAGCCGCGCGAGCTCGTCCGGCTGGGCAACGGCGACACGCTCGTGCTCACCGCCGGGCCGGTGCGACAGCGGGTGCGCGGCCGCTCGTTCACCGGGTACGGCTACAACGGGCAGGTGCCGGGACCGCTGATCGTCGCGCCCGCGGGCGGCACGGTCCACGTGCGATACCGGAACGGCATCGACTGGCCGAGCACGGTGCACTGGCATGGCGTACGGCTGGAGAACCGGTTCGACGGCGCGGAGGGGCTGACCCAGGCGGCGGTGCCGGCAGGGGGGGAGTTTCACTACCAGGTGAAGGTGCCGGACCCGGGACTCTACTGGTACCACCCGCACCGCCGCGACGACGTGCTGCGCGACCTGGGACTGTACGGGAGCCTGTTGGTCGAGGCGTCGCTCACTCCGTACGGCCCGGCCAATCGCGAGGAAGTCGTGATGCTCGACGACCTCGAGGTCGCGGACGCCGGCGTCGTCCCCTACGGAGCGGAGCGGACGACCCACGCTCTGATGGGGCGCTTCGGCAACGTGATGCTGGTGAATGGGCGAACCGACTGGACGCTGGACGTCGCGCGCGGCGAGGTGGTCAGGTTCCTGCTGACCAACGCGAGCAATGCCAGAGTCTTCAACCTCTCATTCGGCGGTGCGCGGATCAAGCTGCTCGGCTCGGACCTGGGCGGGTTCGAGCGCGAGGAGTGGGTCGAAAGCGTGGTGATCGCGCCGGCCGAACGGTACATCGTCGACGTGCGGTTCGCGGAGGCCGGGACCGTCGCCATGGAGAACCGGGTGCTCGCCCTCGATCACGTGTTCGGGCGCTTCTTCCGGCAGGTGGACACCCTCGGCACGATCCGCGTCGGCCGCGGGCCGGCCCGCCCGGATCATCGCGCGTCGTTCGAGACGCCCCGCCGTCACGACGCGGTGATCGCGGAGCTGGAGCCCTACCGGCGGCACTTCGACCGCGCGCCCGACCGCTCGCTGCTCATCCGGATGCAGGCGCAGGGACTGCCGTTCGTCGTGGACCGCTTCCTCCGGTTCGACTCGGTGTACTTTCACCCGGTCGAGTGGAGCGGGACGATGCCGATGATGAACTGGAACGCCACCTCGTCCGAGATCCAGTGGATTCTCGAGGAGGCGGGCACCGGACGCCGCAACATGGACATCCGGTGGGACTTCCGGGTCGGCGACGTGGTGAAGATCCGGCTTGCCAACCTGCGCGAGACGCTCCACGCGATGCAGCACCCGATTCACTTCCACGGCCAGCGATTCCTGGTGCTCGCCCAGAACGGGGTGCCCAACACGAACCTTGCGTGGAAGGATACGTTTCTGCTCCCGGCCGGAGGCTCGGCCGACATCCTGCTCGAGGTCTCGAATCCCGGAACCTGGATGGCGCACTGCCACATCTCCGAGCACCTCGAGTCGGGCATGATGATGACGTTCACGGCGCGCTGACGACGGTGAACCTGACGACACGACACCAGAGCGGGACGCAATGATGATGCACGAGCGTGGAGCAGAACCGAGATCACCGGGAGGTCGCATGCGTACCAACCTGTCCTTCGGCCCGACCGCGTGCCGGCTCGCCCTGATCGTGGGCGGCACGCTGAGCA
>JBOHSH010000101.1:0-2889 GCA_050733195.1 Gemmatimonadales bacterium
AGGTCAGGTGTGTTGCGGCCACCTCGGCGGCTTCCAGCTGGGCGCGGTACACGGATTCCTGGGCGGCGAGCACGGTTTGGAAATCGCTCTGGCCGACGCGATAGCTCCGCAGCGCCGCCTCCTGTCCCGCGTGGGCCGACGGAATCACCTCGTCGAGCAGCAACCGCAATCGCTCGAGGCCGGCGGCGGCCTCGGCGAGGGTCGCCGCGAACTCCGCGGCCAGCATCGCGCGCTCCTCCACCAACGCCGCCCGCTCCGCGTCCGCGTCCTGGCGAGCCGCCTCGGCGAGCTGCTTCTGCTTGCGCGCCGCCCACAGCGGTACCCGAAGCCCGATCGCCGCCGAGAAAAAGTCGGAGGCAATGGGGCGTGCGCCGTAACGCGCCATCACCTGGAAATCGGGACGGGCGCCGAGTGCTTCCGCCTGGGCTGTCGCCTCAGCGGAGGCGATCGCAGCGCGGCGCGCGGCGAGCAGCGGATGCTGCTCGAGCGACTCGCTGCCCCCGTGCGGATGGGCCTCGAGGGTGGGGTAGAGCCTCAGCACCTCGGCAGGCCGGAGGGGCGTGATGGCGAGCGACTCCGGTCCCGTTCCTCCCCGGAGGGCGCGGAGCCGCGCCCGAAGTCCGGCCTCTTCGGCGGCGAGGGTCGCCTGCTCGCTTCCCAATCGGGCCCGCGCGACCCGCGCGGCGAGCGGATCGTTCTGCGGCACCGAGCCGGTAGCATACCGCGCTGTGGCGACCTCGACCGAGCCGTCGAGCAAGGCATGCTGGCGTCGGAGGATCTCGCGCGCCCCGACCACGTAGCGAAGCCGATGGTAGAGGGTTGCCGTCTGGACGACGACCTCGCGGCGCCGCACCGCGATATCGGCGCGCCGCTCCTGGGAGGTCGCTGCCGCGGCCCGCGTCCGGGCCCCCAGAGTGCCGGGCCAGGGAAATTCCTGGCGGGCCTCCAGGTCCACCTCCGTGAAGTCGCTTTCCCGAAAGCGGAAATGCGGGAGCGTCAGGTCCATCAGGGTGACGGAGAGCCCGGGATCGGGCAGCGCGCCGGCGGGTCTGATCCGGGCCCCGGCGGCGCGCGCTCGTGCCTGGAGCTGGGCGAGACCCGGGTTCGCGGCGAGCGCCTCGGCGGTCAGCCGCGCCAGCAGCGTGTCGGCTGGCCCGGCTTCCTGCGCAACGAGCGATGAGGTGACGGCGAGTGCCAGCGCGAACGCGCCCGCGGCTACCCGGTGACTTTCCATCTTCAGTACCCTCGACGCTTTCAGCTCCGGACCACCGGAGGAGAGTTTCGGTCCCGGGGCGACAGCCGCCCCGGGATGGACTCAGCGACGGCTCGAAAGGCTCGAGTCGCGCCGACGCGGCGGCGAGGTTAGGCGTTAGGGGGTGGAGCAGGTGGGGCGACCGGATCCGCTGAATGGAATCCGGGTACAAACCCTGCGGCGGTTTCGTGCTCCAACGGGGTGCTGGGCAAGACCGCGGTGATGGCTCCGAGTGCAGGCGCCGTCGAAGCGCACAAGTCGGCGACCGGACAGCCGTGCGACGGATCTCCCGAGTCGTGGGGCAGAGGCGCGGGGGCTTGGCCGGGCAGGGAGCCTTCGTGGTCGGGGATCTGGCATTCCGTGCCGTTGCTGATGTGCTGGATGCACACGACAGCCCCGACCAGCACCCTTAGCTGGAGCAGGAGAAGCAGGAGGGCGGCTGCGGCTTTCATATGGCGAATGCTACCGTGCCGGCTCCTCAAGCACAAACCGCGCCCCGCGACCTGGTACCCTTCGAGCGGCGCACAGTCAGAGCAGGTGGTCCGGCCCTGATGCCCTCGATGCCCTCCCAGCCTAGGAGCGAGACCACCGTGAGTGCGGCAACCGGATCGGCCCACCACCAACCCAGGAGGACGAGCCGTAAAGGGACGCACCTGAGTGGGGTGCAGGGGGTGAGGGTTCAAATCCCGACGTCTTGACGCATCAAATAACACTGATACATTCATTCCATGGTCACAGCCCAACAGGATCATCTGGCCGCGGCCGCGCGGCTCTTCCATGCCCTCTCCGACGAGACCCGTCTCGCCGTCGTCGAGCGCCTCAAGGATGGGGAACGCTGCGTCTGCGAGCTGATGGATGACGTGGACGCCGCCCAGTCCCGCCTGAGCTTCCACTTGAAGGTGCTTCGCGACGCCGAGATCGTCGGCTGCCGCCGCGAAGGCCGCTGGGCGTACTACTGGCTCAAGCCCGAAACCTTCGAGGACGCGCTGACGGTCGTGAAAGCCCTGTCCCCTTCGCGCGCCGGCCGCCAGGCCGCGGCGCGCTGCTGTGCGTGAGAATTTGTTTGACCAACACATCAACATTTGTTGGTGTGTCCCCCTGGAAGGAGCGCAACGTGAGCACCGAAGCCGGCAGTGAGGGCGTTCTGACTTCGACGGTCAGGGAGAAGTACGGGGAGGCGGCCAAGCGGGTTCTCGCCGGCCAGGCCGGCGGCTGTTGCGGGCCCGTGAGCTGTGGCTGCGGGAGCGCGCCCGGTGACGGGAGCATCGACCCCATTACCTCCAATCTCTACAGTACAGACGAGACCAGCGGTCTTCCCGCCGACGCCGTCCTGGCCTCGCTCGGCTGCGGCAATCCCACGGCGCTCGCCGAGCTGCGCCAGGGCGAGACGGTGCTCGACCTGGGCTCCGGGGGCGGCATCGACGTGCTGCTCTCCGCCCGCCGCGTCGGGCCCTCCGGCAAGGTCTATGGGCTCGACATGACCGACGAGATGCTCGAGCTGGCCAGGGCGAACGCCGCCAAGGCGGGCGCCGGCAACGTGGAGTTTCTGCGGGGGCAGATCGAGCAGATCCCGCTCCCGGATGCGTCGGTGGACGTGATCATCTCCAACTGCGTGATCAATCTCTCCGCCGACAAGC
>JBOHSH010000102.1:0-4947 GCA_050733195.1 Gemmatimonadales bacterium
CTGGCGGCACACCGGCCAGCTCGAGGAGCGTCGGAGCCAGGTCCACCGTGAGGGCCAGACCGCCTGGCCGCGACCCCGCCGGCACCCGCGGGGGATAGCGCACCAGCAGCGGATTGCGGATGGACTCCTCGTACGGGAGCCGCCGCTCGGTCGTGAGCCCGTGCTCGCCGAAGAAGAAGCCGTTGTCGCTGGTGAGCACGATCGCCGTGCGGTCGAGCAGGCCCAGCGAATCCAGCCTGGCCATGATCCGTCCCAGGCTCTCGTCGACGGCGAGAATCATCTCGGCCCGGCGCCGAATCGTCGCCTCGCCGTTCCACGAGGCACCCGGATGTCCGCCGTGCCCGCTGTCCGACCAGCTGGGCAGCCGCGCCAGCGCCTGCCGCACCGCGGGCTTCCCGGCCAGGTCGGCGCCGACATTCGCCGGGTCGCCGCGAGCCGGGTAGACCTTGTCCCTGTACCGGCCCTCGTGTCGAGGCGCCGGGATGTAGCCCTGATCGCTTTCCGGATCGACGGACCCGTCGTCGCGCTGTACGACGTCGGGGTGCACCGCCTTGTGGGCGAGGTACACCAGGAATGGCCGTGCCCGCTCCCGCTCGATGAACCCGAGGGCCCGGTCGGTCAGCAGGTCGGTCGTGTAGCCGGGAACGGTGTCGAGCCTGCCGTCCGCGAAGAGCTCGGGATCGATCGAGCGTCCCTGCCCCGGCATCGCCACCCAGTAGTCGAACCCCGGCCGTGGAGTAGGGTCGTTGCCCATGTGCCACTTGCCGAGAAAGGCCGTCCGGTACCCGGCCTGTTGCAGCGACCGCGGAAACGTCTCGAGCCGATGGCTCGCGAGGCTCCGCGACACGTTGTCGATGATCCCGTGCCGGGACGGGAACTGTCCGGTCAGCAGCGTGGCACGATTGGGAGAGCAGAGCGGCACCGCATGAAACGACCGGGTGAACAGCGCCCCCTCGGCGGCAAGCCGGTCGATGTTCGGGGTCTCGAGGTAGGGATGCCCCCCTGCCCCGAACTCGTCGAAGCGGAGATCGTCGACGACGATGACGACCAGGTAGGGGCGCTCACCCGGCGCTGAGACGCCGGGCGGCGATCGCTCCGGCGAGTCGCCGCAGCCCGTGAGCGAGAGAAGGAGCAGGGCGCGCCGGAAGGCAGTCACTGGAAATTCATGCGGCGGAGCAGCGCCTGGAATCGCGGCAGAGACCGCAGCGGATCGAAGCGGGGATCGCGATCGAGGTAGCTGAGCAGCGCCGATCGCTCCTCGTAGGACTGCTCCAGCATGGCGATCGTCTCGTCGTTCCGGCCCAGGCCCACCAGCACGAGCGCGAGCATGTAGGGCTGGATGGGGCCGCTTCGCCCGCGCGTCCCGAGCTCCGCGAGGATCTGCTCCGCCTCCGCCGTCCTACCCCGAGTCGCGAGCAGATGGCCGAGGGACGAGAGCACGTTCCGTCCCCGGCCCGCGATGGCGATGACCTTCTGGAAGGACGCCATCGCTTCGTCGTGCCGGCCGAGCTGCTCGTACACAAGACCCAGCCCCCAGTGCGCGACCGTGAAGCTGGAATCGATCTCGAGCGTCGCCGCCATCCGCCGGCGGGCTTCGTCGTAATCCCGGCCGAAGTAGGCGATCACCCCGATGTTCGCGTGCGCCACCAGCGAGAGCGGGTCCAGGAGATGGGCCCGCTCCGCCTCGGCCACCGCCTCCGGCATCCGCCCCCGCGAGGCCAGCAGCCGGCTCAGCGCGTGATGGGCGTCCGCGCCGCTCGGTTGCAGCGCCAGAGCCCGGCGATAGGCCCGCTCCGCCCCGCTCCAGTCCCAGTCGCCGTAGGCGAGCACGTAGCCGAGCGCGGCGTGGGCTTCCGGGAGATAGCGGTCGAGCTCCACCGCTCTGAGCGCCGCGGTCTTGGCCTTGGCGAATCCCTCCGCCGGCGGCGTGGTGGTGTAGAACGGCAGCAGGCTGTAGTACTGCGCGAGGCCGGCGTACGCCGGAGCGTAGGCGGGATCCCGCGTCAGGGCCTGCCGGAAATAGTCGAGGGCGTTCTGGAGCCCCTCCGGCGTCCGGCCCGCGAGATGATACCGGCCGCGGAGGTACAGATCGTGGACTTCCGGGTTAGGCGGGCCCTCGGCTCCGGCACCGGCGCGTGGACCGGTGAGCCGGCCGCCGATCGAGCGGACCAGCCGATCCACCACGTCCTTCTCCAGTGCGGCGACCTGCTCCGCCGGCCGCTCCAGGGTGTCAGGCGGCGGCGACGGCAGGCCGGGAGCGCGGAGGTGCACCGCTACACGCAGCTGCCCGTCGCGGCGCTCGACCGAACCGGAGACGACGGCCTCGACGCCCAGCTCGCGCGCCACCGAGTCCACAGGTTTCGGCTTTCCGCGGTACCCCAGTACGGAGCCCAGCGCGATCACGTCCACCCTCTCGTGCCGGGCGAGGTCGGCGATCAACGACTCGGTGAGCCCATCCACGAGATAGTTCCGCGTCGAATCGCCGGTGCGGTTCTCGAGCGGCAGCACCGCGATCCGCGCGTAACGCGGCGCGCCGGCGAGCCAGCTGCTCATCCGGCCGGATGCCACGAGCCAGAGCACCGCGCCCACCACCGCGAGCACGGCGACACCGCCGATCATGCGCCGCGCCAGCTTCCGGCGCCCGGCGCCGCCGTCCGGAATGCCGGCGCCCCGGGCGAGCGCCTCCGAAAACTCCGCCATGCTGGCGAACCGGTCGGCCGGCACCTTCGCGAGCGACCTGGCGATCGCGCGGTCGAGTGACGGGCTCACGGCGTCGCGCACCGGGCGGATGCTCGGCACGGCTCCGGTCAGCTTCCGGGCCACGATCGCTTGCACCGTGCTGCCCGCGAACGGAGGGTCGCCGGCGAGCGCCTCATAGAGGACGCAGCCGAGCGAGTAGACGTCGCTCCGCGCGTCGAGGTCGCGCTCGCCGGTGGTCTGCTCGGGGCTCATGTACTGCGGCGTGCCCACCGAGAGCCCCGTCTCGGTGAGCCGGCTCCCGCCCGCCTCGCTCACCGCCAGCGCGATCCCGAAGTCCGCCACCAGCGCCTGGCCGTCGTGGATCAGGATGTTCTCGGGCTTGATGTCCCGGTGCACCACGTCGCGCCGGTGCGCGTAGTCGAGGGCGCCGGCGACCTGGCGGGTCAGGTCGAGCGCGAGGTCGAGCGGGAGCTGCTTCTCGCGGGTCAGGCGGGCACGGAGTGTCTCACCCTCGACGAAGGGCATCACGTAGAAGAGGAGCGAGGGCCCCGGCGTGCCGGGAGGCGCGGGCACTTCGCCGGAATCGAAGAGCGGCACGATGTGCGGATGCTGGAGGCCGGCGGTGACCTCGATCTCCTTGAGGAACCGCTCGGCCCCGAGAACCTGGGAGAGCTCCGGCCGGAGGACCTTGAGCGCGACCTTCCGGTGGTGGCGAAGGTCCTCCGCGAGATACACCGTGGCCATGCCGCCCTGGCCCAGCTCGCGCTCGACCCGGTACCGCCCCGAGAGCGCGTCGGACAGCCGCTCGACGGACGCGGTCATCGCGTCCCGACCTCGTACGAGCTGGCGAGCCGTTCCGGCATTCGCGTTGCTCCTCGGTCAAACGAGCCCACGCCGTCGAAGATACTCCAAGTAGGCCGACGCGAGGTCTGAGCTCGCTGGCCGGCCGCGGGGAGGGATCGTAGCATTGGGACTCGCCGCAGCTCGCCGGAACCACCTCCCGGAGGTTGTGTGAAACTGTCGCGGCTCCTGCGCGCCGGCCTGCTCACCGCCGTCATCGACGGCCTCTTCTCGAGCGCCCTGGTCGTCTTCTTCTACGACTCCACGTTCGCCCGCCTCTGGCAGGGCGTGGCCAGCACGCTGCTCGGCCCCGACGCCTTCACCGGCGGCACCCGCACGGTGCTGATCGGGCTCCTCATGCATCTGGGGGTGGCCTTCGGCTGGTCGACCGTCTTCTTCCTGTTGTACGAGGGCCTGGCCGGTGTCCGGGCCGCGACCTCCACGCCCGCCGGCGTCGTCCTGACCGCGGCGATCTACGGCCCCGTCATCTGGCTCGTTATGTCGCTCGCGGTGATTCCGTCCCTGACCGGCCGGCCGGTCACCTTTACGGTACGCTGGTGGATACAGCTGATCGGCCACTTTCCGTTCGTCGGCCTGCCGATCGTGGCCTCGATCGCGGAGCGGAGCCCTGAATCCGGTCAGCCATGAGCGCCGCGCCGCGGCTATCTTCTCGTTCCGAGCGTCACTGGAGCCATGACATGATCAGAATCGCCGCCGCTGCAGTCGCCCTGCTCGCGTTCGCTTCACCGGCGCTCGCGCAGAGCCGGATGAGCTTCTTCATCACCAGCCGGGGACCCGGCAACGGCGCCGCCCTCGGCGGGCTCGAGGGCGCCGATGCGCACTGCAGCATGCTCGCGCGGGAGGCCGGCGCGGCGATCGGTGTCTGGCGGGCGTACCTGAGCGCGGTGGCGGAGGCGGGGAAGCCCGCGGTCAACGCGCGGGACCGGATCGGTCGGGGCCCCTGGCACAACTTCGGTGGGGTGGAGATCGCCCGGAACGTGGCGCATCTGCACGGCGACAGCACCAGCGTGAACAAGCAGACCGCGCTCACCGAGAAGGGCGCCGTCGTGAACGGCCGGGGCGACACCCCGAACATGCACGACATCCTCACCGGCTCGGCGCTCGACGGCACGGCAATGGCGGATTCGGTGGACACGACCTGCCGCAACTGGACCAGCAGCGACTCGACGGGAAGCGCGCGGGTGGGACACCACGACCGGATCGGCGGCGGGCCGAACCCGACCTCGTGGAACTCGTCGCACCCGTCGCGCGGGTGCGGGCAGCGGAACCTCCAGGCGACCGGCGGGAACGGGCTCTTCTACTGCTTCGGGATTCCGTGATCTAAGGCCTGACCCGGCGCGCCTATCCGCACCACCCTTCGGGCCGTGCTCCTGGCGGTCAGTCTGG
>JBOHSH010000103.1:0-2380 GCA_050733195.1 Gemmatimonadales bacterium
CGCCGACCCAGTCGCTCGAGTACATCCATGCCACGCGCGCGCCTCGCGAGACGCCGATCATCGACGTCGGTGGCGGGGCCTCGACCCTCGCCGACCATCTGCTGGACGAGGGATACCAGGACATCACGGTCGCCGACCTGGCTCCCGCAGCCCTGGCGCAGGCGCGGGCGCGCCTGGGCGACCGGGCGAGCCGCGTCCAATGGATCGAGACGGACATCACCCGGTTCACGCCCGCACGCCGCTATGGGATCTGGCACGACCGCGCGGTACTACATTTCCTCACCGAAGCAGCGCAGCGCATCCGCTACGTCAATGTCCTCAGGTCGGCCCTGGCACTGGGCGGTGACGTCATTCTGGCGACCTTCGGTCCCGGGGGACCGGAGCGATGCAGCGGCCTGGCTGTCGTGCGCTACGACGCGGCGCAGCTGGGCGCGCTGCTCGGAGTCGGATTCCGGTTGTTGCGAAGCGAGCTCCACGAGCACGTGACGCCGGCGGGATCCATCCAGCAATTCCAGTATGGCCTCTGGCGATCGGATCAGTCGTCAAGCTAGGCCGGGAGGGCGAGACATGACGGTGCCAGCCGAAATGCCTGAGACGCTCGAAGCCGTGCTCAAGGACGAGATCCTCCGTACGTATCAGGAGGTCGCGGACAACCCGCGCGCGGAGTTCCACTTCTATCACGGCCGGGAGGCGGCCGAGCTGTTCGAGTATCCCGCCGAGTGGCTGGACCGGGCCCCGGCGGAGGCGGTGGACTCGTTCGCCGGCGTCGGGAACCCGCATCTGCGCAGCAACCTGAAGGAAGGGGAGCGGGTGCTCGACCTCGGAAGCGGCGCCGGTCTCGACGCCCTCATCGCCTCGCGGCAGGTCGGTCCTACCGGGAGCGTGACGGGAGTCGATCTCAACCCGTCCATGTGCGCCAAGCTCAGGGCCTATGAGAGCGCAGCCGGAGGCCGGCTCGAGTGCCGCGAAGGAAGAATGGAGGACATCCCCCTGCCGGACGCGTCGGTGGACGTGGTCCTCTCGAATGGCGTCATCAACCTGTCGTTCCGCAAGCGCCGCGTGGTGCAGGAGCTCCACCGGGTCCTCCGGCCGGGCGGGCGGCTGTCGATCACCGACATCGTGAGCGCCAAGCAGCTCTCGCAGTCGATCGTCAACGATCCCAAGCTCTGGGCCAGCTGAATCGGTGGTGCTCTCCCGGAGGGAGAGATGTTCGCGCTCTTCGAGGATGCCGGGTTCCGGAGGGTGAAGTCGGCCGTCGTGCCGCGCTTTCGGTTCCGGAAGGCGTCCACCCAGAGCTCCGCCGAGGCGTACGGGGTCAAGGCGGTCATGTTCACGGCGCTCAAGCCGGAGTGAGCGTACAGGGCCACACCGCGCCGTGCTCGGGGTCGTCGGACCGTAATCCTGAAGTGCGGGTCCGATGGACGCGCGGTCACTTCCGGAGTGGCTTGAGGGCGTCCTCGAGGAGGTAGCCCCAGGCAGCGTCCAGGTCGAGAACCCTCAGCTTGCCTTCGTCGAACCCTTTCCGGCGGAGCGTATTCCGGACCCACATTCCAAAGGGGATGTGATGCTGGTAGATCCACCTTTCCAGACCGACCTTCCCAATCTCGGCCGCGATCTGTGTCCGGTCTCTGGCCAGCATCCTCCGACGCAGGTAGGCGACGGCCGCGGCCCATTGAGCCTCGTCGATTCCCTGCCAGCTCAAAGCTGACCTCGGCAGCATTCAACTACCGTTGTGCGGGATGAGCCGGGTCAGTTCGCGGGTCTGCATCCGGTCTGGGAGGGGTGGAATTCGTCCTGGGCGACATGAGGTATGCCATAAGTGTCGCCAACGAACGGCGAAAAGATAATAACGAAATCGACCGGAAACCGCGTCACCTTTCTCGATCGCCCCCGCTGCGGCAGCCGGCATGTCGTGCGGGATGACTCACGGACTCGCCCAAGGCGTGCGCAAGCCCATGATCCTGTAAAGTCGAACCGTGCGGAACCCCCGAATTGGAAGCATGTTTAGGAGTCCGTCACGGCCACATGCAGGCGAAAATGAAACGGTCGCTCACCCTCGGGTTGTCGATGACGCTGGCCGCCGGCATGGCCGCCGCCCAGACCATTGCCCTGACCGGCGGCACGATCATCGACGGCACCGGCCGGCCCGCCATCGCGAACGGCGTCGTGGTGGTCCGCGGCGATCGCCTGCAATGCGTCGGCACTGCGGCGCAGTGCTCCATTCCCTCCGGCGCGACCCTGGTGGACGTCACCGGCCGTTATGTCACCCCCGGACTCGTCAATGCCCACGTCCACTTCAGCCAGACCGGCTGGGTCGACGGCCGCCCCGACGGACTCAGCGCGCCCGAGCTCTATCCGTATCCCGGGACCGCACGCGCTC
>JBOHSH010000104.1:0-8638 GCA_050733195.1 Gemmatimonadales bacterium
TCGGCTGGCCGGCTTCGACCCGAAGCTGTACGACGGATCGTTTCAGGAGTGGGCACGGCGCAGGGAGCTGCCCGTCATCTCCCCCTGAGAACCGGGGCGGAGAGGGAGGGCCCTTTCCCCTTTCCCCGTTCCCCGTTCCCCGTTCACCGCTTCCCCAGCCCCGCCGGCGCTCCCCACGCCCGCGTCCCCAGGGCAAGGGCGGCGAGGGCGAGGAGATAGGGCAGCATCAGGAAGAGCTGATAGGGAACGCCGAGCCCCATCGCCTGGAAAACGAACTGCAGGGCGTTCGCCCCCGCGAAGAGGAGCGCTGCGAGCAGCACGCCCCCAGGTCGCCATCGGCCGAGCACCACGATCGCGATGGCGAGGAAACCCCGCCCGGCCGTCATCTCTTCCGCGAACGTCCCCACCTGCGCGAGCACGAGCGTGGCGCCCCCGGCGCCGGCCAGCCCCCCGGCCACGAGCGCGGCGACGATCCTGACCCGCCGGACCGGGACGCCCGACGCGTGCGCCGCCCCGGCGGACTCCCCCGTGGCGCGGAGCGCGAGCCCCCACCAGCTCCGGTAGAGAAACCATCCGGTGAGTGGCACCAGCAGCCAGGCGATATACGTGAGGAGCGGCTGATCGAAGAGCGCCGGCCCTAACACGGGGATGCTCCGGAGCCCGGGGATCGGCATTTCGTCAAAAGTCGGGATGGAGAGGCCCGGGCCGCCGGCGCCGTACGCGCTCCGGTACACGGCGCCGGTGAGCCCGATGGCGCCGAGCGTCACCGCCGTCCCGGTGATGATCTGGTCGGCCCGGGCGCCGATTGCCACGGCGACGAAGACGGCGGTCACCAGCACGCCTGCGGCGATCGCGGTCAGGAGCCCGATCCAGGGACCGCCGGTGGACGCGCCGAGCGCCGCGGCGAGCGCACCGGCCAGCATGGCGCCCTCGACGCCCAGGTTGATCACGCCGGAGCGCTCGACCAGAAGCTCGCCGGTCGCCGCGTACAGGAGCGGCGTCGAGATCCGGACCGTCGCCGCGAGGAAGCCGGTAATTAGGCTCGTCACCTCGCTCATGTCGCTTCCTCCGCCGCGGCGGCCATTCCCGAGGCGACTCGGGCCGCGCGCTTCCTCGCGAGCACATCGGCGAGCAGCACGACCAGGATGATCACCGCCTCGATCACGTACACGGCCACGGCCGGGACACCGGCCTCCCGCTGCATCCCCTGCGCGCCGGCCTCGAGCGCGCCGAAGAGCACGCCGGCCGCGACGACCCCGATCGGGTGGAGCCGCGCCAGGAGCGCCACCGCGATGGCCGTGAACCCGTAGCCCGGCGACAGGTTCATGTAGAGCGCGTAGGTCACCCCGCCGACCTCGATGCCCCCGCCCAACCCGGCGAGCGCGCCCGAGCAGAGGAGTGCGATCGCCACGACCCGGCCCACCCGGATGCGGCCGCTCACTTCGGCCGCCCGCGGTCCAAGTCCGGTGGCCCGGAGCCTGAAGCCGAACGCCGTGCGGGTGAAGAGGAGCCAGAGTCCGACCGCCGCGAGGAGCGCCGCGAGAAGGCCCAGGTGGAGCCGGGTGCCGGGAACGGCGGGAAGGCGCGCGGCGAGCGGGATCGGGTCGCTCTGCGGGTAGATCCGCGAAGTCTCCTGGAGCGGCCCGGTCACCGCGTAGCTCACGGCGGCCTCGGCCACGAAGTTGAGGAGCAGCGTCGAGATGACCTCGAGCACGCCGAACCGGAGCCGGAGGAGCACCGGCACCGCGACCCAGAGCACGCCGGCCGCGGCGGCAGCGATCCAGACCGCGCCGATGGCGAGCGGCGAAGGCCACGCGGCGACCAGAGAGCCGATCCAGGTGGCCGCGATCGCGCCGGCGTAGAACTGGCCTTCGGCGCCGATGTTGAGCGCTCCTGCCCGGAACGCGAGTGCCAGGCCGAGGCCCAGAATGACAAGCGGGATCGCGCGGACGAGCGTGGCGGACGAGAAGGCGTACCACGAGCCGAAGGCGCCGCGCCAGAGCGCCCCGAGCGCGAGCGGCGCGTCATAACCCGCGAGGGCGAGCCCCAGGCCGAGCCCGAGAAATCCGACCGCGAGCGCCCCGGCGGCGATCAGCAGGGGGGCGCGGAGGCGTGTCATGCCGGGCGGCGAGAAGGATCTCCCACGCCCAGCATCATCTCGCCGACGCGCTTCCGACCGGCGCCCTCGGGGGCTTCCCGCACTTCGCCACGATGGACGACGAGAATCCGCCGGCCCAGCTCGAGCACCTCGTCCAGGTCGGTCGAGTACACCACGACGGCCGTGCCTGCCGCCGCGGCCGCCCGCAGCCGTTCGTGCACCTCGGCGGTGGCGCGAATGTCGAGCCCCCGCGTCGGGTTCTCGGCGACGAGAAGGCGCGGCCGTCGCTCGAGCGCTCGCGCCAGCACGACCTTCTGCTGATTCCCGCCGGAGAGCGTCGCCGCCGGCGCGTCCGGACCCGAGGACCGCACCGAGAACTCGTCGAGCATCTCTTCGGTCCGCCGGCGGGCGGCCGACCAGTCGAGCCTCATCCCGCGGGCCCAGCGCGGATCATCGGGCAGCCCCAGCACGACGTTCTCGGTGAGCGAGAGCTCGCCGATCAGGCCTTCGGTCGTCCGGTCCTCCGGGACGAACGCCACCGGTCCTTCGGCCCGGACATCCTGCCCACCCGTCGAGTCGAGCCCGGCGAGCGCGCGCAACAGCTCGCGCTGGCCGTTGCCCTCGACGGCCGCGACGCCGATGAGGTCCCCCGAGAGAATTGAGATTCCTCCCACCTCCGCCACCTTCTCCCTGGCCGTCCGGCCGTCCGGCCGTCCGGCCGTCTGGATCCTCCCCCCCACCATGAACCCCGCCAGCTCACCCTCCGTCCGCCCCTCCACCGGGCCGGTGAACGTCACCACGCCGTGCCGCAGCACCGTCACCCGATCCGCGCCGGCGAGGGCCTCGGGGAGCTTGTGGGTGATGAGGGCGACCGCCCCGCCCTCGCGGGCGAACGCGCGCATCGCTGCCAGAAGGATCTCGCTCTCGCCTGGAGTGAGCAGCGCCGTCGGCTCGTCGAGCAGGAGGATCCGGGCTCCGGTCGCGCGCGCCTTCCCGATCTCGAGCCGCTGCCGTTGAGCCACATTGAGGCTCGACACCCGGGCGTCCGAATCGAGCCCCGGGATGCTGATTTCGGATTTGCCCCGCGGCCCGACCGCGAGCCGGATGTTCTCCCGCACGGTCAGGGCTTCGATGGTCGTGAAGTGCTGATGCACCATCCCGACGCCGAGCGCGCGCGCCTGGCGGGGTGAGTGCAGCGTCACGGCGTGTCCGTCGACGCGCACCACCCCGGCGTCCAGCCGTGTCATACCGTAGGCGACGTGCAGGAGCGTGGACTTCCCCGCCCCGTTTTCCCCGAGCAGCGCGTGGACCTCGCCCGCCGCGAGAGCGAAGTCCACACCCCGGAGCGCATGCACCGCCCCGAACGCCTTGCGGATGCCCGCCAATTCGAGAGGAATCTCGCGCATGAGCCCCGGGGGTCCCGTCAACCGTCAACTGTCAACCGTCTTTAGAGTCCCGTCGGATGATCATGAAACTCCCACGGAATGCCGAAGCGGTCGCTCAGATGCTCGGCCAGCGCCTTCACCCCCACCGTCTCCGTGGCGTAGTGACCCGCGAAGATCGTGTTCACGCCGAGCTCCATCGCGTCGAAGTAGGTGGGATGCGTCCCCTCCCCGGTGACGAACGTATCGAGACCCGCTTCCTTCGCTGCGCGGATCTGTCCGCCCGCCCCGCCGGTGATGATGCCCACGCGCGTACAGGCGGCTGGTCCGCCGGGGATGAGCTTCGCGGTGGCGCCGACGTGCTCCTCCACGGTTCGCGCGAACGCCTCCCGGTCGACCGGTGGATCGAGCCTTCCCTGGACGCCGACCGGAATCCCCTGCCACTTGTCGAACGGCTCGAGATCCTCGAGGCCAAGGGCCCGCGCGAGCACGTGGTTGTTGCCGACGTCCGGATGGACGTCGAGCGGGATGTGGGCGGAGTAGAGGGCGATGTCCCGGTCGAGCAGGGCGCGCACCCTTCGATACCGCGGACCGGTGAGCGGACGGTTGCCGTCCCAGAAGAGACCGTGGTGCACGAGGAGGAGCGGGTTCTCGCCCGGCCCCGTGCTCACGCCCTCGATGGTCGCGAGACTCGCATCGACCGCCGCGACGATCCGCGTAACGGCTCCGGCGCGACTCTCGGCCTGGAGTCCGTTCAGCGCCTCCGGCCGGTCCGGAACCTCGGGGAGCCGAAGGTAATCGTCGAGATAGCTGACCAGCTCCTCGAGGGGAACCGACCGGGGCATGAAAAGAAACCCGTCGACAGAGACGGGGAGAAGGATACCGCCCTACGATCCGTCTGCCAGCCCGGCTACTTGAGGCTCCGGATGGAATCCGCGGCCGCCGCCACACGCGCCGCCAGCTCCGGCGGGATCCGGCCCGCGAGACGCGGGTTCACCTCCCACCGCGTGACCCCGCCCGCGAGGCCGAACTCCTGCATCCTCGGCGTGAATCGCCCGCTCTGCACTTCCCGCGCGACGGCGAGAAACGCGCGCGGCAGGTCGAGCACCACGCTCCCGATCACGTTGTCGGGCGCAAGGGCCGACTGGTCCGCGTTCGCCCCGATGACGAAGACGCCGGGCTTGCCCTTGGCCGCCTGGAAGAGGCCGAGCGCCGCCTGGTCTGCGTTGTGGTGGAGGACGTCCACGCCGAGCCGGATCATCGCCAGCGCGGCCTCCCGGCCCGCGGCGACATCGTCGAACGTGTTGAGGTAGGCGAGCCTCGGCTCGACCTTCGGGTTCACGGCGCGCGCGCCACTCACCCACGCCTCGTACCCCCGCTTGATCGGCGGCAACTCGATGCCGCCCACGAAGCCGATCCGGTTGGACCGGGTGATTCCCCCGGCGACCATGCCGGCGAGGTACGCCGCCTGCTCGATCTGAAAGACGAGGGGCACGACGTTGCCGCCGGCCGTGCGCTCGCCTGAAGTGACCACGAAGACCGTCTGCGGATACTGCGGGCTCACCCGTTCCGCGGGCGCCTGGAACTCGAAGCCGTGGCCGAACACGACCCGGAATCCCTCGGCGGCGTAGGTCCGGAGCGCCTCTTCCTGCTCGCCCGGCGTCCGGGCCTCGACGTGGCTCACGCTGGCGCCGAGCGAGTCCCGGATCCATCCGAGACCGGTGTAGGCTCCGGAGTTCCACGCCGCGTCGGCGATGGAGCCGGGGGTGATGAGGGCGACGCGAAACCCCTCGGGCTCGCGGGCCCGAGGGGCACAGGCGGCAACGACGGCCAGGACGAGCGCCAGGAGCGCTCGCCGGCGATCGGTCATCGCGCCTCCGGAGCCGTCACCGAGACGACGTGGTGGGCGTGCGAGCCCGTCGCGTCTCCGTTGCCGCGCTCCATCTTGACGTTGCCGTTCATGCTGCCGCCTTCGTGCACCAGGAGCCTTGGGCTCACGACGTCGCCCTTCACGTGCGCCGAGGTCTGGACCTCCACACGCTCGTCGGCCCGCACCGAGCCGTGGACGCGACCGCCGATCACCGCTTCGCGGGTGACGACGTCGCCTTCGATGATCCCGCCCTCGGAGAGCAGCACCTGCTCACCCGCGTGCACGTTGCCGATCACGCGGCCTTCGACGCGGATGATGCCCGCGGCCTGGAGGTCGCCGGCGATGGTGAGATCCTTGGCGATGATCGACAGTCCGGTGGCCGGTTCGCGCTCGCGGTGCTTCCGGGGCGCCGGGGTCGGCGTCGCGTGCGCCGACGCGTGCGTGCTCGGTTTCGCCGCCGGCTGCGGCGTACTGGAGAAGAAGCCCATCAGCGATCCTCCCGCACCATGGTGGTCGGGTCCACGGCTCGACCGTTCACCCTGATCTCGAAGTGAAGATGCGGTGCGGTGGAGCGCCCCGTGTTGCCGCTCCGTCCAATGACCTCGCCCGAGCGAACCGCTGCCCCTTGCACCGCCACGGTGCGGGAGAGGTGCCCGTACATGGTCTCCAGGCTGTCGGGATGCTGAATGAGCACGAAAAGGCCGTACTCCTTGTGCTCCCCCGTCTGCAGAATCACCCCGCCGCCCGCTGCCCGCACCAGCGTCCCGACGGACACTGCAATATCCAGTCCGGGATGGCGCTCTTCGGCCGTGTCCGCAACCGCCTGTCCCCGCGTGACATAGCCGGCCTCGTCGAGCGGCCAGTGCGAGGGCCTCGAGGGACCATCCTCGTATCGCGCGGGAGCGCCGGGCAGACGGGCGATGATCGCCGGAGCGATCGGGATCGTGGTCGACGCCGCGACCGGGTCGGGCACGAGGTCGGCGCCGACCATGCTCCGGAGCCGCTCGTAGTTGGTCTCCAGGCTGTCCAGCGCGGCGACGAGGTCCCGCACCCGCTGGTTGTCGATCCGGAGGCGTTCCACTTCGCTCACGAGCCCCGGCACCCGCGCCGCCTGCCGCACGATCGGCCCGTAGAACGTGATCAGCAGGATGAGGGCGACGGCGAACGCGACCGCGCCGATGTACGCCGCGCGGATCCCCCACCGGGGGATCCGGTAGGTGAGCGCGTGCAGCGCGCTGTCGCGCTGGATGATGATGGAGACCGACTTGCGCCGCCGCGGATGAGACGGAACGGGCGGGTTAGGGGCGCTCATCCGTCGTAAGGCGCTCCGAGAACCAGCTCGAGCAGCCGGGCGAGATCGTCGTTCGAGTAATAGTGAATGGTGACGGCGCCGCGGCCCCGCCGCCGCGCCGTCACCCGCACGTCGGTCTGGAGCCGCCGGCGGAGCGCCTCCTCCACGCGGCGCACGTCGGCCGCGGGATGGGGGACCTCGGCGCGCGGGCGACGGATCGTGCGGCGGCCCGGAGCGTCCACCCGGTCACCCCGGATCCGCGCCTCGAGGTCGCGCACCGACCAGCCTTCCCCCGACGCCTGCTGGGCGAGCCGGGTCATCGCGCCCGGATCGACCAGCGCGAGCAGGGCGCGCGCGTGGCCCTCCGACAGCGTCTTCCGCTCCACCATCGCCTGCACCTCGGCCGGCAGCCTGAGCAGGCGCAGGGTGTTGCTCACCGTCGAGCGGTCCTTTCCCACGATGCGCGCGACCTCCTGCTGCGGCAGCCGGAACTCGTCGATGAGCCGCTGGTAGCCGTGCGCCGCCGCGATCGGCGAGAGATCGTCGCGCTGCAGGTTCTCGATGAGCGCGAGGGTGAGCATCGCGCGGTCGTCCGCGTCCTTCACGACCGCGGGGATCTTCGCCCAGCCCAGCCGCTGCACCGCGCGCCAGCGCCGCTCGCCGGCGATCAGCTCGTAGCGGCCGCCGGGACGCGGGCGCACCACCACCGGCTGCAGCAGCCCCGACCCGGCGATCGAGTCCGCCAGCTCCTGCAGCTGCGCGTCGTCGAACTCCCGGCGGGGCTGATACGGGTTCGGGTCGATCGTGCCGACGGGCAGCTCCTTCGTGCCGCCGGCCGCGGCCGTCTCCTCGCGGGTTATGGGGCCGAGCAGGGCTTCGAGCCCGCGGCCCAGCCGCTTCGTCTCCGTCACGCGCTCACCTCCCCGACTTCCCCGACCTCCCGCGGCGCCCGCGGCAGCTCGGCGTTCGAGGTCTCGGGATTCTCCGTCCGCCGCAGCAGCTCCTGCGCGACGGCGAGATAGCTCTTCGCTCCGACCGATTGCACGTCGTACATGAGGATCGGCTTGCCGAAGCTCGGCGCCTCGGCGAGCCGCACGTTCCGCGGAATCACGGTGCCGAACACCCTGGGGCCGAAATACTCCTTCGCGTCCTTCGCCACCTGGCGACAGAGATTGAGCCGCGAGTCGTACATCGTGAGCAGAACGGCATCCAGCGCGAGCGTGGGATTGAAGTTCTGCTGCACGAGCCGGATGGTGTTGAGGAGCTGGGAGATGCCCTCGAGGGCGTAGTACTCGCACTGGATCGGGATCACCACGCCGTCGGCCGCGGTCAGCACGTTGAGGGTGATGAGGCCGAGCGATGGCGGGCAGTCGACGATGATGTAGTCGTAGTCGCCGCGCGCGGGCGCGAGGGCGTCGCGGAGTCGCGACTCGCGGCCGCCGACCGCGACGAGTTCCAGCTCTGCGCCGACCAGGTCCTGCGTCGCGGGCAGCACACTCAAGAACGGGAGCTCGCTGTCGCGCTGCACCACCTCGGAGACCGGCCTGCCCTCGACCAGGACGTCATAGAGTGACGGCCGATTGGGATCTTTGGTGAGACCGATGCCGCTGGTGGCGTTGCCCTGCGGGTCGGCGTCGACCAGGAGGGTACGCCGCTCGGCGATGGCGAGGGAAGCCGCGAGGTTGACGGCAGTAGTAGTCTTACCTACTCCGCCTTTCTGATTGGCAATGGCGATCGTCCTAGCCACGATTCAGAGGCAATCAGTTGTGGTATGGGTACTTGCCTGCCTACACGCTCTTGTCTGGCCAATCAGATAGAAGCAATGTACAAAACGGGGCGGAAACAGCAATGGTTTCACGTGAAACGGACGGGAGGCAGACGGGCAGACGGGCAGACGGGCAGACGGGCAGACGGGCAGACGGGCAGACGGGCAGACGGGCAGACGGGCAGACGGGCAGACGGGCAGACGGGCAGACGGGCAGACGGGCAGACGGGCA
>JBOHSH010000105.1:0-6197 GCA_050733195.1 Gemmatimonadales bacterium
CCGCGGCGGCGCCCGCACCGGCAGGGCCGAGCGCGGTACGGCTCTGGATCGGCGCCGGCCGGCGCGATGAGATCGCCGCCGGCGACGTCATGGGCGCGCTGGTCCGGTCCGGAGGCCTGGCCCGCGAGAGCATCGGCCGGATCGACATCCGCGAGAGCTTCACCCTGGTGGAGCTCGGCGCCGGGGTCGACGCGGAGGCCGTGGCGGAGAAAGTCACCGGCCGCACCATCGGCAAGCGTCGCCTGGTGGCCCGCGTCGATCGCGGCCGACCGGGCGGACGAGCCCGGCCGGGCATGCCGCCGCGGCCGCCGCGCTGACGACCGTTGCTTGACCCGGTCGGCGGGCGCCGCTATCGTCGAAGCTCGCCGTCGCCATCACCCGCCGTCGGGATCCACGCATGCAGCACCTCGCCCGCCCGGGGACGATCGAGGTCATCGCCGGAGTCATGTTCAGCGGCAAGAGCGAAGAGCTGATCCGGCGGGTGCGCCGGGCGCTCATCGCGCGCCGCCGGGTTCAGGTCTTCAAGTCGCATCTCGATGATCGCTACGGAGGGATGTGGCGGGTGTCGAGCCACAGCGGCGTGGAGTTCGAGGCGGTTCCGGTGAACACGGCGGCGGAGATCATGCGGCTCACGCGTCCCGATATCGAGCTGGTAGCCATCGACGAGGCGCAATTCCTGGATGGCGACGTCGTCGGCGTGGTCACGGAGCTCGCCGGCCGCGGCGTGCGGGTCATCCTCGCCGGGACCGACACCGATTTCCGGGGTGAGCCGTTCGGGCCGATGGGACCGCTCATGGCCGTCGCGGAGCACGTGGACAAGCTCTCCGCCATCTGCGTGGTCTGCGGCGATCTCGCCTGCCGCAACCAGCGCCTGGTGGACGGCCGGCCCGCCCGCTACGACTCCCCCACCATTCAGGTCGGGGGCAGCGAGGCGTACGAGGCCCGCTGCCGCCGCTGCCACCGCGTTCCCCGCGCCGACGAAGACCAGACGGCGATGCTTTAGGGGTGCGTGGGTTCTGAGTTCTGAGTTCTGGGTTCCAGAACCCAGAACCCCGAACCCAGAACTCAGCACTCAGAACTCAGAATGCCCCTCCACATCGCGCTCACCGGCAACGTCGCCTCCGGCAAGTCCGCCGTCGCCCGGCTCTTCGCGGAGTGGGGCGCCACGGTCATCGACGCCGATGCCATCGTGCGCGAGCTCGAGCGGCCGGGCACCACGGTCTTCGACGCGATCGTGGGACGCTTCGGCCGCTCCGTCGTGGCGCCCTCGGGCCAGCTGAACCGCGCGGCGCTCCGCGCGCGGGTGCTGGCCGATCCCGCCGAACGGCGCGCGCTCGAGGCGATCGTGCACCCCGCCGTCGCCGCCGAGCGGGAGCGCCGGCTCCTGGCCGCGCGGGAGCGCGGCGACGCGATCGTCGTGAGCGACATCCCGCTTCTCTTCGAGGTGATGCGCCCCGAGGACTTCGACGCCGTCGTCCTGGTGGACGCCCCGGCCGCGGTGCGCCGCGAGCGGCTGGTGCGCGACCGCGGCCTGAGCGTCGCGGAGGCCGACGCGCTCCTCGCCGCCCAGCTTCCCGCGTCGCAGAAGCGCGCCGGCAGCGACTTCGTGATCGAGAACGACGGCACGCCCGATCGGCTGCGCGACCGCGCGCGGGAAGTGTGGCACGCGCTGCGCGCACGGGCTCGTCGACGCGCTTGACCCTGCTCTACCCCCGGGATATCCTCTACCCGTCTCGTCTCCCCGAGGGCGGCGCGTGTCGCAGGTCCCCGACGATCTCCGCTACACCAGCGAGCACGAATACGTGCGGGTCAGCGATGATCCGATGGTCGTCGACATCGGGATCACCGACTACGCGCAGGGCGAGCTGGGCGACGTCGTCTTCGTCAATCTGCCCAAGGTCGGGGAGAAGTTTGCCTCGCATCAGGCGTTCGGCACCATCGAAGCCGTGAAGGCGGTGTCGGATCTCTACTGCCCCGTCGCCGGCGAGATCGTCGCCGTGAACGAATCCCTCGAAGCCGATCCCGCGCTGGTGAACCGCGAGCCCTACGGAGGCGGCTGGATGATCCGGCTCCGGGTCGCGAGCCGCGGCGAGCTCGGCACGCTCCTCGATGCGTCGGACTACCGCGCCCACATCGGCGCCTGAGGCTCTTCCATGCGTTCGGTTGGCGATGCCCCGGCGGCCCCCTCCGGGGCATCGCCGTTCCTGACTTCCGCCCCGGAGTCCCCGGTGACCACCCGCCCCCACGGCGAGTTCGGGCCCTTCGTCACGCGCCACCTCGGTCCTCGCGAGGACGACGTCGCCGCCATGCTCGGGGTCCTGGGCTATCCCACGCTCGACGCGCTGATCGACGCGGTGGTCCCGCCGGGGATCCGGCTCCGGAGACCGCTCGAGCTGCCGTCCGCGCTCACCGAAGCGGGCGCGCTCGCGGCGCTCGGCGCGATGGCTCATCGGAACCAGGTGTTCCGCTCGTATCTCGGGCAGGGATACTCCGGCTGCCACGTGCCGCCGGTCGTCCAGCGGAACGTGCTCGAGAATCCGGGGTGGTACACGGCCTACACGCCGTACCAGCCCGAGATCGCGCAGGGCCGACTCGAGGCCCTCCTCAACTTCCAGACGATGGTGGCCGATCTCACGGGGCTGCCCATCGCCAACGCCTCGCTGCTCGACGAAGCCACCGCGGCGGCGGAGGCGATGGCCCTCTCCATCGCCGCCGCACCGCACCACGACGATCCCCACTATCTGGTCGACGACCGCTGCCACCCGCAGACCATCGCGGTGGTGCGCACCCGCGCCGAGGCGCGCGGCGTGCGGGTCACGGTCGGTCCGGCGGAGGAGTTCGTTTTCGCGCCGGGCGTCGTGGGCTGCCTGGTGCAGTATCCCGACACCCTCGGAAGCGTCCGCGACTACGGCGCCGTGGTCGAGCGCTGCCACGCCGTGAAGGGACTCGTCACCGTCGCGACCGATCTCCTCGCGCTCGCCCTCCTCACGCCGCCGGGCGAGTGGGGCGCGGATATCGCGGTCGGCAACTCGCAGCGCTTCGGCGTGCCGCTCGGCTTCGGGGGTCCGCACGCCGCCTTCTTCGCGACGCGCGACGCCTTCAAGCGCCTCGTGCCCGGCCGGCTCATCGGCGTCTCCCGCGACCGCGACGGCCGGCCGGCGCTCCGCATGGCCCTGCAGACCCGCGAGCAGCACATCCGCCGCGAGAAGGCCACGAGCAACGTCTGCACGGCGCAGGTGCTCCTGGCGGTCATGGCCAGCATGTATGCCGTCTATCACGGCCCTGAAGGGATCACCCGAATCGCGCGGCGGGTGCACGGCTTCGCCGCCGGCCTCGCGGGGGCGATCGAGGCCGCGGGCCACCGGCTCGCCGGGCGCGCGTTCTTCGACACGCTCGCCGTGGACGTCGACGCCGCCGCGGCCCAGCGGATCCACGCGGCCGCCCGGGCCCGGCGCATCAACCTCCGGGCGATCTCTCCGACCCGGATCGGGGTCGCGCTCGACGAGACGGTGACCGAGACCGATGTCGCCGACCTGCTCGAGATCTTCGGCGCCGACCGCCGCGCCGCCGGTTCGCAGGGTCGCGCCGACGGCGACGGGCTCGGCCCCGAGGCGATTCCGGACCCCTTCCGGCGCTCGACACCGTTCCTCACCCATCCCGTCTTCCGGACCCACCGCTCCGAGACGGAAATGCTCCGCTACGTCCGGCGGCTCGAGTCGCGCGATCTCTCCCTCACCGCGGCGATGATCCCGCTGGGCAGCTGCACCATGAAGCTCAACGCGACGGCCGAGATGTACCCCGTCTCGTGGCCCGGCTTCGGCGCGATCCATCCCCGCGCGCCCGCCGATCAGACCGCGGGGTACGCGCAGCTCTTCAGCGATCTCCTGGCCTGGCTCGGCGAGATCACCGGCTTCGCCGCGGTGTCGCTGCAGCCCAACGCGGGATCGCAGGGCGAGTTCTCGGGTCTCCTCGTCATCCGCGCCTATCACCGCGGCCGCGGCGAGGGCCACCGGACCGTTTGCCTCATCCCGCAATCGGCGCACGGGACCAATCCCGCGAGCGCCGTCATGGCGGGGATGCAGGTCGTCGTGGTGAAGACGGACGCGCAGGGCAACATCGACCTGGCCGATCTCCGGATCCGGGCAGAGGAGCACAGCGCGAACCTCGCCGCGCTCATGGTGACGTACCCCTCGACGCACGGCGTGTTCGAGGACGGTATCCGCGACGTCTGCGCGATCGTCCACCGCCACGGCGGCCAGGTCTACATGGACGGCGCCAACCTGAACGCGCAGGTCGGCCTGTGCCGTCCCGGCGACATCGGCGCCGACGTCTGCCACCTGAACCTGCACAAGACGTTCTGCATCCCGCACGGGGGCGGCGGTCCGGGCATGGGACCGATCGGCGTCGCCGCCCACCTGGCGCCGTATCTGCCGGCGAGCCCCTTCGGCGGCGGCGAAGGCACGGCGAGCGGAGCGGTCTCCGCCGCGCCGTGGGGGAGCGCCTCGATCCTGCCGATCTCGTGGGCGTACATCGCGATGATGGGGCCCGACGGCCTCACCGAAGCCACCCGCTACGCGATCCTCAACGCCAATTACATCGCCAAGCGGCTCGAGGGGCACGTCCGCACGCTCTACTCCGGGCACCGCGGGCTCATCGCGCACGAGTGCATCCTCGACTTCCGCCCCTTCAAGACTTCGGCAGGAGTCGAGGTCGAGGACGTGGCGAAGCGGCTCATCGACTACAGCTTCCACCCGCCGACGGTGTCGTTCCCGGTGGCGGGAACGCTCATGGTCGAGCCCACGGAGAGCGAATCGAAGGGAGAGCTCGACCGGTTCTGCGAGGCCCTGATCGCGATCCGTGAGGAGATCCGCGAGATCGAGACCGGCACGGCGCCGAAGGACGACAATGTGCTCGGCAACGCGCCGCACACCCTGGCCGAGGTCGCGGCCGACGACTGGCAGCACCCCTACTCCCGCGAGCGCGCGGGGTTCCCGTCCTCCGCGACGCGCGAGCACAAGATCTGGCCCTCCGTGAGCCGGATCGAAGGCGCGTTCGGCGACCGGAACCTGGTGTGCGTCTGCCCGCCGATCGAGAGCTACGGGGAGCGGTGAACGGGGAACGGGGAACGGTGAACGGGGAACGGGGAACGGGGAACGGGGGGAGCACACGCTGGGCGATGCACATCGACGGCGCCCGCCCCGGCTGGGAAAACATGGCTCTCGACGCCGCCCTCCTCGACTTCGCCGCCGGGGAGGGCGGCGCGTTCCTGCGGCTGTATCGCTGGGATCCCTTCTGTCTTTCCTTCGGGTTCCACGAGCCGGCGCTCCGGCGCTACGATCGGGCGCGCATCGAGGCGCTCGGGCTCTCCTGCGTGCGCCGGCCCACGGGAGGCCGCGCGGTCTGGCACGCGCGGGAGCTGACCTACGCGGTCGCGGCACCGCTGGACCGGTTCGGAGGGCTGCGCCAGGCCTATGCGGCGATTCATCGCGTCGTGGCGGCGGCCCTGAGCAGCCTCGGCGCGCCCGCCCGACTCGCGCCCAGAGGAGTGGAAGCGCCCAGGCCTTCGGCCGGACCCTGCTTCGCGGCGCCCGTCGGCGGCGAAGTGCTGGTCCGTGACCGGAAGGCCGTCGGCAGCGCGCAGGTGCGCCTGGGCGAGGCCTTCCTCCAGCATGGCTCGATCCTCCTCGAAGACGACCAGACGCTCGTCGCCGACCTCGCCGGTATTCCTCCTGCCGGCGGCGGCGGGATCACGCTCTCCAGCGCGCTCGACCGCCGGGTCGGCTTCGAGGAGGTGGCCGGCGCCATCCGCCAGGCCTGGGAGTCGGCCTTCCCGGTGACGGACGCTGTCGGTTCGCTTCCTTCCGCCACCGCCGCACGGGCAGCCGCTCACGCGGAGCGCTTTCGTGACGAGGGATGGACCTGGAGACGGTGAACGGGGAACGGGGAACGGGGAACGGGGAACGGGAGTGGGTGGGGGCGGTAAGCGCATATCGTCGTATCGGTTACATTTCCTGAGAGATGGCCGAAGCGATCCCGATCGCCGCCGATCACGCCGGGTACCCCCTCAAGGAGCGCCTCGTGCAGGAGCTTCGGCGGCTGGGGTACGCGCCGCTGGATCTGGGCACCGACAGCGCGGAGTCGGTGGACTATCCGGACTACGCCCACGTCGTGGCGGACCGGGTCTCGCGCGGGGAGAA
>JBOHSH010000106.1:0-35570 GCA_050733195.1 Gemmatimonadales bacterium
CCTCGACCCGGACGCCCTCGAGCGCCCACGTGAAGTCGAGCACCCGCGCACCGACGCCCCGGGCGGCGCTGGCGGCGGCGATGGGATCGGAGGCGAGGAAGAACATCGAGCCGCCCGCGCCGGCGCCCGCGGCCTTCCCGCCCATCGCGCCCGCGTGCCGCATCGCCTCCTCGAGCCGCTTCATCGTGTCGGTCGCCATCCCCCGGTCGAGACGCTGCTGGTGGCCCCAGTTCTCCGTGAGGAGCCGCGCGACGCCGGCCAGATCGCCGTGCGAGAGCGCCTCCGCCATCCGGCCGGCGGTCTCGACCAGGCCGTGCAGGGCGCGGACCACGCCGGCCTCGCCCCGCGCGTAGGCGTCCATGACCCGCGCGATCGTCCGGGAGGAGAGGCGGGACGTCCCGGTGTAGCAAACCACCGTGCGGGCGGCCAGCTCGTCGCGGAACGCCGGGTCGAGCGGAAGCGGCTCCACGGTGACGGCGCCGTTCTCGAAGCCGAGCCGGTGAAAGCCTCCCAGCGCCGCGGCGTACTGGTCCTGCTTCCCGCCGGGCAGCGCGGCCTCCACCGACTCGAGGTGGAAGGCGGCCTCGGCGAGCGCGGTCTCCGAGCGCGAGACGTTCTTCACGGCATCGAGCGACGCGACCAGCGCCACGTCCAGCGCCCCGGAGCTGCCGAGGCCCGATCCCGGAGGCGCGTCGGACCGGGTACGGAGGGCGCAGGGGCCGACGGGCGAGAGGCGGAGCGCGGCCTTGAGCAGATCGAGGCGACCGTCCTGCTCGAGCGGATCGTCGATCGGAAGCTCCAGCGTGTCGTCGAGCTCGGCGGACTGGAGCACGAGCCGGTCGCCGCCCAGCTCCACCTCGGCGCTCGCGAAGAGGTCGATCGCCCCGTTGACGACGACCCCGCGCTCGCGCACCGCGAACGGCGCGACGTCGGTCCACCCGCCGGCGAAGTCCAGGCGGGCCGGCGCGCTCGCCCGGAAGCGCCGGGCCTCGCCGGCGTCACCGGCCGGAGTCGCCATTCACGCTCCACTGCGACAGCGTCACGAGCTCGCCCCGGAGGTCCATGGTCAGGCCCCGCACCCTCCGGTTCACGCCCTGCACGCCCCGGGCGTGATAGAGAAAGACCGCCGGGAGGGAATCGACGATCTGCCGCACAAGTCTCTCGCGGTCGCCCTCGGGGTGCAAACCCGAGAGCGCCACCAGCGGGGCGAGATGGCCCAGGCCGAGGTCGCCGGAGACGCCGACGACGGCGGCGTCGAAATCGTGCGCCTCCCCGTGCACCCGGTCCAGAAACGTCGACAGCTCGAGCTGGCGGATCTCCGCCCGCGCGCCGAGCGGCGCGAGCTGCGCCTGGATCATCTGCTCCATCGGCGCCTCGCCGCTCCCGACCGTGAGGAGCTCGAAGCGCATCGGCGCCGCCGGCGGCCGGGAACGGGGCGGCGCGCCGTCAGCGGTCGCCGGACCGAGCGGCGGCGGCAGCGGAGTCGTCGCGGGAGTGCCGAAGCCGAAGAGGACGCCGTCGACGATGGCGCGGCGGTCGAGAGCCGAGGCGATGGCCTCCCGGGTCGCGAAGCGGTCGAACGGCGGCCGGCGCGCGTTCATCACCAGCGCGTAGCTGAAGAGGAGGGGGTAATCCACTACCCGGAGTCTCGGGTCTCGGCGCACGAACTCGGCGTGAGCCGGATTGATGCCGGCCAGGTCGAGCTCGCCCGACGTGAGCGCGGCCAGCTTGGTCGTGGGCTCGTCCACCACGGCGACGACGAACCGCTCGAGCCTGGGCGGGCCGCCCAGCTCGGCGGGAAACTCCCGGTTCGCGGCGAAGATCCAGCGCCGGTTGGGCTCGTGCGCGACGAACCGGAACGGGCCGTTACCGACCGGCCGCCGGTTCCACTCGGCCCGGCGGAGCCCCGAGCGGGGCACGGTGTCGAGGAGGTGCCGGGGGAGGAGGGCGAGGTCAGTGAGCACGTCGGGAATCCCGCCCACCGGCCGGGAGAACCGGAGGACGAGCGTGGAGTCGTCCTCAGCGGCGGCGGCAGTCAGGTCCGCGAGATCGGTTCGGCGAGGGTAGCCGGTCTCCGGATCGCGCGCCGCCTCGAGCGTCCAGGCGGCGTCGCGCGCGGTCGTGGGCGTTCCGTCGTGCCAGCGGAGTCCCGTGAAGAGCCGGAGGGTGAGCGTGGAGCGGTCGCCCGACCATTCCCAGCTCCGGGCGAGATAGGGCGCCGGCGCGAGCGCGCTGTCGTAACGCACCAGCGTCACGAGCAGGGCGTAGCGCTGCACCTGCCTGGCCAGAGGATGAACGGTGACGAGCGGGTTCGGGCTCTGAAGATCCGCACCCGATGCGAGAATGACCGTGCCGCCCCTCCGCGCCGCTCCTGACGAGCAGGCCAGCAGCAGGAGCGCCGAGCCGCAAAGCACGCGAGTCACCACCAACAGTACGAAATCCGGGCCGGTGCGGCAACGCGTTGACACAAGGGCGATTACGGCCCGGGCTGATGAGTCGCGAATCCCCGCGGCAAATCGCCTGTCCACGGCCCGCCCGGGCTGTGCTCTCGATCCCAGGGAGGTCGTCAGACAGGGTAAGGCCGGGTGTCTCCCGGCCGGGCATGAAAGGAGGGAGTCATGAGGAAACCGAACCACGGCCTCGGGCGATGGCGCTCGGCGCTCGCCACGACGGCCATGCTCTCACTCGCGGCGGGAGTAGCCTCCGCGCAGACCGTGACGATCCGGTCCGGCACCATGATCGAAGGCAAGCTCGACACCGCGATCACCACGAAGGTCGCGCGGCCGGGCGATCCGGTAGCCATTCGGACGACGGAAGCGCTCCGTATCGACCAGTGGACGACGCTGCCGGCGGGCCTCGTCCTGCGCGGCGAGATCACCGAGTCGCGCCGGGGCGGCCGGGTGCGGACTCCGCCCAAGATCGCGATGACGTTCACCCAGCTCGAGTTCGACGGTGAGACGTACGACATCGCGACCGAGCCGTTCGTGGTGCGCGGCAAGAGCGGGACTTCCAACACGCTCAAGAAGGTGGGTATCGGCGCCGTGGCGGGCGCGGTCGTCGGCGGCGCCGCCGGCGGCGGCAGCGGCGCCGTGAAGGGCACCATCGTCGGCGCGGCGATCGGCACGGGTGTAGCGATCGCGACCGACGGCAAGAACCTGGTGCTCCCGGCCGAGCAGCGGCTCAGCATCCGCCTGAACGCGCCGGTCAGCGTGCGGTACCGTCCGGAATTCTCGAGGCACCCCCGCTAGCTGGCGGTTCCCTCGAGCGCGGGCGAGGTCGGGAGCCACGGCAGCAAGCCGTCGCCTCTCGACCTCGTTCTTTGGGGGACTACTTTCCAGCGCATGGCTCGCGGGCTTCTCGTCGGCCTCCTGCGCGGCGCCGCCGTCGTCTTCGGCGTCGTCACCCTCACGTTCCTCCTCCTCCATCTCGCGCCCGGCGATCCGGTCCAGCGCCTGCTGGGGCCCGCGGCCGGCGCGGAAGAGGTCGCGGCCGCGCGGCGCGCGCTGGGCCTCGACCGTCCGCTCGGCGAGCAGTACGCCGGATGGCTCGGGCGGGCCGTCCGCGGCGATTTCGGCACCAGCATCGCCCAGGGCCGTCCCGCCGCCGCGCTCCTCGGTGAGGCGTGGCCCGCCACGGCGCTCCTCGTCGCGGTGTCGATCGCGCTGAGCTGGATCGCCGGCATCGTTCTCGGGTCCTGGCAGGCAAACACCCGCCGCCGCGCGCTCGACGCCTGGACCTCCGCGGGCACCGTCGCCCTGAACGCGATGCCGAGCTACTGGCTGGGCCTGGCCCTCGTCATCGTCTTCACCTACGGCCTCCGCTGGCTGCCCGCGTTCGGCGCGGAAGGGCTCGACGCCGAATTCTTGAGCGGGTGGGACCGCGTGGCCGACCGGCTCCGTCACCTGGCGCTGCCGCTGCTCACCCTCACGCTGGTCGGCTTCGGCGCCGCCGCCCGCTTCGTGCGCGCGTCCATGCGGGAGCTTCGCGCCGCGCCGTTTCTCGTCGCGGCCCGCGCCAAGGGCATCGCCGAATCGCGCGTCGTGATACGGCATCAGCTCCGGAATGCCCTCGTGCCTGTCATCACGCTGCTCGGGCTCTCCCTGCCCGCGCTCTTCTCGGGCGCCGTGTTCGTCGAGGCGATCTTCGCCTGGCCGGGGGTGGGACAGGTTCTGGTCCAGGCGGTCCAGGCCCGCGACTACCCGGTGGTGATGGCCGCCGCGACCATCAGTGCGATGCTCGTCGTCGCCGGCAACCTCCTGGCCGAGCTGCTGGTCGGGGTGGTGGATCCCCGGGTGCGCGATGCCGGGGCCTGACGCGCGTGGCGTTCTCCGGGACGGCCGCGCTCGATTGGGGCTCGCGCTGCTCGGGCTGATCGCGGCCGCGGCGCTCTTCGCTCCCCTGCTCTCTCCCGCAGACCCCGACCTCCAGCGGGACGTCGTCGCCACGCGATTCCTCGCCCCGCTTTCCACTGATATCCACGGGGTGACCCATCCCCTCGGCACCGACCGGCTCGGCCGGGACGTCTGGGCGCGGCTGGTGCACGGCGCCAGAGTCTCGCTGTCCGTCGGCGCTCTCGGGATGGCGGTGTCTCTGGTGATCGGGATCCTGGTCGGCGCGGTGGCCGCCGTTGGCCCGCCCGCCGTGACGAGCCTGCTCCTCGGCGCCACCGACTTCGCGCTCGGGCTGCCGCGCGTCGTTCTGCTGCTCCTGCTGGCCTCGCTCTGGGAACCGAGCGCGGTGCTCGTCGTCGTGGTCTTAGGGGTAACGGGCTGGATGCCGATCGCGCGCCTCGTCCACGCGGAGACCCGGGCCCAGCTCGCGCGGGATTACGTGGAGGCGGCCTCGGCGCTCGGCGCCCGCACCACGCGGATCCTGCTCCGCCATGCCCTCCCGAACGCGCTGTCCCCGGTCATGGCCCTCGCGACGCTCGGCATCGGCCACGCGATCACGCTCGAGGCCGGGCTCTCGTTCCTGGGGCTCGGTGTGCAGCCGCCCGCCTCGTCGTGGGGGAGCATGATCGCGTCGGGACGGGATACCGTGGTCAACGCGCCGTGGGTGGGGCTCGCGCCGGGCGTGGCGCTGGTGCTGGTGGTGATCGGCTCCACCCTCCTGGCGGACGCCATCCAGGAGCGCGGCGCAGCGGCCTAACCCGCTCGCAGGTCCGGATAGAGCGCAGGGACTTGAGGCGGGGCCTCCCTGAGCTCGGCGGCGCACCAGGCGCGGATCCGCTCCCGGGCGTCCTCGGGCACATCGAGGTGCCGGTCGGCGCTCCCCTTCACGAACAGGTCGGCGTCCACCGACAGGAGGTGCGGGGGATGCATCTCGAAGGCCTCCGCGTGGGCCTTCATGTAGGCGAAGCTGCACTTCTCGCGCACCCGGCCGAGCTCCGCCCCGGTGAGCGGGCTGGTGCCGAGCAGGGCCTCGATGCGCCGGACGACTTTCCCCAAGTCCTGCGTCATCTCCTCGAAACGCACGAACAGCACGTTCCCGCGCTCGGCGGCGCGGGCCCACCACCCCCTGACATGCGCCGGCCAGGTACCCCACCACATCCACTCGGGGGACATGAACCACTCTTCGACGGCGCTCAAGGCAGGAGCGAAGCTGCCGGCGTTCGCGGCGATGAAGTCGGCGCAGCTGGCGAAGCAGGCGACCGGATGCCGCGCGACGTAGATGAAGCGGGCCTCTGGAGCGTCGGGACAGCGCGACGCCGGCAGGTGCGTCTTGATGAGGCGCGACGGCCGTTCGCTTCCCACGAGCGGCGCGTCTTCCGTCGCGACCGTCTTCCGGCCCTCGAGCCAGGGAGAGACCGCGTGCAGCGCGGTCCCGGTCTCCACGAGGTCTCCGGCTCCGCGGCGCAGCACCTGGTAGACGACGTGCAGCATCCAGGTGGTGCCGCACTTCATCTGCGCGGCGACGAAGACATCCTGCGGCTCGGGACAGTACGCCTCGGCCCGGTCGAACGTCGCCGGGCCGCAGGTGCCGCGCGGGCCCGCCAGGTCGCGGTGGCGGAACGTGGCCTTCTCGAAGGTGAACCGCGACGACCTGGAGAGGAGCCGGAGCATCGGCCGGAGCAGGAGCGCCTGCCGGCGGAGCGTGCGGCGGAAACGGTCGCGCGCCGGGGCCGGGAGACCGAAGTAGCCGAGCCCCTCGGTCTTCCGGTCTCCCGCGACGAGCGCGAAGGAGAGATACACCATCTGCGCGAGCAGCAGGAGGACGAGCCCGGCGACGATCAGGATCCAGATCACCGTCCCGCCTCCGGGGTCACCTTCACGGTCACGATCTGCCAGGGCCTCGCCTCGAAGGGCACGAGCCGGCCGCCCTCGACTGCCGGCAGCACGGCGCTCCCGCTCTCGTCCGCGCGCACGAGCACGGCACTCCGGATGGCTCGGCCGAACCGCCAGGCACCCCGCCGCGGCTCATCGGTGGCGTTGAGGCATCGAAGCACGAGCCCTACTCCGGACTCGGGCGGCTTCGCCGCCGAGAAGACCAGGCCGTCGCCCTCGAGGCTCACTGATCCCTCGTGGATCGCGCTGCCGGCGTAGTCGCGGCGGAACACCGCCTGAATCGGAAGAAAGGCATCCTCCCAGAGCCGCTCGAGCAAAGCCGCCGTCACGTCGGATTCTCCGACGGGGACGAGTGCGAGGTCGATCGTGTGAGCCCCAAGCTCCTGCGCGAGCGGAGTGGGCTCGGGCCAGCCGGCATGGCCGGGTCGCTCCGGCAGACCGGCGCGGGACAGCTCGCCCACGGAGCGCAGCAGCGTCACGATCAGGTCCCGGCTCGCGGTCCACTCGTACTCGAAGAAGCCGGGGGAGAGAACCGCGAGCCCCCGCTTGCCCTGCGCGGCCGCGACGAAGCGGTGCGCGGGCGCGGTGAGCACCGGGCGTTCGATCATGCCCGGCCGCCGGTCGGGGAGCACCGGCTCGCGTTGCTCCACGCCGAGGGCCGCGCCGGCCAGCGCCGTCTCGCCGGCACGCACCGGAAAGCGGGCGCGGAGCCGGTGGTCCACGGCGCCGTTCTCGAGCTCGAGCCGGAGCCGGACGATGGGCGAATCCGCGTGCAGGACGACGACGAGCCGGCAGCCGATGTCGCCCTCGGCGGCCGAGTCCATCGTCCAGCACGCTTCGACGGCGCCGACGAGCGGCCCTTCCGCGACCACGCGGTGCGGTCCGGGCCTCCCGCCCCGGACCGCTTCTCCGTCTCCCCGCGAGAAGGTGTAGGTGTCGCCGGCGTCGGGCTCGTCCTCGAGCAGCGCCAGATCGAAGTACCGCTCTCCACTTTTCCGGTCGGTGAGGTTGAGCAGTCCGGTGCGCGATACCTCGACGGTCACCAGGCGGTTGGAGACGCACCCGTCGCTCACCTCGAGCCCCGAGCCCGGCGGAGCCAGGCGCTCGTGCCGGGGGGCGAGCGCGGCGACCGAGAGGCCTCCGGTCTCGGGGGCGGCAAACGCGACGTACACCCGGTCCACCTCGTCCTGGTCGGGGTGATGGCCTTCGGCGTCGAGACGCTCGGTGCCCCGCCGCAGCCCAAGCACCTGCATGGGGAGCGACCGGCCGCGTGGGGTGTCGAGCACGAAGGGATGGAAGCCGTCGCTGCCCCGCGGGGCGGGACCGCCGGGCGGGCCCACGCGGATGTCGCGGCGGAAGAAGGTGATCTCCGCCGTCACGATCCCCTTCCGCTCCCGCGCCGCCGGGTTAAAGAGGAGGAGCCGCGGCGCCACGCGGCCGGGACGGTCGCGGGCGAGATCGGGGTCGTGGTCCGCGAGCTCGTCCAGGCTCCGCGCCGCGATCTCCTTCGCCAGCGTCTCGACCCCGTCGAGCCGGACCTCCTGCTCGCGATGGACGCCGTCGGTGCAGGAGCCGCCCAGGGTGTCGTGGAACTGCGACTGGAGCAAGCCGCGCCAGGCCAGCCGGAGCAGATCGCGCCGTTCGCGGCCGCCGCGCCACGCCGCGAGCGCGGCGAGCGGCTCGGCCAGACGCCAGAGCCCAAGCTCGGCGCGGGCATGGTGACGCTTGAGCCGCGAGCGGGTCGACTGCACGTCCTGGAGCACCCAGGTATGCCCGTCGATCCGCCGCAGCTCTCCTTCGATGCTCGAGACGTCCGCACCGAGCCGTGCGGCGGCGGCGTCCAGGGCCTCGCCGAGCCCGCTCACCCGCACCTGATGCTCCGGCTCGAGCGAGGCGAGCTGGTCGCGAAAGCCCGCGAGGTCGCGCACCACCGGATGGTGGTCCGCGCCGAGGAAGACGATGACGTGGGCGGTGGTACTGCGGGCCACGAGCTCGCGCCGCACCGCCGCCCACTCCCGCCGGATGTCCGCGCCGGCGCGGGTCGCCTCGACAGCGACCTCGTACCCCGCCCGCGGGAGGTGGTACACGATCACCGAGGCGTCGCCGCGGATCCAGCGGTAGAAATCCCGGTCGCCGCCGGTCGGCCGGCCCAGACCCCTGCGGATCACGGCGAGCGGCAGGCCGAACTCGGCCGCGAGCACCGGAAGCGACGCCGGATGGCCGAAGGCATCGGGGCTGTAGAGGATGTCCATCCTCCCGCCGAGACGCGCCGCATCGCGGGCACCCAGGAGGAGGTTCCGGATGAGCGACTCGCCGGCGGGAATCAGGAGATCCGCCAGGACGTACCACGGTCCCACCTCGAGCGCCCCCCGGCGCACCAGCGCCGCGAGCCGCTCGGCGTCGCCGGGACGGGCGGACAGGTAGTCTTCGGCCAGAATGGTCTGTCCGTCGAGGACGAAGCGAGCGGCAGGGTCGCGCTCGAGCTGGGAGAGAAGCGCGTCCACGACGGGCACGAGACGCGCCTGGAATCCGGAGCGGGTGAGATACCACTCCCGGTCCCAGTGCGTGTGCGGTACGAGATGGAAGACCAACCGGCTTGGGGCTGCGGCGGCCGGGCGATCACCTGGGCTCGACGGCAAGCCGTTCACTCCGCCAGGATCCGGAGCTCGCCCCGCTCGTCCGGCTTGAGCGCGCTGGGCTTGCCGAGCACCTCGCGCACGAAGCCGTCCCACCACTCCCCCTGGGTGTCGAGGTGCCGGTAGCGATCCAGCGCCGCCCAGGTGCGCTCGTGAATGCCGGCGGCCCGCTCCATCGCCTGCTCGGTGGAGATGCCCTCCCGCCGCAGCCAGCGCCGGCCGATATGGGCGTGGAGGACTTCGTCGGCCCAGTCGTAATCCTGGAAGTGCGCCGAGAGCGGATCGCCCGCGGCCGTCGCGGTCTCGTGCTCGAATCGCTTCCCGGTCTCCGCCGGCATGAGCGACTGCTCGATCGCGTAGAGAATGGTCTGCCGCTCGGGCGCATCGGCGTGCAGGTTGAGCCGGAGCGCGAATCCCACGTTGAGGGGGATCCGGGTCCAGTCGACTCCGCGCGCCTCGAACGCCACCGTCCCCATCATGGCGTGCCGGGTCTCGTCCCAGAGCTGCCGGGAGAAGTCGAGGTGAAACTCCCACGGCTGCTCCGCCCGCTCCACCATCACCGACGCCATCATCTCCGGCACGTCCATCTCCAGCGTGCGCTTGCAGAGGAGAGCCAGGTTCCGCTCGTCGGCGGGGACCTTGGGGTCGTTGTAGACCACGTGCGGCGGGAACTCGAAGCTGTACTGTCCCGAGAATCGCTCGTCGCGCCTCGGGTGGAAGTCGGGAACGAACTTCTCCTTCACGCGCGGCTCGGGCAGCGGCGCGCCGCCGAGGGGCGGAGCGCTGCCGGCGATGCCGCCGGCCGCGGCGAGAAACGCGCGGAGGTGCGCCTCCCAGTCGGCGGCGCGGCGGCCAGCAGCCGGGTCGCGCGCCGCGAGCGCCGCGAAGGCCATGCGGCTCCACTCGAGCGCGTGATCGTGATCGGGGAGCGCAAGCTCGAGAACCCGGCGCGTGGGCTGGTCGACCAGAGGATTTGTCGTCACGAGATGCTCGCGGTACTCATCGGCCAGGGCCCGGCGGACGACGCCGTAGCTCCCGGCCAGAAGCTCGACGGCGTCGGCGGACCGGAGCGCCTCCTCGAGGAACGCGTCGAGCGCCGCGTCGGGCGCGCGATCGAGCGGCGGCACCGGATGGCGCATCTCGGAGATGCGGCGGCGGATCCCGTCGGTGTGCTGCGCGTCCAGCCACTGGTGCAGCGCGTAGCCGCACTTGAGCTCCCAGACCGGCTCCGCGGTGAGATGCGAGAGAAGCGCGGTCATGAGCCGGCGCTCGACCCACTGATAGCGCAGCAGGCGGCGCACGTTCTCTTCGACCGAGTATCCGATCCGGGCCGCCTCGCCGTAGCTCGCGAGCCCGGCCAGCTCGGGAATGCCGAGCGAGGGCGCTGCGGACATGAGCCACCTCCCGTTGCCGACGCCGGAGAATGATACGCATCTTTCGCGCGTGCGCCGCCTCCCCGGTCTCGCCTTCGACAACAGCTACGCCCGGCTGCCGCAGGCCTTCTACGAGGTCATAGAACCGACGCCGTTGCCGGATCCGTATCTGGTGGCCTGGAACCCCGGCGCGGCGGCGCTGCTCGACCTCGACCCCGACGAGGGCCGGAACCCGGACCTTCCCCTCCACCTGGCCGGAGCGAAACGCCTCCCGGGCTCGGAGCCGATCGCGCAGGTCTACGCCGGCCACCAGTTCGGCGTCTGGGTCCCGCGGCTCGGCGACGGCCGGGCCTTCCTCCTGGGGGAAATCCGGAATTCACTCGGCGAAAGCTGGGACCTTCACTTGAAGGGCGGCGGGCAGACCCGGTTCTCGCGCGGGGGCGACGGGCGGTCGGTGCTACGCTCCGCGATCAGGGAGTATCTCGCGGGTGAGGCGCTCCATGCTCTGGGCATTCCCACCACACGGGCCCTCGCGATCGCCGGAAGCGATTTCCCGATTCAGCGGGAGACGGTCGAGACCGCCGCGACACTGCTCCGCCTGAGCCCGAGCCACGTCCGGTTCGGCACCTTTCAGTACTTCGCCGCGCGGGGTGAGACGAATCGGGTCCGCGAGCTCGCCGACTATGTGATGCGCAGGCATCTCCCAGCCGTAGGCGAACGAGACAGACCGCACGCGGCGCTCTTTCACGAGATCGCGACCCGGACCGGTGGTCTGGTCGCCCGGTGGATGGCCGCCGGCTTCTGTCACGGCGTGCTCAACACCGACAACATGTCGGTGCTCGGGCTCACGCTCGACTTCGGGCCGTACGGATTCCTGGACGAATTCGATGCCGGCCACATCTGCAATCATTCGGATCCCGAAGGGCGCTACGCCTGGGACCGGCAGCCTGCCGTCGGGCTCTGGAACCTGGCGCGGCTGGGCGAGGCCCTGCTGCCCCTCATCGAGATCGAAGAGGCGCAGGAGGCGCTCGAGCGCTATCGGTCGGAGTTCGCGGAGACCTACGGCGGCCTGATGCGGGCCCGGCTCGGGCTGGCCGAGGTGCGCGAGGAAGACACCGCTCTGGTGCGAGACCTTCTCGGGGTGATGCAGGCGAGCCGGGCGGATTACACCCGGACGCTTCGGGCCCTCGAGCGGGACGTGACCTTCCTCGCCGAGCTCGGCGATAGCGACGCCGCACGGAGCTGGCTCGAGCGGTACCGCGCCCGCCTCGGCCTGGAGGGGGTGAGCGAGGCGTCCAGGAGCGCCAGCATCCGAAGCGCGAATCCGGTCTACGTGCTGCGGAACTGGATGGCGGAGGAAGCGATCGAGCTGGCGCGGGCGAAGGACTTCTCGCGGATCGAGGAGCTGCGTCGCCTCCTCGCCGATCCCTTCACCGAGCAGGCGGGAGCGGAGCGCTACGCCGCCGCCCCGCCGGGGTGGGCCCGGGACGTCGCGGTGAGCTGCTCCTCCTAACCCGGGCCGCTTCCGGGTCCGGCGTAGAGGGCGGCGTAGCGCACGAGCGCCGCGTGGGACGGAAGCCCCAGCGTCTTCTTGAGCAGCGTCCGGTGGTACTCGACCGTCTTCTCCACGACGCCGAGCGCCTCCGCGATCTCGGGCGTCGTGCAGCCCTGTCCGATGAGCCGGAGCACTTCCCGCTGGCGGTCGGTGAGCTGGGCCAGGGCCTGGTGCACCGAGCCCGACTCGCCCTCCTGCGCCGCGCCGACGTCGCCCGCCGCCTCGTCCCGCCCGTGCACCCGCCACCGGAGCGCCGGGGTCACGTAGCGCTGGCCCGCCAGCACGCTCCGCAGCGCCTCGTGCAGCTCTCTCGGCTCGGCGCTCTTGATCAGATACCCATCGGCGCCGGCCCGGAGCGACTCCTCCGCGAAGACCCGCTCCGCGTGCATCGAGACCACCAGCACCCGGAGCCCCGGGTGACCCGCGCGCAGCTCGCGCAGCACCTCGACGCCGCTCTTCCCGGGGAGCCCCAGGTCGAGGAGCACCACCTCCGGAGCGAGCCGCCGCACGGCGTCGGTCACGTCGCGACCGTCGTGGACCATTCCCACGACCTCGAACGCGGGAGCCAGCACGCCGCGCATCCCCTCGCAAACCATGGGATGATCGTCGACCAGCAGCACGCGCGGCCGATGGCTCCGGGCGGTCACGGCCGGACCTCCGCGGGGAGCGGAACCCGCAGGGTCACGACTGCGCCCCCGTCCGGGGGCGAGGATAGCTCGAGCGTGCCGCCGACGAGCCGGGCCCGCTCCCGCATGCTCGAGAGCCCGAGTCCGGGCTTCGCTCCGTCTCCCCGCGCGAGTCCCCGCCCGCGATCGGCGACGTCCACCCGGAGCGAGCCCCCCTCGGAACGGAGGCGGACCGTCGCGGCCGAGACGCCCGCGTGGCGCTGCACGTTGCGGAGGGCTTCCTGCACGATCCGGAAAACGGCGAGCGCGGGTGCGGCGGGCAGCCGCGGGACATCCCCTTCGAGCCTCACCTCGAAGCGCTCGCGCTCGCGCAGGTCATCCGCCAGGGCCTTGAGGCCGCCCTCGAGCCCGAAGAGGTCCAGCGCGCTCGGGTGCATCCGACGGGCGACTCCGCGGAGCTGCTCGGTGAGGGCATCGAGGTCTTCGAGCGCGCCGGCCATCCCCTCGAGACGGCCCCGGAGGAGAAACATTCGCTGCACCACGTCGTCGTGCAGCTCGCGGGCCACCCAGGCGCGCTCTTCCTCCTGCGCCTCGAGGAGCCGCCTCGCGAACTCCCGGGCATTGGCCAGGAGCCGGCGGTGCGCCGCGACCACCGCCAGGACGAAGGCGCCGCCCAGCACTGCGGTCACGCCCACGGAGGCGAGGACGATCCACCAGAGCTCGCCGGGGGTCACGCGGGAGCCGGCGCCGCCCGCACGGGGAACCGTCCCGCCACGTACAGTCCCCGGGCATAGAGCAGATTCGCGGTGACCTGGAGCAGGACGAGTGCCTTGAGCACGGTCCAGGCGGGAATGGCCGTGACCCCCCTCGCGGTGAACAGGTCGAGGAGGGGCCGGTAGACGGCCGTGAGGCCGTACAGTCCGAGCACGGCGATCCCGACCCAGAACCAGTCGGCCGTCACGAGCGGCGCGTCCGCCGCGAGACCCCGCCGCACGAGGACCGCGATGGCCGCCACGCAGAAGAGCGCCGCCTGGATCGGCCCGGTGACGCGCGCGAACCGCGTCGACGATTCGAATGCCAGCGTAAGGACGAGCCAGCCTCCGACCGCCGCGACGGCGGTGACGATGAGGATCCGCCGGAGCCGCGAAGCCCCCGCCCAGTCGGCGAAGGCGAGCAGCAGCACGGGGGTCTGGACGGCGATCAGCAGATGGGAGACCCACTGATTGTTGCGGCTCATTCTCGCGAAGACGAACTGCACGACGTCGCCCGCGAACGAGAGCGCGATGAAGGCGCAGAGCAGCCGGCCGGCATGGGCAATCGCCTCCCACCTCCGCGCGCCGATGGCGAGCGGAACGAGCCGCGAGATCGTCGCGGCCATGGCGAAGTAGATGTAGGTCTCCACCGGCCCGATCAGGCGTCGAGCGTGCCGCCGTCGGTGCAGAACGGCGGGCACGGGTACACATCGTCCGCGATCGTCCCGCTTTCCATGTCGCGCCCGTCGGCGTCCAGGCCGATCATCACCAGCGTCTGGTCACCGCCGTCCGTCCTGGCGAGGTAGATCCGCACCCCCGCGCAGCCCTCCTGGGCGAGAATCGCATCGAGCACCTCCCGCTGGAACGCGCCGGCTCGAAGCGGGCCGGCTCCCCTGCCCGCCGCGCGGTGGTTTCGACACATCTGCCGGGCCTGATCGAGCGCAATCCGATGCTGCCGCTTGTCTGGGAAGGGCACGGGTCCTCCGGGTGGCTTGGAAATGGATGCGGGATCGCCCCGGAGGATAACCCGGAACCCCCCGCAGGAGAACGACTTGGCCCTCCTAGGGAAAGTCCTAGTCGCTTGACAGGGGGGCCGGGCCTTAGCATGGGCGTGCGTTCGACGTCTTTCAGCCTGGTGCCGTATGCGTGATCACGATCTGCTTCCGCCCTACCAGTCCCTGCAACCGGCCGCGGTCGTCCCTCCCGCGCTCGGCACGGTGCGACTGGTCGACGCCACGAGCCCGGCCACTGTCGCCGCGGCCGCGGCGGCGCTCGCCGTTTCCGCTCCCTGGTGCATCCCCTGCGCGGTCCTGCGCGGCTACACGCCGGACCTGCTGCTCGAGACCATGCCGGCATGTCACCTCCGGCGCACCGCCATCCTGTCCGTCAGCCCGCCCGGCTCGCCGCCCAGCGCGTTCGGGATCCTGCAGGCGGTTGCCGCCCGTCCGATGCCGACCGCCGCGGATGTCGCCGAGTACGTCGCCACCCGCCTCGGCCGCCTCGACGCGGCCCCCTCCCTCGTCACGGCGATGGAATCGGACGACGCCGATCCCACCTCCGCGTTCGTCCTGCGGATGCTCGATGGCCTGGGCCGGCTCGAGCCCCACGAATGGCGCCGGGTCCTCTGGCTCGCGCGTCTCGCCACCGGGTCATGGATCACGCGCGGCCAGGACGCCGACGGGTCGGTCGGGCTCTGGACCGCCGTGCTTCTCGGCCTCGCCCCGCGCGCCCTGCGCGAGCTGGTCGGCTGGGAGTGGGTGATCGAGCGGACGCTGCGGGTGAACGGCTACGTCGCGGACCCCGGGGACCCTGCCCGGGGCGGATCGCGCCGCGACGGACCTCTGGTGGGGCCGCTCGCTCCCACGTGGCACCACCGGACGGTCCGGGCGGTAAATACGCCGAGCGGCACCCATCGCATCGTGCGGGGATGACCGCGGCGCGGGAGGGCGAGATCCCGGGCAGCCGCTTCCAGGCCGCCGCCACGGCCGCGGCGCTCGGCCTCAGCGCCTGCGCCGCCGCCGGCGTCCTCCAGGGCGTCGCGTTCTCCGAGGCCGATCCCTGGCTCGCTGCCGACTTCCTGGGCGGCGGCTTCCTCCTCGTCTTCGTCGCGGCGGTCGTGGTGGACTGGGAGAGCGAAGCGGAAGGGCCGATCCCGATCTGGCGCCGCGCCGGGATCCGGCCCTCGCTCGCGCTCCTCACCGGAACGCTGCTGCTCCTCGCGCGTCCGGTCCCCCTCCCGCCTCTCCCGATCCGGCTCCTCGCGGCGGCGGGTGCCGCCCTCGCCGCCGCGGAGGTCCTGCAGACGATCAGGCGGAGTCGAGCGCGGGCACGATCGGCGTGACCGCCGACTGGTCCTCCTCCCCGGTGCGGATCCGGTAGACCTTCTCGACCGGCACCACGAAGATCTTGCCGTCGCCCACTTCTCCGGTTGCCGCCGCGCCCAGGATGGCCCGGACCGTGGGCTCGACGAAGTGATCGGAGACGCCGATCTCGATGCGCACCTTCTCGCTCAGCGACATCTTGACGGTGGCGCCGCGGTAGGTCTCGACCCGCTCCGTCTCCCCGCCGTGCCCCTGAACCCGGTTGATCGTGAGGCCGCGCACGTCCGCGCGGAAGAGCGCCTCGAGGACCTCGCCGAGCTTCTCCGGCCGGACGATCGCCACGACGAGCTTCATAGAGCACCTCCGGTCGCCGGCTCGGGCTCGCCGGTCAGGACGGTGAGCCGCGCGGGCTCGATCTGCTCGGGAAGGATGAGGATCGCCCCTTCGTCGCCCGCGTAGGCTTCCTCGCCGTGCATGCTCACGTCGAGGCCGAGCCCCTCGTCCCGCTGCTCGGCGCGTAGCGGGAGCACGAGCCCGATCGCCTTGAGGATGAGGAAGGTGGCGCCTCCGCTGAACGCCGCCGCCGCCGCGACCGCGAGGGCCTGGGCCGCGAGCTGGCCGGGATCGCCGGCGAGAACGCCGTCGCCCGGACTGCTCCAGACCTTCGCGGCGAAGACCCCGGTGAGCAGCGCGCCGACCGTCCCGCCCAGCCCGTGGGCCGCCACGACGTCGAGCGAATCGTCGAGGCGGGTCCGGGCGCGCCAGAGGAGCCCGAGATAGCTCGGGAATGCCGCCACGCCGCCGACGAGGAGCGCCGCCATGGGGCTCACCAGGCCGGCCGCCGGCGTGATGGCGACGAGCCCGACCACGAGGGCCGTCGCCGCGCCTACGGCGGTCACGCGTCCGGTCCGCCGGAGGTCGATCAGCGTCCAGACCACGAGCGTGGCGGCGGGCGCCAGCAGCGTGTTCACGAACGCCAGCGCCGCCGTGCCGTTCGCCGCGAGCGCGCTGCCGCCGTTGAAGCCGAACCAGCCGAAGAAGAGGAGCCCGGCGCCCAGCAGCGTGAACGGCACGTTGTGCGGAAGGAGCGCCTGGCGGGAGTAATCCTTCCTTGGGCCCACCACCATCGCCGCGACCAGCGCCGCCGCCGCCGCGTTCACGTGCACCACCGTCCCCCCCGCGAAGTCGAGCGCCCCCAGGCGCGCGAGCCATCCGCCGCCCCACACCCAGTGGGCGACCGGAGCGTACACGAACAGGCTCCAGAGCACCACGAACGTGAGGTACGCGGGGAAGCGCATCCGCTCCACGACCGCGCCCGAGACGAGCGCCGCGGTGATGATCGCGAAGCTCCCGTGGAAGGCCACGAAGAGGAGGTGCGGCACGGTCCCGTGGGCCTCGAATCCCACCCCGGAAAGCCCGGCGAACCGGAGCCCGCCCAGGAGGGCGCCGCCGGGACCGAAGGCGAGCGAGTAGCCCAGGAGCGCCCAGGCGACGCCGACGAAGCCGAGCGCGGACACGCTCATCATCAGCGTGTTGAGGGTGTTCTTGCTCCGCACCAGGCCCCCGTAGAAGAAGCCCAATGCGGGCGTCATGAGGAGGACGAGGGCGGTCGCGGCCAGGAGCCAGGCGGTATCCGCGGGCTGCATGATGGGCATCTCCGGTTTAGCCTAATATTGCATCCGGATATGCTATAAACAACAATGAAAACACTAAATGGAACTTGAAGTAACACAACTGGAGGGAATTTTATATAGCCCGGCTATTCCTCCGGGGCGCCGCCGCTCCGCGCCACCTGGTCCGCCCGGATCTTCGCCGCGTCGAACTTCCGCGCCGAGGCGAGCATGCGCCCGATCACGTCGTCGGGGTCCGGAGCCGGGCCTTTGTGGAACCGGATCGGATTGATCCGCGCGATCACGAAAGCCTTGAGGTAGGGGCTCTCGAGCCCCCGCTCCTTGAGCAGCTTCACCGCGTCGGCCACGGCGGCGTCCACCTCGAGCAGCCGGGCGGCCCGCTCCCGCCGGCGCTCGAGGGAGGCCGAGAGCCGGCTCCCTGAGAAGGTCTCCGTCCGCTTGAGCACCGGGTGGTAGGCACCGCCGGAGAACCGCCCGTTCACCTGGTAGCAGGAGCCGAGCGTGAGGAGCGACGGCTCCTCGAACTCGGTCGCGTAGTCCTTCTCCGGACGGTCGTCGAGCTCGACCAGGGCCTCCGCGAGGCGGATCACTTCCAGGGCCCGCTCCCGGATGTTGTGCGCCTTCTCGGTATTGAGGATGAGGATCCGGTGGGCGATCTCCGGCTCGGGCACGACCAGCGCCACGATGGCTCGCGCGCCGAGCCCGCGGAGCGCGGCGAGCCGGTGGCTGCCGTTCGGGGTCCAGTAGCCGCCGTCGTCCGAGCGCACGGCGATGATCGGGTCGACGAAGCGGCCGAGCTTCTCCATCGCGTCGCCGAGCCTGGCGACGTGGGTGTCCGAGAGATCCCGCTGATAGGGTGTGGGCGAGACTTTCTCGATGGGGAGGGCGGCCATGACCTGCCAGTTGCTTCCGAGGGGATCGCGATAGGGACCGATGACCGTCCCGCCGTCGGCTTCGATCGCCTCCATCAGCTTCATCACCGGCGCCGGCGGCGCTCCCGCGGAGACCTGCCTCGCGGTCAGACCCCGTGGCTCGGGAGCCGTCTTCTTCTTGCGGCGAGGCTTCCTGGCGGGCTTCTCGGCGGCCACGGCGATCAGAATCCCGTCGTGTCGTCGGGGCGTTCGTTGGCGGGGGTCACGGCGGAACGGATCCGCGGCCAGGACGCATCCCGGAGCCGCGCCAGCTCGCTCGCGAACCCCGGCGCGCTGAGCACGCTGTCGAAGAGCCCCGACTCGACGAGCCGGGTGTCGACGCCCGCGGGCGAGCGCTCGTAGGCGGCCCGGAGCCAGCGGAGCGCGCGGCCGGGGTCGCCCGCTCCGGCGAAGTAGTACGCCAGCTCCTGCGCCGGCACCACCTCGGAGAACGGCTCACCCTCGGTGCCTCCGGCGCGCGCCGCCAATTCGAGCTCGCCCACCAGCGCCTGGGCGTCCGCGTCGCGGCCGACGACCCTGAGGCAGAGCGCGCGAATCCCGCGGTGGGGCCCCTGGTCGAGCCGGACGCATTCCTCGGCCCGCCCGAGGAGGAGCAGGGCCACGGCTTCGACCTGGCGGGGGCGGTCCAGCGTCGGCTGGAGCTCGAGGGCCTTCCGTGCCTCGCGCACGGCGTCGTCGTACCGGCGCATCGCGATCGCCGCCAGCGCAAGCCCGATGCGCCGGGCCGGCGACAGCGGATCGGCGTCGATGGCCTTCCGGGCCTCGGCGAGGGCGGCGGCGGCGTGCCCTTCGCGCTGCAGCAGCAACGCGTTCCAGGTCGAGAGGTCGCTCGAAGTCGGCCGGAGCGCCATCGCGCGCTCGAAGTCGGGCCGGATCACCGACGGCGGCGCCAGCACGAGATAGGCGAGGTAGCCGCGCGCCACGTAGGCCTCGGACAGCGACGAGTCGAGGGCCAGGGCCCGCTCCGCGAGAGCGAGCGCGCGGGCGGCCGCATCCCACGCCGGCTCCGCCGTCCGGTAGCCGTAACTGAGCTGGAGCGCGAGCGCGGACGAGAGCCGTGCCGCCGCCGGCGCGTGGGCGGTGTCGAGCGCAAGCGCCTCCTCGAAGGAGCGCACGGCCTGTGCGACGCTGTCGGGCGTTCGGAGATTCACGGCCCGGAGACCGCGCCGGTAGGCAAGCTCGGCGTCGCGGCGCGCCGCGGCGTAGTGGGACGGCAGCCGCACCAGGCGCATGTCGGTGCCGAGGAGCCTCGCGCTCACCTTGCGCACGATGTCCTTGTGCAGCTCGTCGAAGCCCGCGGTGTCGACGACGTAGGGCTCCGACCAGAGGACGGCGTCGGTGCGAGCGTCCACCAGCTGGGCGGTGAGCCGGACGCCCCCGCCGACGCGCCGGGAGACGAACGTCAGCAGATGGTCGGCGCCGAGCGTGCGGCCGATCTCCCGGAGCGTGGGCGGCTGGCCGCGGCTCAGCAACGCCAGCGCCGAGAGATAGGACACCATCCGGAGCCCGTCCATCCGCGAGAGGTCGTTGCTCACGTCTTCGGTCAGGAGCTCGAGCTGCTCCGGCGCAATCACTCCCGAGCGGGTCAGCTCGCGCGGGATGACCGCGAGCGAGGTGCTTCGGGGCGTTCCCGCCGCTCCCGACCGCCGGGCCACGACTTCGCCCACACCCCAGGCGGCCGCGGCCAGGGCCACGAGGCCGATGCCGGCCGCCCAGAGCCACCTGCGTCGTGCCGGCGGATTTGGCACCGGCACGGCCAGTGTGGGCTGGCTGTCACCGGGAAGCGACTCGAGCGCGGCGAGCAGCTCGGCCGCGGACGCGAACCGGCGGGCGGGGTCCCGCTCCACGCAGCGCATCACGAGCCCCGCGAGCTGCGACGGCACGGCGGGCGCCACCCGGGACAGCGGCTCCGGCGGCATCCCGATCTGCGCCGCGAGGAGCTCCTGCAGGGTGGTGCCGGAGAAGGGACGGCGGCCGCTCAACGCCTCGTAGGCGACGATGCCGACCGAATAGAGATCGGCCCGGTGATCGAGGTCGGGATCGGCGACCGCCTGCTCGGGCGCCATGTAGCCCGGCGTGCCGAGGGTGAAGCCCGGCATCGTGGCGGGACGTGCCAGCGCGGTGGTCGTAATCGCCTTCGACACGCCGAAATCGGTGACGAACGCGTGGTTGCCGGAGACCAGGATGTTCTCCGGCTTGATGTCGCGGTGGACGATGCCGTGCTCGTGCGCATGCGCCAGCGCCTCGACCACGTCGACCAGCAGCCGGCGCACGACCGCCGGCGGCAGGACGGGCTCCCGCACCAGGCGGTCGCGAAGGGATTCGCCGCGGATCCGCGGCATCGTGTAGTACGGCCCCTGACCCCCCGTCCGGAAGGTCATCACCCCGGCGCTCAGGACCGGCACGATGTGGGGATGCTGCAGCCGGGCGGCGTGCTGGATCTCGGTGCGGAACCGCTCCGTGGACAGCCCCGCGGCAAGCTCCGGCGGGAGGACCTTGACCACGATCTCCCGCTCGAGCGACCGCTCCTCCACCACGAACACGCGCGACATCCCCGCCGCGCCCAGCTCGCGGGTTACCCGATAGCTCGGACCGAGAGCGGTCGCCAGCTCGTCCTGGAGATCGGGGACGTTCAAGGTGCTGCCGGATGGGAGAGACAGGAAATGTACGCCTCCCGTCCTGACGTGGCAAAGGAGAGGGGAACGGTGAACGGTGAACGGAGGGTGGTAACCGATGACCGTTCACTATTCACCGCTCACCGTTCACCGTTCACCGTTCGCCGCCCTCTCTACGTCGGCCCACGCCGCGATCCCGCCGTGCCCGCCGACCACGCGATCGACGTTCAACCCGTGCGCCCGCGCGAGAGCCACGAGCTCGATGCTCCCGGCCCGGGCGGGGGCCTGGCCGGCTTGGGCGGGAGGCGAGAGGACGTCGCTCACGAACAGGATGCGGGCCGCCGGGACCCAGGCCGCCAGAATCCCGTCGGCATGGGCGCTCGGCAGATGGAGCAGCACGACCCGGCTCAGCCCCGTGCCGATGCTCAGGGAATCGGTGACGCTTCGCACGACCGCGCCACGCGGCGTGCGGCTCAGCGCGTCGGGCGCGGTGGTCTTTCGGGCGGCGGCGACGCCGCGGACGAAGCCGGCGTTACGGGCGTGAACCACGACCGGAAGGCCCGCCGCGAGCGCGGTACGCACCCCCCCGCTGTGGTCCCAGTGGTGATGGGTGCTCACCACCGTGCCGACCGGCTTCCGGGGGAACCGGCTCCGGAGCGTGTCGAGCACGGCGGCGAACCGCGGCCGGCCGAGCGGCGCCTCCACCACGAGCAGGCTCGAGCCCTGGTCCACCACCAGGGAGAAGTGCGTCCCGCCCTCCGCGCGCCAGATCCCGGGCGCGAGCTCGTTCAGCGTCACGCTAACCGGCGCGACCGCGCTCGTCGCCTTCTGCGCCCGGGCGGCCACCGAATCGGGGACGACCCAGAGGGAATCGGCGATCGGCTGGTTGACGACGGCGCTGCCGACCGAAGAGGCCTGGTTCAGCCGGTCGTTCACGAAGACGTCGATCTGCCGGGGCAGCTTGAGACCGCCGGCGTCCTGCCAGCGGGTGTAGAGCGTGAGCGTGCGGCGATCGCCGAGCACCGGGTCGTCCGTCACACGCTCCATCGCGATGAGATGTCCGTTGCCGCGATCGAAGTAGAGCGACAGCGTGTCGGGACCCTGAATGAACCGGGCGCCGTCCACGAGCTCGCCGCGTACCCGCCGGACCGGGAGCGGCCGGAGCGCCGACGGCGCGTCGAGCGCACGGAGGAGCAGGCGCTCGGGCACGTTCTGCATGCCGTTGAGCGCCTGCGCGACGGCCCCGGGCCCCACGGGGGCGAACTGGCCGTTGGTCTCGTTCACCCCGATGCTGTCGCGAATCACCTGCCGCTGCCGTCCGATCGCGCCGGTGAGCGGCCGGGTCTCGAACGTGGTGACCCGGCGAGGGCCCGGCCACTCGGTGTGGATCCGCCCGAAGCTGAGCCCGGCCCGCGCCGGTGATTCCGGGGTCTCCTCCTGTCCGAGCCCGAAGCCCGCGTTCTGCACGTCGATCGTCGTCGAGCGGAGCCCCCGAAGTGCGGCCTCGCCGCCCATGCTCTCTACCGCCCGCCGCACCAGCTCCCGAGGGGCCGCCGGTGCGCTCTGCGCCGCCGCGACGGGCACCACGAGACCCGACGCCGTCCCGAGCGCCAACAACAACCCCGTGATCCGCGCCATCCGTGTCCTCCGCGCAATCCGCGTTTCCTGTGTCATCTGCGGTTTCTCCTCCGATGTCACTGCACGACGGCTCTGAATGCAGCCGTCTCGATGGTGCCGCCGCGCCGCACCTGGACCCAGACGCGGTACGCGCCGGTATCCGGAAAGGCATAGGGAAACTCGAGCGAGCCCGGCAGCGCGGGACCGTGGCTTCCGTGACCGCCGAAGGCCTGGGCGTCGCTGAGCCGCCGCCCCAACGCACCCCAGGCCGTATCCGCTGGCGTCCGCTCGGCGAGCAGGAGCTGCGCGGCCGCCGACACTGTTCCCATGGGATGCAGGTGGATGAACACCCTCCCGTCCTCCCGCAGCACCACCGCGTGGCCCGCCATGCCAAGGTACGGCTCCACCTGCCCGGGCGCGCCGCCGGCCTCGCGCACCGTGAAGCGAAGTCCGGCGTCCTGGTCGGCGCGACGCGGCGCATCTGCCCGCTCCCACGTGAGCGTCGCTCCGCCGGCGAGCGGGGCCGAGCCGTCCCGGGGCGGGCCCACGATCCAGGCATCGTCGGGATCGAGCGGCCCGGCGACCGAGTCGGCGGCGAGCACGATGGAGCCCGTGAGCGTCCGGGTAAACCCGCTCTCGTGGGTGATGTCCGCGAAGAGGCGGTACCGCCCGGCGGGGAGCGCCGGCAAGCCGGTATCGAACGTGGACGAGTCGCGGGAGACGGGGTGCAGGTGGGCGAACGCCGGTCCGTCTTCGGCGGCGAGGAAGAGGTGCATCAGCTTCCCGTGGTCCGGGACGAGCGGGGTCACCCGGCGCTCGAGCCAGACCGAATCGGCGATCCGGACCCGAAGCCGGCGGGCGGCACCTTCACCGGTCACGGAGGTCTCCACCTGCCACTGCTGTCCCAGTCGGCTGCGGTAGGCGCGGTCCTCGGCTCCCCACCAGGCTTTTCCGCCGACGAGGAGCCCGGCGAGCACGAGGCCCGCGGCCGCCATGGCGATCCGGCCTCGCCGCCGCCGCCGCGGGTCCGCATCCACTCCCGGGGGAAGCGCGCCTTCTCGCGTCGCGGCTCCGACGATCGTGACCAGGCCCGCCACCAGCACCACCCCTAACACGGCGAGCACGAGGCCGAGCTTCGGGTCCATCGTCCGTACTTCGGTCGCGACGGCGGAGACCGGCACCACGGCGGTGCTGGACCCCTGGTCGCCGTCGACCTGGATCCGCACGCTGTACGACCCGGGGATCATGATCCAGAGCGGCGCCGTGTACGCGCCCGGCTGCCCGGCGATCGCCTTCGCCGTGTCCGGCGGGGGGAGCCCGCGGTCGCCCGCATTGTAGTAGGCCGGCGTCGCCAGCACGCGGCGGATCCCGGCACCCGTCACCCAGACCGTGACGTCCGCGAGCCCGGGAATCACTCCGGGCGATCGCACGAGCACGCGCACCTGGTACGGCCCGGCCGTCCCGGCGAACCAGGTGTCCGGAGAGCCGACGTGGGCGGAGAGCACGGCCACGCATGTCGCCACGAGACCGACCCTTACCAGAGCTCTCCCGTTCCCCGTTCCCCGCTCCCCGTTCACCGTTTCACCTCTCTCATCCACTTCCCCCAGGCGAGCCCGATGCGCGAGGACACCGCCGCGAGGAGCACCGCGATGGCGAAGCCCCGCCCGATCGCGCGGACGCCCGCGCGCGGCGCCTCGCGGAGCGCGTCCACCGAATCCCAGTACTGGTAGCGCCAGGGCCCGAGGCGCACCGTGTAGTCCCACTGGTCGGCGAGGAAGACGGGGTTCCGCGCGACCGGCGAGAGGAGGAACGACGACCCGGGCCAGCTCGCCACGAGGAAGGTGACCACGAACGCGAAACCCAGGAGGAGCGAGAGCCGCCAGTCGCCGCGCTCGCCCCAGCGCCGGTAGATCAGGTCGAACGCGAGCGCGGGCACGATGAGCAGGATCGGAAACGGCGCCGGCACGAGGTGGGTCACCGGATTCTGGATCGGGGCGAGGCGCGCGGTGGCCGGGACGGTCTGAAGGATCCAGCTCAGGATCAGGCTCGAGAGCATGAAGCATCCCGCGGTCGCTGTGGCCGGCCAGGCGAGCTTGCCGGTGCGGGCCGCGAACGCGAGGGCGAATGGGAACACCGCCGCGGAGACCTGATAGAACATCCGCCCGCGCCACAGGTTGGGAAACCCGGTGTACTCGAACGTGGCGGTCACGAGGAGCAGCAGCACGAGCCCGGACGCGAACGCGTAGCCCCAGCGCGCCGCCTTGCCCTCCGACCGGCCGGCGCGGTTCTGGGCCGCGAGCGCCATGAGCATCGCCCCGATCACGATGGCGAGCATGCCGGCCAGCAGCACCATGTGGGGCGGGCTCACGATCTTGACGTCGAGCCCGTACGCGTTGTGCCACCAGTCGTCGAACGGCGCGCTCGTGAGCATCGCCAGGGCGCCCCAGACCGAGACCCACGCGCCGAGCGGGCCCCGGAAGCCCCAGAACCGCACCATCGCGCCGCGCTCCGCGGTGGTGCCGGCGAACGTGGTGCGGAGAATGAGCCATCCGCAGAAGACGCCGACGATGATCGCGGCCGCGTACTCGACCACGTGGGGCGGCGACCAGAACGTGTCCCGGCCGACGCTCCGGTGCCACGCGATGTCCCAGATGAGCCCGATCGCGATGAGCGCGGCCGCGACGACCACCGCGCGGGTCACCAGCGAGACGGCGCCCGTCCGCGGGGCGGCGCCCGTCGCTTCAGCCGGTATCATTGACCGTTCACCGTTCACTGTTCACCGTTCACTGTTCACTGTAACCATACCGCGCTACCTTCGCACTGTGGGCCCCGGCTCCCTGATCACTTCCCGCACACGTCCGACCCTGCGAGCGCTCGCCGGCGTCTTCGTTCCGGAGTCGCGTGCGCTCGACGAGGCGGGCTGGCGGTCGTTCGAGCGGATCGTCGAATCCGGCCTGGCGTCCCGACCTCGCGCGCTGGTCCGGCGGATCCGGGTCTTCCTCTCCCTGCTCGACCTCGCCGCCCGGGTGCGTCACGGCCGCCGGCTGTCCGGGCTGCCCCACTCGGACGCCTCTCGGCTCGTGGGGCGGTTCGCGGCGAGCCCTCTCCTCGGCTTCCGGAAGGGCGTCTGGGGACTCCGGACGCTGGTCTTCCTCGGGTATTATGGCGACCAGGCCCGATCGGCTTCATTGGGCTACCGGGGCACCGCCGCGGGCTGGAGCCGGGCGTGAACACGCTCGACGCCGACGTCGTCGTCGTGGGCTCGGGCGCCGGCGGCGGCACCGTCGCGCAGGCGCTCGCTCCACTGGTGCGCGCCGGCAGGCGCGTCCTCGTGCTGGAGGGGGGCCCGCGCTTCCGCGACGAGGATTTCACCGGCCGCGAGCTGGAGATGGCCGGCGCGCTCTACGCCGACCAGGGCGGATTCCTGACCGCCGACGGCACGATGACCCTGGCGTTCGCCCGCGGGTACGGCGGATCCACCATCGTCTACACCGGCACGTCGCTGATCGCGCCGGAGCGGGTGATCCGCTCGTGGGACGTGCCGGGACTCGACTTCGCCGACGTGGAGCGGCGCTCTCGCCGCTATATGGAGGAGAACAACGTCCACCTTCTGCCGCCGGAGCTCATCAACGACAACAACCGGCTCTTCGTGGAGGGCGCGCGTGCCGCCGGTTACCACGCCGAGCAGTTTCCGCTCAACCTGAAGGGCTGCCGGGGGTCGAGCCTCTGCAATCTCGGCTGCCCGAACCTGGCGAAGCAGGGAACCCATCGGGTGCAGCTGCCGTCGGCGGAGCGGCAGGGCGTGGAAGTGGCGACGCGCGCGGAGGTGAGGCGGATCTCTCCCGGGGCGCTCGAGGTCGTGGTCGGCGCGCGGAAGCCGGGCGAGAAGGGCGCCGATCCCGAGTGGGCCCCGGGCGAGTACCGGGTCCGCGCCGGCACCGTAGTGCTCGCCGGCGGCGTCCTCGGGACCGTGCCGCTCCTCCTCCGGAGCGGTCTCCCCGGGCTGCCGCGCGGCGTCGGCCGCGGCTTCACCTGTCATCCCGCGCACATTCTCGTGGCGGAGCACCTCCGTCCCCTCACCAACGACGTCGGCCACCCGAAGAGCTTCTTCGTGGACCGGGCGGAGGCCGAGGGATTCGTGCTCGAGACCTGCATGTACTTCCCCTTCATCACCGCGAAGAACCTGACGGGCTTCGGTGAGCCGCACAGTGCGCTGATGCGCGCGTTCCCGCGACTGCAGATGATCCTGGTGCTCGCCTGTGACCGCGCGGTGCCGGAGAACCGCGTCGCGATCGACCGCGCGGGCGAGCCCGTCGTGCACTACCGTTTCACCCCGCGGGTCGTCGACGCGCTGGTCGCCGCCACCCGGGCGTCGGCACGGATCTTCTTCGCCGCGGGCGCGATCCGGGTGCATGCCCCGGAGGCCGATCCTCCGCTGATCGAGGCGTGGGAGCGGGAGAGCATCGACCGGCGCATCGACGCCGGGCACTTCAAGCCGGGAACGATCTCCGTCTCGGCGGCGCACCTGATGGGCGGCTGCGGGATGGGGCGGACCTCCGCCGACTCCGTCACCGACGCCTGGGGCCGCGTGCACGGGCATCCCTGGCTCCGGGTCGCCGACGCGAGCCTCTTCCCCGACGCGCTCCAGATCAATCCGTATCTCACGATCATGGCCCTCGCCGATCGCGTCGCGGAGGGCGTCCTGGCCGACCTGGACGGCGGCCGGACGTCCGGCAGCGGCAGCGCGACCGGTGCCCTCGAGGCCGCTCCGCTCGCATGAAGCAGAGCGGAGGCGAGATCGTGGTGCGCGCCCTCGAGGACGAAGGCATCCGCTTCGCGTTCGGCATTCCAGGAACCCACAACATCGAGCTGTACGACGCTCTCGCCGACTCCCGCTCGGTCCAGCCGGTGCTGGTGACCGACGAGCAGAGCGCCGGCTTCATGGCCGACGGGGCGTGGCGCGCCTCGGGCGTCATGGCCTGCGTGAACCTCGTCCCCGGGGCGGGGCTCACCCACGCCCTCTCCGGGGTCGCCGAGGCGTACATGGACGGCGTGCCGATGCTGGTGCTGGGCTGCGGCATTCGTCGCGACGTGCGGCGGGCGTTCCAGCTCCACGACGTCGATCAGCTCGCCGTCGCGGCCGCGGTCACCAAGGGCACCGTCCGGCCGGAGAGCGGCGCGGAGCTGTACCAGGTCGTGCGGGAGGCGTGCGCGCTGGCCCGGAGCGGCACGCCCGGTCCGGTCATGGTCGAGGTGCCGGTCGACCACTACCTCTTCCGCCACGAAGTCGATCCCGGCTCCTGGCGCGCGCCCGGCGCGCCGGCGCCGTCCGCGCCCGACCCCGCCGCGGTGCGCGCCGCCGCCGCGATGCTCGGTGACGCCCGGCCGCTCGTGTACGTCGGACTCGGAGCCCGTGAAGCCCGCGACGAGCTGGTCGCGCTCGCCGAGCGGCTCGAGGCGCCGGTCGCCACCACGATTCAGGGCAAGGGTGTCTTCCCCGAGTCGCATCCGCTCTTCCTCTGGAACGGCTTCGGCAACTCGGCGCCGCCGTTCGCGCGCGACATCGCGGCGGACCGGAGCGTCACCCTCGCGATCGGCTGCCGGTTCAGCGAGGTCGGAACCGGCGGTTACGGCCTCGAGCCCGCCGGCCCGCTCATTCACTGCGACATCAACGGCGACGTCCTCGGCCGGAACTTTCCCGCGGCGATCGCCGTGCAGAGCGACGCGCGGGCATTCCTGCGGGCGCTGCTCGATGCGCTTTCGCCCGCCGCTCCGGGCGCGCGGCGCGACGACGCGCTGCGCGAGCGGATCCGGTCCGGGCATGCCGGCCTCCGCAAGGGATGGCTCGAGCGCCGGAGCGCCGATCGCGTCACCCCTTATGTGCTGCTCGAGGCGCTGCAGCGGCGGTTCGGCCCCGAGACGATCTACACGACCGACAGCGGCAACGGCACCTTCCTCGCAATGGAAGCGCTGCGGCTCGAGCGGCCCGGACGGTTTCTGGCACCGGTGGACTACTCCTGCATGGGCTACAGCGTGCCGGCGGCGATCGGGGCGCGGCTGGCCCGGCCCGATGCACCGGTCGTGGCGCTCGCCGGCGACGGCGCCCTGCTGATGACCGGCCTCGAGCTGCTGACGGCGGCGAGCCAGCGGATTCCCGTCGCCGTCTTCGTGCTCCGCGACCGGGAGCTCGCCCAGATCGCCCAGTTCCAGGCGACCGCCTTCAATCGCCGCACCGCCAGCGTGCTGCCGGACTTTCACGTCGGCAGCCTCGCGGAAGGCGTGGGCGTCGAGTGGATGAGCCTGGACCGGGACGACCAGGTGGAGAGCGTGCTGCTGGAGGCGAACGCCATCCTCGCCGCCGGACGGCCGGTGCTCGTGGATACCGCGATCGACTACACCGACAAGACCTACTTCACCCGCGGCGTGGTGCGAACGATGCTCGGACGATTGCCATGGCCGGACCGGCTGCGGTTCGTCGTCCGGGCCCTTCGACGGCGGCTGCTCGGATGATCGACGTCGTCGTCCCGCCCGAGCCCGGGCCGGTCTGCGAGCGGATGGCCCGCCGCTAGGTCCGGAAGCCGCCCACCGCTTCCGTCAGCTTCACGGCCGCGTTCGCGAGGTGCTGCGCGCTGCCGGTGACCTCCTCGGTCGAGGCGTTGAGCTCCTCGGTGGACGCGGCGATCTGCTCGGCGGCGGCCGCGAACTCCTCGGTGCCCGTGGCGAGCTCGCGGCTCCGCCCCGCGATGCTGTCGATCAGCGCCCGCACGTCGCTCGCGGCCCGCGAGACGTTCCGCGTCCAGGTATCGAGCGCGTCCGCCTCGTCGGAGAGGGTGCGGAGACCCTCGGCGGCGGCCAGCGCGGCGTCGCGGGCCTGCAGCCCGCCCTCGCCCAGGCGGAGGAGTCGCTCCCGCGCCGTGGCCACCCGCGCGACGATCGTACGCACCGTGTCGCTGGTCGCGGTCGCGGCCAGCGCGGCCTGCCCGGAGAGCTTCCGCACCTCGTCGGCGACGGTGGCGAAGCCGTGCGCCTCCGACCCCGCCCGCGCCGCCTCGATCGCGGCGTTGAGGGCGAGGATGCGCGTCTGCTTCGCGACGTTCCGCGACTGATCGATGAACCGCTCGATCTCCTGCGAGGCCGCCGCCAGCGCCTCCGACTCCGCCGATCCGAGCTCCACTTCCTCCGCCAGCCGGTCCAGCGCCGCGGCGCTCGCGCCCAGGTGCTCTCGGTGGCTCCGAGCCAGGACCGCCAGATTGGCGTTCCGCTCCACCGCGTGCTGCGCGCCCGTCACCACCTCGTCCGCGATGGCGAGGATCCGCGACGAGTCGTCGGCGACCGAGCGGACCAGCGCGGCCTGCGCCACCGCCCGGTCGGTAAGCTCGGCCGTCGTCCCCGCGACTTCCTCGGTGGACGAGACCATCTGCTCCGTCGCCGATGAGATCTCCTCGGCGAGGGCCGCCGATTCGGTGGCGGCATCGCGGATCGAGCTCGCGAGCCGGTGGAGCTCCCGCACCATCCGGCTCAGGCCTTCCGTCACCGGCCCGCCGCCGACCGCCCGGATCTCGGCCTCCGTCACCACCAGATTCCCCTGCCCCACCTTGACCACGATCTGTTCCGTGGCCCCGAGGGGCCGGATGACCTGGCGCTGCAGCCAGCCCGTGCAGGCCCAGAGCACGATCAGGCAGACGAGCGCGAACACCGCGACGCGGGTCGTGAATCCCCAGTCGGTCACGTCGGAGATCATGAGCGCGGCGAAGCCGGTGAGGGCGATCGTGGCCGCCGCTCCGCCGGCCTGCACGGCGCGACCGATGGGATTCTGGTAGAGGGCCATGGGGGAAAGGATATTAGCGCCTCTCCCCGGGCCCGCGGTAGATTGCCCGCATGAGCGAGCATCACGACGACCACTACCGACCCGAGCAGGTCGAGCCGAAGTGGCGCGCCCGATGGGCCGAGCGGCGCACCAACGAGCCCGATCTCGACCGCGCCGAGCGCCCGTTCTACAACCTCATGATGTTCCCGTACCCCTCCGCGGAGGGACTGCACGTCGGGAACTTCTACGCCTTCACCGGCGCGGACGTGTACGGACGCTTCCGGCGGCTCCAGGGCTGGCAGGTGTTCGAGCCGATGGGCTTCGATGCCTTCGGCATCCACTCCGAGAACTACGCCATCAGGGTCGGCGTGAATCCCGCCGACCTGATTCCGCGGAACATCGCCAACTTCCGCCGCCAGCTCACCGAGCTGGGCGGCATGTTCGACTGGCGCCACTCGCTCTCGACGACGGATCCGTCGTACTACAAGTGGACCCAGTGGCTCTTCCTGCAGCTCTTCAAGGCCGGGAAGGCGTACAAGAAGAAGGCCCCGGTCAACTGGTGTCCGAGCTGCAAGACCGTGCTCGCCAACGAGCAGGTGGAAGGCGGCGCCTGCGAGCGGTGCGGGACCCAGGTCGAGCAGCGGCTGCTCGATCAGTGGTTCTTCCGGATCACCGAGTACGCGGAGCGACTGCTGGCGAACCTCGACGACCGCGCGAAGATGGACTGGTCGGAGTCCACCGCGGCCGCGCAGCGCAACTGGATCGGGCGCTCCGACGGCGCGGAGATCGACTTTCCCACCGCGGACGGGCCGATCCGCGTCTTCACCACGCGACCCGATACGCTCTTCGGCGCCACGTTCATGGTGCTCGCGCCCGAGCACCCGCTGGTGGAGCGCCTGACCGCTCCCGATCGCCGGGAGCAGGTCGACCCCTACCGCCGGGCGGCGGCCGCGAAGGATCTGGTCACGCGACGGGTGGGTGACCGCGAGAAGACCGGCGTCGACACCGGGGGTACCGCGGTGAACCCGGCGACGGGCAAGCGCATCCCCGTCTGGATCGCCGACTACGTGCTGATGGAGTACGGGACCGGCGCCATCATGGCCGTCCCCGGCCACGACGAGCGCGACTTCGAGTTCGCGTCGCGCCACGGGCTCCCGATCCGCCGCGTCCTCGCCGAGTCCGGCGTCGCGGCCGACGCGCCGCTCGAGCAGGCGGAAACCGGCACCGACGGGTGGCGGCTGGTCAACTCCGGCCCGTTCTCGGATCTCCCGCAGTCCACCGGGCTCCGCGCGATCGTCGAGTGGCTCGACCGCGAGGGCACCGGGCGGGGCGTCGTCCGGTACCGCCTTCACGACTGGTGCATCTCGCGGCAGCGCTACTGGGGTCCGCCGATCCCGATCATCTACTGCGACGCCTGCGGCGTGGTGCCGGTGCCGGAGAAGGACCTCCCGGTGGTGCTCCCCCGCCTGGAGAACTTCCAGCCCGACGACTCCGGCATCGCTCCGCTCGCGCGCGACCGGAGCTGGTACGAGGTGCCCTGCCCCGCGTGCGGGAAGCCGGCGCACCGCGAGACCGACGTCAGCGACACCTTCCTCGACTCGGGGTGGTACTTCCTCCGGTACCCCTGCACCGAGTTCGACGAAAAGCCCTTCGACGCGGCCCGGATGGGCCGCTGGCTCCCGGTGACGACGTACATCGGCGGCAACGAGCACGCCGTGTTACACCTGCTCTACAGCCGCTTCCTCACCATGGTGCTCCACGATCTCGGACACCTCGGCTTCGAGGAGCCGTACCGGAAGTTCCGGGCGCACGGCCTCATCGTGAAGGACGGGGCCAAGATGTCCAAGTCGCGCGGCAACGTCGTCATCCCCGACGAGTACATCGCGCGCTGGGGGGCCGACGCCTTCCGGATGTACCTGATGTTCATCGGACCGTTCGAGGAAGGCGGGGACTTCCGCGATCAGGGGATCGTCGGCCAGCGCCGGTTCCTCGATAAGGTGTGGGACCTCGTGGACCAGGCGGACCGCCGGACCCTCGTCGGCAACGAGATCCAGCACAGCATCCTGGTCCGCTGGAACCAGACGCGGAAGCGGGTGACCGAGGGCCTCGAGACGCTCTCCTACAACACCGCGATCGCGGCCCTGATGGAGTTCCTGAACGCGCTCCGCGCCACCAACTGCGCGGAGCGGCGGATCGTGAAGGACCTCGTGATCATGCTGGCGCCCTTCGCCCCGCACTTCGCCGAGGAGTGCTGGGAGCGGCTCGGCCAGACCACGAGCGTGTTCGACGCTTCCTGGCCCGCCTGGGACGAGGCGCTCACCACCGACGCGGAGGTCGAAGTGCCGGTCCAGATCAACGGGCGCACCCGCTCGAAGATCCAGGTGCCGCGCGGCTCGGCCGAGGATGCCGTGGTCGCGCTCGCGCTCCGCGACGCCGCGGTGCGGCGGTTCACGGAGGGGAAGGAGATCCGGAAGCGGATCTACGTGAAGGACCGGCTGCTCAACCTGGTCACGGGGTAACCGTGAACCTCGCCTGCATCCCGAGCTCGAGGTGCGGCGCGACGTGGCAGTGGAAGAGCCAGGTGCCGGGATTGTCCGGCACCATGTCGGCCGTCACCATCTGCATCGTCAGCAGGTGCAGCATGTCGGTGCGCATCCCGTGCGACACCACGGTCTGCCCGTGCCAGTGCGGGGCGTGTACCTCGAAGTTGCTGGTGGCGAAGACGTACCACCGGACGCGCTCGCCCTGCTTCACGGTGATGTCGGGCAGATGCCCGAACGAGAACCCGTTGAGCGACTCCCGCAGGTTGGCCAGGTAGGGGTAGTCGGCGAAGGTCAGGTTGCGGGGGTACTTGGCCGGGTTGGTGGAGTGGGCCTTGATGTTGTCCTCGATGTACCAGCTCACGTTCTCGTCGATCTCCGCGAACGTCACCACCACTTCCCGGTCCACGTCGGTGGGCGTGCCGTCGGGCTTCGCCTTGCCGCGCGCCGTGACGATCATCGGCCCGATGAGGCCCGCGTTCACGTCCCGGACCTCGTTGGCGTGGGAGTGGTACATCCAGAGCACGGAGCTGCTCTCGTGCGGGGTCGGCCCGGCGCGCTCGGGGACCGGCCAGACGTAGACGTGGGTGCCGCCGGGCGGCACGCCGTCGTCCGCCTTGTCCTTGCCGCTCGTGCCGTCGACGTAGGGGGCTCCCTCGGAGTCCTTGTTGTAGATCACCCCGTGGGGGTGGAGCGTGTGCGGGTGCGTGGCCTTGTTCCGGAACACGATCCGGATGGTGTCGCCCACCGTCGCGCGAACGAGCGGACCCAGCATCCCGAGGTGCCGCCATTCGGCCGGCCGCTCCTTCACCGTGGTGAAGGTGCTGTCGGTGTACTCGCGGAAGATCGCCTTCCGGTACACGTGGCCCAGACGGTCCACGTCGGCCGTCATGGCGAACATGCCGAGACCCTCCGCCGCGTGACCGCTGATCTGGTCGATCCCGCTGGGCGCGTAGTCCCAGTCGGTCTCCTCCGCCGCGATGTAGTACAGGCGCGTCCGCGCGCCGGCGGACGAGTCGTCGCCGCGAGCCATGACAATCGCGCCCCCGAGCCCCAGAACGACGAGCCCGGCGGCGACGCCGAAGAGCTTCGTGCCCTGCATCGGGCCTCCTGGTTGAGAATCGCCGCCGGACGGCGGCAGAAGCGAAACTAGCGCCGGGCCTTCGAAAGTCCAGCCACTGGCGTATTTCCGGTATTATTCCGACCCGTCCAGGTCACATCCGGTCAACCGTCAACCGTCAACCGGTGGTCGATGGTCTCTGCCGACAGTCCCCGGTTCCGCCGGGTCGCGCAGGTCGCGGGGCCGCTCCTGTTCGTGCTGCTCGTTCTGCTGGGGCCGGCCGAGCTCACTCCCGCGGGCCGGCGGACGCTCGGCATCGCCGCCTGGATGGTCGTCTGGTGGATCACCGAGTGCGTGCCGATCCTCGCGACCGCGCTCCTCCCGCTCGTGCTGTTCCCGGTGCTCGGCGTCGCGAATACCCGGGATGCGGCGGCGCCCTACGCCAACGATCTCGTCTTCCTCTTCCTCGGCGGCTTCCTGCTCGCCGCCGCGCTGGAGCGGTGGGAGAGCCACGTGCGCGTGGCCTACCGGATGGTCCTCGCGATCGGGCTGTCGGGCCGGCGCGTCGTGCTGGGCGTCATGCTCGCGACCGGCTTCATCTCGATGTGGATCTCGAATACCGCCACCGCGGCGATGATGTATCCCATCGCCATGGCGGTCGGGGCGCTCTTCGCGAGGGATAACGGCGGCGACCGCTCCCGCACCGCGCTGATGCTGGGCGTCGCCTATGCCGCCTCGATCGGCGGCATGGCCACGCTCATCGGCACGCCGCCCAATCTCGTGGTGGCCGGCGCCATCCGGGAGCTGACCGGCACCGGCATCTCCTTCGTCGAGTTCATGGCCTTGGGTCTCCCGATCACCATGGTGCTGCTGCCGCTCTGCTGGGTGATCCTGGTCTTCATCGCCTTCCCGACCCGCGCCACGATCGGCGGGGACGCCGGCGGCATGCTCCGGAGCAGGCTCGAGGCCCTCGGGCCGATCCGGGGGGGCGAAGCCCGCGTGCTCCTCATCTTCTTCATCACCGCCCTCGCCTGGTTCTTCCGCGAGCACAAGGAGATCGCCGGTTTGGACGTCCCCGGCCTGGTGGACCTGATCCCGGGAATCTCGGACGCGTCGATCGGCGTGGCCGCGGCGATCCTCCTCTTCGTCGTGCCGGGCACCACGCGAGACGGCGCCCGGCGGCCGCTGCTGACCTGGCCCGAGGCCCGGCTCATCCCCTGGGACGTCCTCATCTTCTTCGGGGGAGGGCTCACCCTGGCGAGCGCGATCGAGACCCACGGCATCACGACCTGGATGGGCGCCGGGCTGGAGCGGCTCCGCGGGCTTCCCCCCGCGGTCATCTACCTGGGGCTTGCGACCACGGTGCTGCTCCTGTCCGAGCTCGCCTCCAACCTCGCGGTGGCGGCGATGATGATGCCGGTCGCGGCCGCGCTGGCCCAGTCGGTCGGGCAGCCTCCCGTGGTCCTCATGCTGGTCGCCGGATTCGCCGCCTCCTGCGGATTCGCACTTCCGGTCGCGACACCGCCCAACGCCATCGTGTTCGGCTCGGGGGTCATCACGGTCCGGCAGATGGCCCGCGCGGGAATCCTCCTCGACGTAGTCGGCGTGTTCGTGATCGTGGCGGTCGTGTGGCTCCTCGCCCCGATCGTCCTCGGATGAGCCGTTCTCCGGCCCGCCGTATACTTCATCCCGACGACCGACCGCCCGGCTGATATGCCCACGATTCGACGTGCCGGTCTCGAGGACCTCGACGCGGTGGCCCCGCTGTTCGACGCCTACCGGCAGTTCTACCGGCTGGCGCCCGATCTCGGCCGCGCCCGC